>NZ_JBITBT010000048.1:0-73623 GCF_044452505.1 Amycolatopsis sp. NPDC051903 | reverse complement strand
CCACCCGGACCTGGCGCGCGCCGCCGCGGCACGCGCCGCGGAGATCGCGGCGCTCGACACCGAGCTGGCCGAGCTGACTCGGCAGCTGGAAACCCTGCTGGCCCAGGCCCGCCAGGTCGACGTCGGGCTCGCCGCCGATGAGCATGCCCGCGCCGAGCGCGCACGCGCCGAAGATCTCGCGCATCGCCTGGCCGCCACCGACCCGATCACGGTGCAGGAAGCCGACCACCAGCACCAGGTGCTGCGCGACCAGTCCCTCGCCGACGGCGGCGCCGAGCACGACCTGTCCATCGTCAGCGCCCAGCTGGACGCCCTGACCACGCATCTGCGCACGACGCGCCGCACCGAGCCGAGCGCCCTGGCCGACGAGGCCCGGTCGTGAGCGCCCGCCGCCTGCGCCGGCGGCTCGCCCAGCTCCGGGAGGACTGGGCCGCCGCCGGCGAAGCCGCCGACCGCTGGGTGGAGAAGACCCATAGCGGCAGCGCCGGCTCGACACCCGAGGTCGAGCACGACGATGTGGTGATCGCAAACGACGCGACGATCGCCGGGAACGTCGCCAACCACATCGTCCAGTCCTAGCCGAATGCTCGACGAAGACCGCTGCGAAAACGGCCGTTTCTACCTCGGTCTGACCAAGCCTTGTTGGGAGAGAACTCATCCGTGACGTCGCCACACGATCTACAACAGGCCGGTGCTGGTGAGCCGGATGCCGTGGCGCACCTGCGCGCCGCGGCGGCGGCGTGCGACACAGAGGCGTCCGGCGCCCGGCTCGCCGGAGACCGTGCGGTGCTGGTGTGGGCGCGCGACCGGCTGGTCGAGGTCAGTGCAGTGCTGCGGGAGCTCGCGGCCGCGCTGTGCGGTGATCCCACCTTGGCCACCGAGCCGGTGCACAGCGGCCGGTTCCGGGTAGTCGACCTGGTGATCGAGATGGCCCGGCAGCTGCCGATATTCCTGCGGCAGGCGAGCGTGCCCGAAGACTCGGGCGGCCGCGGCAGCGAGGCCGGATTCCTGGCCGAGCGGCGTGCGGAAGCCGACGCGATGGCCGACCGGCTCGTGGAGCTGGCCACCGGCGCCGCCCGGCTGGTGCCACGCCGCGACTCGACGACCGTGGCCGGCGCGCGAGAGATCTCCCGTCGCCGGCTGACCACGCACTCGCCCACGCTGCAGGAGGCCGCCGCGCTCTTGCGCGACGCCGCCGAGGCGGCGCTCGCGGTGGAGCACCCGGACCCGGTCGCGGTGTCGCTGGCCGCGATGGCGGTCCAGCTGCGCGCCCACCACACCGAGCTCGAGGACTGGGCGACCCGCTACCCCGAACCCGCCAACCAGCTCCTCACCCCGCCCACCGCGCCCGGCACCGAGGACGCCACGGCCCCAGATCGCGACGATGACGACGACGTCGACTGCTACGCCACGGCGGGCACCGTCCTGTCCGGCGCCACCCCCGGCACCGCGCTCGCGACCACGGATGAGCAACCGCGCGGCGACGAGGACGCCGAGCCGGACTGGGCGCGAGAGGTCATCGACACCGCAGCCCGGTGGCTGCACACCGCCTACACCTCGGCCAACACCAAGAAGGCCCACGCCAACGCGCTCGGGATCCCGCGCGCGGACCAGCGCCTGTGGCGCGGGGAGCCGACCCACCGCAACGTGCTGGCCCTACCGGAAGCAACTGCATTCTTCCCGTGGTGCGCCGCAGCCGGGCTCAACCCGCTCACCGACATGACCCGCGACGCGCTGCGCACGTGGCTGACCGTGCAGGACGCGGCCGGGGTCTCGGCGAACACCCGCAAGGCCCGCCTGGGCGCGGTCGCCGCGTGGTACCGGGAAATGCGCGCCCGCGGCGCCACCACCTTCGAGGTCGCCGCGGCACTGCCCGCGACCGAGCGGCGCAACCTCGGCGTGCTCAAGCCCGAACCCGAGCACCCGACAGTGCCGCTGACCCTGGGCCAGGCCCGCGCGCTGCGCTACGCCGCCGAGACCTACCCGGTTCCGGACGTGCGCCTGCGCTACCGGGTGATCGTCGCGATCCTCACCACCACCGGGATCCGGGCCGAAGAGCTGTGCGCGCTCAACCGGCGCGATCTGCACCGCGCCGGTCCCAACGGGAAACCCGCGCTGTGGATCAACGGCAAGGGCCGCAAACGCCGCTGGGTCCTCGTCGTCGACTGGGCCCTGGCCATGATCGACGAATACCTCGCCGACCGCGACGCCGCCGAGGCCACCAGCGAGATCGCCGTGCGCGGGCAGGTGTCAGCGAAAACGGCCGACCGGCCGCTGCTGACCAGCCGCGCCGGGAACCGGCTCGAGCCCCAGCAGATCACCGACACGCTGCAATACCTGTGCCGCAGCCTCCTGCGCCGCGGCGCGAGCTCCAGCACCATCCGGGTCCACGCCGCCGCCGTGCGGGCGATCGCCGACACCATCCACCCCCACGCGGCCCGCCACCTCTACGCGATCGCCGCCGAAGCCCACGGCATCCCACTCCGGCAGATCTCTCTCGACCTCGGCCACGCCACCCTCGCCACCACCGAGGCTTACCTCGAACAAGCCCACCAGCTCGCCGACAGCGCCGCCCCCACCCTCGCCGACCTCATCACCGCCGGCGAGAACCCATCTCCGCCAGCAGACCAAGGATCCGCCTCATGAGCAGCCTGACCGGGTACGAGAACACCACGCTCTTGGTGCTGCGTGGCCCTTCGGGCTCGGGCAAGACGACGGTGGCCGAGGCTCTGCGTTCCGCCTACGGGCGGGGCCTGGCCCTGGTGCAGCAGGACCTTCTGCGCCGGCACGTGCTGCGCGAGCTCGACCGTCCCGGCGGGGCGAACATCGGGCTCATCGACCTCGTCGCCCGCCACGCTCTCGACCACGGGTTCCACGTCGTCCTCGAAGGAATCCTCCATGCCGACCGCTACGGCGCCCTGTTGCGCCGCCTGGTCGCCGACCACCGCGGCCGCACCCACGTTATCTACTTCGACGTGCCGTTCGAGGACACCGTGGCCCGCCACGCCAGCCGCCCCCAGGCCCGGGACTTCACCCCCGAGGACATGCGCAGCTGGTACGTCGCGAATGACCAGCTCGGCGTGCCCGGGGAAACCACTCTTCCCGGAAGCTTCAGCCTCGCCGACACCGTGCAGCACCTGCTGGCTCACGTGCCGGCGGGATCGCCGGCCTCACCAGCGGTCACCGAGCTGCCCTGATGCCCGCGAAGGTCGGCTCCTGGCCACGTGTCGGGCTACCGTGCGACGAGGTGATCATGAGGAGGGTGCGGGCGTGAGCCGGGTGCGGGTTGGGTGCGGGGCGACAGTCCTGCTCACCTTGCGGGAGTGGGAGCGTCTGGCGGCGCTGCCGGAGCCGGGCAACGAGGTGGAGCCGCTGCACTGGTGCGAGCTCGAGCCCAGGCACGGCGGTCTGCACTTCGCGTTCGGGCAGCAGAGCGGTGAGGACGCGTGGTGGGTGGTCTTCGACCTTGGCGCCCCGGCACGGCGGGAGCTGCAGATCCTCGTGGGCTGTTCCGCGGCCGCTGAAGAAGCGGACGAGCTCGGCGACCGCGGCGTGTGCACGCTGGCGGCCGACCACGCCGGCGGGCACAGCTTCGAGATCGCCCTCGACACCGGAGCCGGTCGGTCCGTGCCGGTGCTGCTGCCCGCGCTGCCCGACCCAGCGGCGCTCACCGCGGTGCAGCAGCACAACCACGCTGTGCTCGCCGCGGCCGGGCTGACCGCCGCGACGTATCTGCAGATGGAGTCTTTGCAGCATCAGGAATCCCGATTCGGCGTGATCTCAACCCGCCACCTCGGCCTGCAGACCAACGTCGCGGTGCCGCGCCTGGCGTGCCTGGCCGCGGACACATCAGGGCTGGCGGCCGCCGTCGCGCAGGGCTACCTCGCCGTGCCGGGCCCGCGGACCCGGCCGCCCGTGGTCGCCGATGCGCAGCTGGCCGACAGCGCCGTCGTGCACCTGACCGACACCGGGCGTGCTCTGCTCGCGCGCCTGCAGCCACAGCTGCAGGACTGAACCTGCCGCCACCAGCGAGGAGAGCCGTCTCGTGAACGTCCGCATGAGCCTCAAGGCCCAGTTCAGCTCGACCTCGGCCGCGCAGGAGGCGCGCCGGATCGCCGATGCCTTCACCAGCCGCCGGCGTACGTCGGCGTGGGAGATCGCCTCCCTCGCGGGCGAGGAGGAGAACCTGGCGCGAGTCTGCAGGGTCGCGCCGGACCGGATCCTGCACGTCGTCGGGGACACCATGTTGGCCGAGCAGCTGCGCGAGCTCTACCGCAGCGGCACGGTGGAAGGCTGGTCGCTGCAGCCCACCGTCGCGTCGCGCACACTGCTGGAAGACGTGCGCCAGCGCCTGGCCGTGGGCGGCGCGGGCCGGAACCTGTGGTGCGAGAAGCTGTTGCGCTTGGGATTCGTCCATGCTGAAGAGGTCACTGCCTGCCCCGACGAGGCCCTGCTCGACCTCGTCGGCCTCGGCCAGCGCGCGCTGGCCGACCTGCGTGCCGCGCTGCCCTATGCCCCGCCGAACCCCGCCGCCGAAGGCCTTCATCGGACGCCGATCGTCACCGGCAACGCCGCGTTCGACGGCGCCGACACCCGCGGCTGGCTGATCGGGCACTTCGCGCCACTGCACAGCGGCCGCCACGCCGACGAGGTCGAGATCAAGTGGGCCCACCACCCCGCAGGCGCGGCTCGCGACGCGTGGAGCCCACCGGCCGATGTCCGCACGCTCACCGTCCTGGTCGCCGGCGGGCCCTTTCGCGTCGACGTCGCCGAGGACGTCGTCGAGCTGCGGCAACTCGGCGACTACGTCCTCTTCGGCCCGGGGCTCCCTCATCGCTGGGAAGCACTGGACGCGGCCACCATGCTCACCGTGCGCTGGCCCGCCGTTCCCGGCTGATCCACCGAGAAATGGCAAAGGCCGGTGGTCCACACCATCATGGTGTGGACCACCGGCCCTTGTCTCGGCGGCGGTTATTGCAACGCGCGGGTCACGTCGTCGGGGGTGGCTTCCAGCACTGTGCGGTAGGCCGTGACGACCTTCGGGTCCACGTCCGACCAGGAGTCCAGCTCCCGGGACGTGAGGGCGCCGCGCACTTCCCATGCGACTTCGCCCGGGTCGGCGGTCTGTCCCGCGGGGACGACGTACTCGTCGGTGATCGTCTGGATGGCGGCCTTGAGGTCCATGATCGGGTGTTCTCCTCGTGGTGTCTTACGTGGCCAGGGGCTCGCCGGTCGCGGCGAGCCCCTGAACGGAGCGGTGTCAGGCCTCGGGGTCGGCGAGCTCGTAGCGGCCGGTCTCCGGGTTGCAAGTGCTGCCGCGGGGCTCGTCCCACGTGTAGCCGGTGGCATCGACGTGGCGGACACCGTCGCAGCCACCTGCGACGCAGAAGCCGTTCCAGCAGTCGGACAACGGTGCTGCTCCCTTCATGTAGTGGGATTCGGGTCAGCGGATCGGCGTCACCAGCGCGACATCGGCAGGCTGGTCGCTGCTTGGCAGCGGTGCGCGCTCGCGGTCGCGGGCGGGCAGCACGTTGGTGATGTGCGTGCCTGTCCGGCGGCCGCCGCGGTGCAGCACGAGGATCGAGGCCAGGCCCCAGGTCAGGACGATCAGCCCAGCGGCGATCGGTCGGTGCGGCTCGGCGGCGCCGAACCAGGCCATCGCCGCGGTGCCGGCGCCGTAGAGCGGCCAGGCGATCCGGGCGCCGCGGGCCCCGAGCAGGCCGGCGACGAACAACACGGCCCCGCCGGCCGCCCACACCGTGAGCAGCGTGGCCGCCGACACCGGCAGCCCGGCGGCGTGCTGGGTCATCCAGGAGCTGATCGGGTCGGTCGCCACGTGCACGATCGGTAGATCCGACAGCAGCCTCCCGAGGTCGGTACCGGCCTGCCCGCCGAACACCCACCCGATCATGTGGGCGACCTGGATGACCAGCCACACGGCGAACACCGCCGTGCTTGCGCCCACGACAGCGGCGGCGAGGGCGATGAGCACGGCCTGCACGCCGTTGAGCGGGCGGCCGGTGTGGTCCTCCATCCACTCGACGAACATGCCGAACATCTCGCGGAACCAGTCTGCGACGGCGTTGCGCTGCGGCTGATTGTTGTTGTTGTTCTCCAACGGTTTTCCCTTTTCTGTGGTCACTTCAAGCTGGCGGTTGTGCGGTTCCGCGCTCGTGCGCGGCCGCGGCGTAGAGGGCGATCAGTTGCCTCGACGGTCCGGTCGTCTCAGCTGTCCTCGAGGCGTATGCCGAAGCACTTGTCGCAGAACCAATCCATGGCCACCTCCTCGTGCACCGCGAGCAGGAACGGGTCGGCCACGAACCGCACGTCCGCGGTCGTCTTGTCGCATGTGCCGCACGGCTGGGGTGCGCTCAGCGGCCCTGCGAGCTCGCTGTCGAGTTCGTCCACGGTGCTCACGCCTCCCCAGCGGCCGCGGTGTAGAGGTCGATCAGCGCCTCGAGGGCCCGGTCGTCGCGGATTCCCTCGAGGAGCACCAGCGGGTCCGGCAGGTTGCGCTTCTGCCAGACCGCGGTCGCGCGCAGCTGCTCGATCTCGGCCGCGACCCCGGCCAGCCGCGCCTCGCTCCAGCAGTGCGTTGCCTGCACCTGCTTGTCACGGGCACGGCCGGGGCGCAGCTCCCAGGCCACCGCCTGACGCTGCTGGTTGATCACCGCGCGCAGGAGGATGCGGTAGCGCGCGGCCGGGTAGGTGCACGCGTGCAGTTCAGCGCGCAGCTTTTCCTGCTCGATGTCGAGAGCGTGTTGCATGTCGATGGCGTTCTCGCGGGTGATCTCCAGGCTGGTGTCGATGCTGGTCACGGGCGGTTTCCTCGATTCCATTCGGTGCCGCGAGCGCGGTACTCGGGGCGGGTGGTGGGCGGCGCCGGCGGGGTGCCGGCGGGGCCGTCGTGGTCGGTGTTGAGCACGTAGCGGGCGGGTTCGAGCAGGTCGTCGCCGTGGCGGCTGACCTGCCAGCGGCCGCGCGGGTCGGCGCTGGTGGGCGCGTAGCGCGGGCCGGGGTCGAGCTCGGCGCGGCGCTGGGCGCGGCGGGTGTGCATCTGCAGCGCGCACACCACCACCGCGACCAGCACGACCAGCGCGCCGATGATCCAGAGGACGAGCATTGCTCCCCGTTTTCCTTGCGTGGTCAGGGTTTGCGGGCGAGCAGGCGCCGCTTCTTGCCGCTGCCGCCGCAGCGGAAGCAGTTGCGCCACGCCTTGCCGGACGGGCTTTCGTGCTTGCCGCCCTGGCAGCGCCCGCATGCCTTGTAGGGCCAGATCTGGCAGGCCAGGTAGTAGCCGACGAGCCACAGCAGAAACAGCACGACGAGGGTGGTCACGAGTGCTGGCTCCCTTCTCCGTACTGGTAGCGGTGTGCGCGCTGCAGCACGGCGGTGGCGAACTCGTCCAGCTCGACCACCGCCAGTTCGACGCTGCGTTTCCCGGAGGCGCGCAGGGTGTAGGACCGTTCGCGGGCGGCCTTGCCGATGACGGTCAGCTCGTAGGCCAGGTACTCGCGTTCGCGCGCGTCCAGCCCGTCGGTCGACGGGTTGGACAGGTGGGTGAGGTGGTGGGTCATCGCAGCCCACCTCCGGCGGCCAGGTGCGTGGGCGGGGTGAACAGCTCGATCACCTGCGGTGCCAGGCCGGGAATGGCGGCCAGGCAGCCGAGGGCCACGAGCGGGAACACCACCAGCCGCTCGAATCGCTTGCCGGTGTGGAACCGCAGCCACGCCGGTGGGCGCAGCTCGTACCAGATTTCGCCGCGGATCGGCAGGAACGGCCACAGCAGCGGGCATCCGGATTCGGTGAGCGCGTCGCCGAGGCAGTGCACGGCGCAGCCGAGCGCGACCGCGAGCCCCAGCCATCCCGAGGAGGCGTCGAGCGCGGCGAGCAGTGCCTGTCCGCTGGGCAGGTCGCCGCCGCGGGCGGTGGCCGGCAGCCACACCGCGGCGCCGGCACCGTAGGCGACCAGCGCGACCGGGCCAAGCCGATCCACCGCCAGCGCCAACCCGAACACCAGCCACCCGAGCACGGCCCACGGCCCCCAGGCCGCGGTCGTGCCCGCGCAGATGCCGCCCAGGGCCACGGCGAACACCAGCGTGTGGGTCAGGTGCCGGTGCTCGCCGCCCGGCTCGTCGAGGGGCCCTTTGGTGCGGGCGTAGAGCCACCGGGAGGCCGCGCGCAGCCCGCGGGAGAGCACCCGGGTGAGCGGCCCGAGCAGCCGCGTCGCTGAGGACGAGCGGTGATCGAGGTCGGGCACGAGGGCGTAGCCGGCGGTCACCGCGGCGAACGGGCCGAGCGCGGCGCACGCGGCCAGCGTGCCCGTGAACCCCGGCTCGGACCCGACGGCGGGGCTCAGCCCGATCAGCCGGCCGACGAGCAGCCCGGCCAGCGCCCCGGTCAGGGCGTGTGTGCGGCCCATCATCAGCTGCTCACCCCCCGTCCCCCGGCGCGGACGCCCGGGACCGGCGTGTACTCGTCGAGCACCGCGTCGAGCTCGGGTGAGCCCTCCATCGGCCGGCCGTTGAGCCGGCGGCGCAGCTCGCCGTGCACCTCGCGGCGCTTGCGCTCGCTCACCGCACCCCACACGCCGTAGCTCTCCGGGGAGGTCAGGGCGTGGCGCAGGCAGTGCCGGCGCACCGGGCAGTGCCCGCACACCCGCACCGCCTGCTCGGTGGCCTGCTGCGTCCCGGCCCACCACAGCTCGGGGTCATACAGCCCGGACCGGCATAGCGACCCGAACCAGGGATCGGCCGGGTTGGTCTCCACGATTCGTGGCCGGGTGCCGGCGACGTCCGGGGTCGAGTCGGGATCATCGATGTCGGCGGTATCCCACTCGTCGGGCCGGAACCAGCCGAACCGTCGGGCCCGCTCGCGCAGGTGCTTCGACGGGCCGGGCACGTCGCGCAGCTCCCCGTAGAGCGCGGCGACCTTCGCCGCAGTGGACTGGAACACCCGGCTGCGGCGCTGGCTTTTCGCGTTGTGCATGAACGGGATCACGCACGCCTGCCCGGCGAAAACCCGCTGGGGACTGGTGTAGCCGAGCCGCTGTGCAAGGTCGTCTTCGCGGTGCCCGATCGCGTAGAGCGCCTGGATCCGGCGCCGGGTGCCGGTGGCGTCGATCCGGTGATCAGTGTCGGGGCACAGGTGGGCCTTGCCGGCGTACTGGAACCGGTTGTAGCGCCGGTACGCGGCGGTGGCGTCCGGGCAGGTGCAGCCGTGGTGGCGGCGGGCGGCCGTGGTGCCGTGCCGCTGCGCCGGGCAGCTACTGCGGTCGATCGGCGCCTGGTTCGGCGCGGCGTCGGCCATCACGCGCCTCCGCGGTGGGCCAGCTCGCCGAACGCGGCGCGGGTCGGGGCATCCAGCTCGGTGTCGGGGTGGATCTTCAGCCACCGTTCGCGGCCGCGCTCGATCATCGCGCTGCCTGCGGCGAGCCGGAACGAAGCGAACGCCACCGGGTTTTCGTGCGCGACGATCAGGTGCCCTGCGCCGGTCGGTGCGTCGCGGAGGGACTTCCGCAGCTGCGCGGCGAGCTCCACCTCCGTGTCGCGGGATCCCGGCCTGCCGAACTCCGGATTCGCGGAAACGGCCGTTTTAACGAGTATGTCCTGGGTGATCATGCAGCCGGTGCGCAGTGCGATGACCTGCTCGGTCAACCGCGCGCGCAGTGCCGCGCTGCCGCCGAACGAGGTGAGCCGCATGTCGTGCAGGGCGGCAAGGACGCCGATGCCGAGCTTGCCGGCGTGGTGCATCACCTTGGCCCAGCGCTCGCCGTGACCGGCGAACACCTCGTGGGCGTCCTTGATGATCACCAGCAGCGGCGGGATCCCGGCAGCGGGAAAACTGGCTGCCCGCAGCTCCGTGAGCACCTGGGCACGGGCGAGCACCGCGCGCTCGAGCGCGGCGATCGCGGTCGCGGCGACGTCGCAGCCGCTGCTGCGGGCGATCGCCACGGTGGACTGGCGAGCCAGTGCCGCGTTGAGCGGGGCGGAGTGGCCGTTGACGTAGGCGGTGACGAGCGGCATCGCCGCGCGGGCGATCACGGCCGCCACGGTCAGCGCGTTGCTGACCCCGGTGCCGGCGTCGCCGACAATCACGCCGTGGCGCAGCTGGCGCGGCGCGGCCAGCGGGTAGAAGGCGTGGCCGCCGCCGGTCAAGGCCGGCCCGAGCGCCAGGCGGCCGTTGTCGTGCAGTGGCGCGCGCAGCAGGGGCGCCGGCGCGGTGGGCAGGGTGATGGAGGGCATGGGGGTCTCCCCGGTTTGTGGGTTGGAAGGGGTGGTTCGGACCAGGGCACGGGGTGCTTTCTCAGGGCGTCATCCGTGCTCGGTCGGTGTTTACGCAGCTCAGTGCGGCAATTCGATGGTGAGCAAGGGTGGGCGGGCCGGGTACTCTGTGCTCGTGAGCGACACGGAGACCTTTTCCCACGCGGCGCGCCTCGGTGGCCTGCGCCCGGAAGTGATCAACCGGTTCGTCGCCACCCAGGCCGTGGTCAACATCGTCGGCCCGCCCAACAACAAGAAGGCGCTCGACTCGCTGGTCGGCGACTTCACGCGCTGGCTGCGCAAGAGCAGCGACCCGGCCGATGTCGAGCTGCGGCGCCGGGTGCTGCTGATGGTCACCGAAGGCCGCGCCGGCCAGGGCTGGGCCGACAACGAGGCCGCGTCGCGGATCCTGAACGTGGCCGAGGACGTGTACAACAGCATCGCCTGAAGGCCTCAGCCGCACGGGTTTTTGTTGTCGAAGAACAACCTCGAGAGCGTCGGGTCGTTCGTGTACTGCGGCTCGTCGAGGTATCCCCAGGTGCTGCCGTCGGGGCAGGTGCCGCAGACCCATCCCGAGTCGCACGAGTCGGATCCGCCCTCGTCGTGAGTCGTGCTCGAGTGCCGGGTCGAGGTAGCGGCGGGGTCGCAGGCCGTTGTCGCGGCCGCAACGAGCACCGCGGCGGCGAGCACGGCCGGTCGAAGGTGAGACATCGGTGGTTCCTTCCTGTCAGATGAGGGTTGGGCGGCCGGGCGGCGCGGGGAGCTTTCTCAGGGCGTCTTCCGCACCGCCCGGGGTGGTTCGGCTAGAGCCACATCAACTCGTGCACGGCCGAGGGGTCGGTGTTGGCCAGCTGGGCCAGCCCGGCGGTGGTCATGCCTTTCTTCTGCGCGCCCTCCCACACCAGCTGAGGCGAGGCGGCGCCGACCAAGCGCTGCAGCGAGGTTTCGCAGAACTGCGCCATCACTCCTGCGTCGGTGGCGTTGGCCGCGCCGGTCTTGTTGGCCGCGGCAAGGGCGTCGCTGTAGTTCGACATGCGGTGCTTCTCCGTCTTCTGTGTCGGGTTGGTGGAATCACCGGCCGGGCGGGGGTTGCTTCTCAGGCGTCTTCCCCGCCAGCCGGGTCGGTCAAGCCGCTGCGTCCCGGAAGTGCTCGGCGATCAGCAGGGCGGTCTCGGCGTGTGTTTTCGGCGTTCCGGTCGTGAAGTCCTGGCCACGCCCCAGCTCGGTCGAGGCAGAGTCGGTGACGACGTATCCCCAGGAGCCGGTGTAGGTGCGGCCGAGGGTGCCCCCGCCCACCTTCTCGACGTGGACGGTCAGGCCGTCGTGCGTGCTGGTGTACTCCATCGGGAGCTCCTTCATCGTGGGTTGGATGGTCAGTCGGCCGGGTGGTGCGGGGTGCTTCTCAGGGCGTCTCCCGCACCGCCGGTCCGTGCAGTCGGTGCTATTCCCAGCCCTCCGGCACGCCGGTCGCTTGGCCTTGCGCGTCCTGCGGCGGCGCCGGCGGCTGCGGGTCCATCAGCTGGGGGTCCTGGCCTGGCTCGTAGGTCCACCAAGCGCCGTAAGCCCACTGCCCGGGGTGAAGTTTCGTGTTTGCCATGGTGCGGGTGTCTCCAATCCACTGTGGATGATCAGGGCGTGCGCCCCGGATGCTCACCGGCGGCCTGCCTGCGGCTCGACGGTGAGCACCCGGCACGTGCTCTGCTCAGGCCGCGGCGGTGGCGGCCTCGTAGCGCACCGCCGGACCGTTGCCGGTCTTGGTGACCAGGTCCTTTCCGGCGAGCGCTCCGAGCAGCGCGCCGACCCGCTGGCGGCTCAGCCCGACGTGCTCGGCGATCGCTCCCGGCTGGGTGTGGCCGGCCAGGATCGCGTCGAGCACACGCTGCTCGGACTCCGGCAGCGCCGAACCGGGCTGCTGCTCCCCCACAGCCGGTGCCTGCACAGCCTCGGCCGGGCCGGTCGGGGTGTTCGCGCCATCGGTGCCGCGCGGCTTGGACACGGTCGGCAGCACCATCCGCGTCGGCCGCAGCGCGGTGTCGTCCTGCTCGCTGCGGTAGCCGGTGGCCGGCGCCGTCGCGGGCGCGGTAGCCACGGCAGCCGCGGCGAACGCGCCCTTGCGACGCACCTGATCGCCGGCGTAGTGGGTGCCGTGGTCCAGGCGAATCTTCGGCGCCTGCTCGTACCAGTCCTCGACCAGCCGCAGCTCGGCCGGCAGAGCCTTGCCCTTCGCCTCGCCCTTGGCCGCGTCCTCGCGGGTGGGCACCCAACGGTTCTTGAACGGAGCGTGCCGGGCGGCCTCGCCGAGGGTGTGGCCATAGCCCGGGATGGCGGGCAGGTCGTGCAGATTGAACTGGCCGTGGGCGAGGATCTGGCCCTGGCTGCGCTCGTCGGTGCGCAGCCCGACCGCGTTACCGGCGCGCAGGCTGCCGCGCAGCACCGACTTCTTGAACGTCTCGAGCGAGCCGTCCTGATCGGCCATGATCACCGCGATGCCGACCTTGCGGGCCTCACGAGCGAGCTTGGCCCACTTCTCGGCGTTCTCCTTGGTGACCACCACGTGCGCCTCGTCGACGATGACGAGGATGCCGGGGTAGTCCGAGGCCGGGTTGAACCCGTGGCCACCGCTGCGGCGGTTGCGCTGCCGGTACTGCTGCATCGCGATCAGCCGGCGCAGCGCGTAGTCGGCGTCGTCGGCGCCGTAGCGCTCCTGGGCGTGCTCCCACAGCTGCGGGCAAGACATGCCGTCCTGGCCATCGACGTGAATCACGTAGGTGCAGCCGGTGTAGAGCGCGGTCAGGGCGATGACGTCGATGAGGCGGGACTTGCCCGAGCCGGTGCCGCCGACGATCAGCCCGCCCCAGATGCTGTTGTCGGTGTAGAGGCGCCACACCGCGTCTCCGAGCCCGTCGATGTAGGGGCCCAGCACGATCTTGCCGTCGTCGAACTGCGGGCCGTGGAAGTACACGTCGCCGGCCACCGGCGAGTTGGTGACCACCCGGAACCGGACCAGATCCGGGTTCTCGCCGTACGGGTCGACCGTCAGCTTGGTCTCGGGGTGCCCGAGCCCGCTGGCGATCTTGGACATGTTGGCGCGCACCGAGTCCAGGTCCTGCTTGCCGGGCAGCAGCCGCAGGATGTATTCGATGCCATGCTCGAACGGCTCTCCGCTGACCAGCTGTGAACCGGCCAGGATGCAGCCGGGGGCGCCGAGGTACTGGGCCCAGCGGCGCGGGAAGTGCGCCAGCAGCGAGGCGTCCACCTCGACAGGCGCCGCCTCGGGCTCAGTGGCGGGCACGGGCTCGACGGCCTCGGGGTGGCGGTTGGCCGCCCACCAGCGCGCGCCGAAGGCGTAGTCACCAGCGAGCGCCAGCGCCAGGCTCCCCCAGCCGAACCCGGAGACCACGGCGCTGACCATCCACAGCGACGTCGCCGCGGCGAGCAGCCCCGACCACAGCGTCCACTCCGAGAGCAGGTGCTCGCGCCGGCGCAGCCACACGTGCGTCGCCACGCCCGCGGCCCCGCACGCCACCCCGGTCAACATCGCCGCGACCCCGACCGCGTGGGCCTGGGCGGCCAGGGAGTGCACCACCTGCGCCAGGCCGAGCAAGCCGGCGGTGATGTAGTGCGGCATCAACTGCTTGCGGTTGCGCCGCTCGATGTCCGACAGCAGCTTGCGCTCGACGCGCTGCTCGGCGCGGCGCTGGGCCCGGTTACGGGGCTTCGGCGGCGCGCTCTCCTCCCTCGCGTCGCCGCGGGTGGTCTGGTCGATGCTGGCGTCGTCGGGCAGTGCCGCCATCGCTCGCATCGTGGCCTCGGCGAAGCTGGCCGCGGTGCGCTCGATGTGCTGTTCCAGCTCCGGCGTCACAGTGGCCGGGCGGCCGCTCTGCCCGTGAGGGGCAGGTCGCGATGCGGTTTTCGGCATGGCGTGGGTTCCTTCCTGATCTGGCCGGTGTCGGCCACGGCTCCCGCACACCCCGGCGAGGGGCAAGGGTGTGCGGGACCGAAACGACACCGTGCCGGTTACTCGGCGGTGACGAATTCCTTGCTGCCGGCGTCCGGGGTTGCGTTGTAGGCCTCCTGGACCCCGCGGTGGCTCTCGAGAGTGGTGGCGAGGCTGTTCCAGTTCGTGGCGGCAGCCTCGACCGCGGCCAGGGCCGCCTCGAGCTCGGACATGGCGGTGGTCATCTGCTCCTGAGCCGAGGAGACGTCGGTCAGGGGCTGGCCGGTGACGCCGCCGTTCGCGAGCTCGGCGTGGGCCTGCTCGCACGAGGCGGCGACGGCGTCGGAGCCACCATCGGGCAGCACGGCGCTGATCTGGTCGTGGGCGTGGGTGCACTGCGCCGCCCAGCTCTGGGCGTAGGCGATAGCGGACTCCAGGCCGGTGATCTCGGGGTTCGTCACGGGAAGCTCCATCTTCTTGGTGGTGGTGGTGTTGGTGCGCTTGAACGGGATGACGTTGTTCGGCAAGGGCGTCTGGCTGTCCTCCTCGACGTCGGGGACCGGGTCGATCTGCTCCCCCGCGGTGTCCTCCTCGGACTCCCCTGCGGTGTCCTGTTCGGACTCGCCCGCGGCGGCGGATTCGGTGTCCTGCTCGGGCGTCGCGGGCTGCCTGGTCGCCGCATCGGCCAGGCCATAACCGCCGCCCGGCAGTGGCCTGATCACGTGATCGGGGACCGACGTGCGCCGCGGCGGGGTGATCCCGCGCTCGGTGAGTTTGCGCACGGCTTCCCGGTCCCAGTCGCTGATCGGGACGTGCTCGCCGTTGACCAGGCCACCGGGTGCGAACCCGGCGGCCCAGGCCGCGGCGACCATGTCGGCGCGGACGTCGGCGGGGAGCCCGAAGTACTGCGGGTTGCTCAGCGTGTAGTGCTCGCCGGTCTGGGTGGCCCGCATCCAGCCGTCGACGTAGCCGCGCTGCTCCGGGGTGAGGGTGGAGTAGCCGGCGGGTGCGGGGACGGGGTGAGGAGTCGGTCCCTGCCCGGGCTGGGGCACCTGCGCGTAGAACCCGAGCGGTGTGGCCGGGTTCGGCTGACCGGCGGTGTCGGCGGCCGGGGCGGGCTCCCCCGTTGTCGGCACCTCGGCGTCGAACCCAGCACCGCCGCGCTTGGCGTCCTTGCGGGCCCAGCGTTCCCGCTGGCGCTCTTGCTTCGCGGTGGCCTTGCGGGCCTGCTTTTCCTTCTTGTGCTCGGCCATCAGCTGCCGCTTGTGGTGGGCCGAGTCCCACGCGTCGTCGATCAGCCCGCTGACGTAGCGGCCGAACGAGCCCTGCGGCGCCTGGCCGCCGTTGCGTTCCCGTGCGGCGAGCTTGGCTTCCCGGATCTTCTGGCGTGGCGGGGGTTCTTTCCGCACTGCGGCGGTGATGTCTTCGCTGACGCGCATGACCACATACGCGATCAGCAGGCAGAACAGGAACATCGGACTCTGGCCTCCTGTCGGCTCAGAAGAAGGGGTGGAAGGCGGCTTGGATCACGACGAGCACCAGGGCCGCGGCCGCCACGACGCGCGAGTCGCGGTCGAAAATCCAGTCCAGGTACAAAAACAGCGCCTTGAACGGCAGCCGGATCGCGGCGGTGACCCGCGAAACGTTCCGCACGGCGTCGTCGGCGGGCAGGTGCTCGCCGTAGCGGGCCCACAGCCACGCGCTCTTCAGCGGCGGCCGCGGCTTCTCCCACACGTCCGGCGGGGTCCAGTGCCGGCGGGCCTTGTCGGCCCACAGGTGGCTGTGCTCGGCCAGCGACACCGGCGCCGACTCGGCGCCGAGCACCGGCTTGGCGTCCGGGGCCTCGGCCGCCGGGGTGTTCGGCTGGACGTCCGCGGGCACCGCGGGAATCTCGGTGGTGATCTCGGTGGCCGTTTCCGGCGCAACGCTGCTGGTCATCGGCCTTTCCTCTCGTAGCGGGTCAACAGCTCCTCGGCCGGCTGGACCAAGTCGGCCACGGCGGCGGCGATGATGGGGCCGCGCTGCTCAGGGGTGGTGCACCTGTTCAGCGCCAGGCGCAGAAGGTCCGCGGCAGCGGCGATCTGGTCGGTGTCGTTCTTGACCAGCCCCAACCGCTCCCAGTACGTGCGGCGCCAGCGCGCCACCCGGCCGGCGCGCCCGTCGCGGTGGCCGGCCATCAGCCCTGCACCAGGTAGCTCAGGCCCTGCGAGCCGAAGCCTTCGACCGCGTCGCTGAAGGTGCCGCCGTGCGCGGCGACCGGGCCGGAGGCGATGGTGAACAGCAGCGGCAGCATGATCAGACCGGTCATCTCCCACCTGTCGGCCTTCTTGTCGTGCACGAAGCCGTAGATCACCGCGGGCAGGGCGATCAGCACCAGGACCGCCGCGAACAGCGCCCCCGAACCGCCCCAGATCCGGGCAATCGCGCTGAGCAGGTCACCCAGCAGCGAGGCGAGAAAGCCACCGAGGCCGGTCGCGGCCAGCGAGCACGAGAACAGCGCGGTGATGGCGCCGACGGTGAACCACTTGTTCCACTTCTTCCACTTCTTGTGCAGCAGGAACAGAACCGCTCCGGTGAAGATCGCCAGCAGCCAAGACATGTCGATCACGTCCTTCCAGATCATGGGTTGGGTTGGGGTTGTGCACTGCGGGAAGCCGGCGGCCGGGCCAGCGGGGAGGGGGGAGGCCCCGCTTCTCAGAGGCCCGGCCGCCGACGACTGTGGGGTTAGCGGCCGCCGAGCCAGATCGCCGCGATGCGGCGCGCTGCCTCGTGGCCGATACCGTTGCCACCGCTGCGCTTGATCTCGTCGCGCAGCGTCTTGAGGACCTGCGTGGGCGAGGTGTGGACCGGCAACCGGCCCTCAGCGGTCGCCTTGCGCAGCGTGGTCAGGTGCTCGGCGGTGATCGTGTCGTCGCGGGGGATCACGATCGGCGCGTCCTTGGACTGGGCGATCGCCTTGCCGTAGAGGTCCGAGGCCAGATGCCACGCGATGACCGCGGTCACCACCAACGCCGGCACCAGCACGTGCGCGAGCAGGTCACCGGCCTGCCACCCGAACCGGATCCCGGACGGGATCACGTTGAGCAGCACCGACGCGGTCGCCAGCGACCCGTCGAAGAGGTAGAAGCCGCGGCCGACGACGATGCCGCGCTTGCGGGCGGTGAACTGCGCGACCATCGAGATCGCCAGCAACACCGACGCCAGCGGCTCGACCAGATACCCGGTCCAGCTGCCGGCCGTGCCCACCAGCCCGTCGTGCACGTTCGTCGCCATGAACGCCACACCGCCCGCGATCAGCACAAACGCGGCCCAGCTGGACGCGACGAGCTTGCGGTAGTCCGCGCCGATCGCCCGCGTGGAGTCCAGCACCCGGTCCCGTGCCCGCGTCGCGCGCTCGTCCCACCAGTCCCACCGGCGGTTGCGGCGCGCCCGGGCCACGTCGGCCACCCCGGAGCGCTTGCGCTCCGCGCGCTGCTTGCCGCGCACGTGCCGGGCGACCTTGGTGTCCTTCTTCTCCTCGGCCGGCGAGGGCACCTCGTGCAGCACCGAGTTCTGGCGCAGCTCGAGGTAGCGGTGCGCCAGCACCTCGGCCTTCTCCCGGTCCGCGACCCGCTGTGCCAGCTCGCGCACCATCGCCGACTCCTGCGGCTGCGCGACCTCACGCTGCGGCTCGGCCGCCGCTTCCGACTCGAGCGGCTCGATGTCGGCCGGGTCGGTGCCCGTCGGACCGGTGCCGGCCGCGTCGGTCTCGGCCTCGAGCGACTTCCCCGGCACGTCGAACTGCTCCTGGTGGTGCCCGTTGCGCGGTCGCTCGTCGGTGACTGTCACCGCTCCTCCTTCACGTTCGCGCTGCTCACAGGGGTCAGCGCCTCGACGATGTGCTCCCAGACGTCGCGCTCCTCCTCGTCCAGCTCACGCAGCCACGTGCCGGGCTCGTCGTAACGGCCGGCCATCTGGCGGTCGGACTCGATGTCGGCCAGCTCGGCCAGCAGGCGCCGCACGCGGCGACCGATCTCGGTCTCGGCCGAGGCGGTGGACAAGAACCCGGCCAGTGCGTGGTGGCCGGTCTGGTCCGTGGTGAGCTCGGTGCCGGCCGGGGCGGTGATCGTGCTCGTCATCGCGAACCACCACCCCGGCGCAGCAGCCGGAACGCCACGATCAGGGCCGCGACGACGATCAGCACCGCGATGGCCTTGACCACGCCGACCGGCGTCAGGACGGCCAACGTCAGCGCCATGCCGCCCACCAGAGCGACCAGCAGCGGCGCCCCGATGTTGTCGGCGTGCTCCAGCGGGGAGTCCGTGACCAGCTCGGTCTGGACCTGTTCGACCTGCTCAGAGGCCTGTTCGGCCCCGGGGTCGATGATGTGCTCGGTGCTGGTCATGCCCGCACCTCCTGCGGCCGCGCGTCGCGCTGCTTGAGCGCGCGCCGCTCGTCCTCGCCGAGGCCGCCCCACACACCGGCGTCCTGGCCGGTGTCCAGCGCCCATCCCAGGCACGCGGACCGGACCGGACAGCGGTGGCACACGGCCTTGGCCTGCGCGATCTGCTGCTGTGCCGGACCGCCGGTGCCCACCGGGAAGAACAGCTCCGGCTCTTCCTCGCGGCACGCGGCCTCATCAAGCCAGCTCATGCCGCACCCCGCAGACCCGCACGCTTCTGCGGCGCCAGGCACCGCAGCTGGCGACGCTGCGCGCGCTGCTCGGCCATCGACGGGGCCGCCTCGACGAGGTCGGCCACACGAGCGGCCTTTCGGATGACGACAGCCGGGATCCGGCCCTCGTCGCTGGATGCCAGTTGTAGGCTCGACATCGCAGATACCTCCAATCGCTGTGGATCGGTCTTCTGCTTCGGCCCTGTCCTGGTTGCCGCCAGGCAGGGCCACTTTTTTCGCTGTGGATCGTGTTCAGTTGTCTGCACTGCCTACGGTTGCCGCCGTGAGCAGCGGTGATACGTTCGATACGAGAGTAGATTGATGATGCGCGTATCACAAGAGGTCAAGATGATGTTCGGAGCGTGTCTCCCTCGAACGGACTAGTACTGGTCGTCAGTCCAGCTCGGCCGTCACCCGGTCCAGCAGGAGTAACGCATCCTTGCCGTACGCCGCATACTGCTGCTGCTGCGTGAACATGTGCTGGTAGACGTCGACATCCGGCCGATTGGTGATCGTGACCTCGGCCGTCAGCGATTCGACGACCACATCCATCACGTCGTCAGGCCAGTGTGTGAGCACGAAACTGTTCGACGTCGGCGCCTTCTTCTGCTGCTCGCGGGAGACGATGCCGATATCCACGTTCGGCAAAGCGGCCAGCGTTCGAAGCCGGTCCAGCTGCTCGCGAGAAACACTGCTCGGCCAGGGTTGCCAGGCCAAGGCGGTCTCGGTGATCACGACGCTGATCGTCTTCGCCTCGTCGTAGAGGATCGTCTGGCGCTGCGTTCGAGCAGCCACGGATTCGGCGACCACGTCCGGAGTGGCCGCCCCGATCAAGAGCAGGAGCCGGCGGGTGTACTCAGGCGTCTGCAGGAGGCCCGGGATTACCTCAGGTTGGTAGATGCTGATGCGATCGGCCTCGGCATCATGCTTGATACGTGCCAGCTGCTGCGCGGCGTGCCCGCCGCGGTTGAGCTCGCGGTTGGTGACAACCTCAGTAGCAACTTCGTCCGCCAGCGCCAACACCTCGTATTTGTGCTGATCAGAGGCGTTGCAGTAGTCGAGCCATCGGCGAATGTCGCCGGTCGGAGGCAGGTTGAGGCCGGCCTCGGCTCGAGAAATCTTGGGCTGGCTCCAGCCGAGGTCAGCAGCCATCTGGCGGCCGCTGACCCCGGTGGCGTTCCGGAGCTGCTGCAGCCGCTCGCCAAGTTCTTTACGGCGAGGGCTGAGGTTGTCGTCAGTGGGCACTCGGTGAGGTCTCCTCGTTCGTCACAGGGGCGCGGCGTCGGCCGATCTGGCCCTCGGAGCGAGGGGCAGGTAGCAGCGTGTACTCGTTGAACGGCACAGCATGCTCGAGAGCCGCCAGCTTGATCCCCAGGAAGGGCTGAACGTCCTCTGTGATCGTGATGCCGAGAAACTGCCCGTCGCTGGCGTAGTTCATCACTGCGGCGATGCGATCATCGAACAGCCAAAAGTCCTGCTCAAAGCGTGGATCCGTGCCTTCAGGCCAGGTCCGGTCGTATACCCGGATCTCCTCGCCGGCAGCGAGGTTGTCAGGGTAGGCGGCCCATTCAAACCTGGTGTAGTCGGTGACGGGATGCCCCACCATCCGCACACGGCCAATCCGGCGACCCGATGCCACCACGGACCGGGCGCGGGCTTGCCATTCCAGGTCGTCAACGGAGGGCCTCGGGGGTCGCCCAGCCATGAAGTCGTCGAATTGTTCTCGTTCGTCGGCGACGTCATAGCTGTCGAGCGCTTCGAGTCGCCAGGCGTACGAGGTAAAGCCGTCGAGCAAGTCGAGCAGCGTCGTCACGCCAGCACCTCCTTCGCTGCCTCTCGCAGGATGTCGAGCGGAATCGAGACAAGTGCCTCACCGTCCGGCGGGTTGAAGTCGCCAGAGGTGTCCGGTGTGCCCTGGATGTACGCGCGCCCGTTCTTCACGAAGACCTTCGGGCAGTTGCCGTTCTTGCAGCCGGCGACCTGGGTGTAACCCTCCATCAGCACTGGTCCCTTCGTGTTGATACTAGATGATGCACGTATCAAGATCGTAGGATGCATCATGGGATAGGACAAGAAGTACGTTGGCCACGGTTCGACTGTGGCTCTGAGCAGGTAAGACGCACTATGGAGTTGTCAAGGTTCGATACTTTGATCATCGGATCTGGCACCCCCCTGGCGGCAGTGAAGAAGTGGTGAGACTTCGTTTCACCAGTTCTTCACCTGCGGAAACGGCCGTTGTTGTCGAAGACTGACGGTATGGAGCACGAGGACGGTATGGAGATCAACGAGCCTGGGCGCATCGAGTGGGGCGAGCGCATCCGCCGCGAGCGCGAGCGCCGCGGCTGGTCTCAGTCTGAGGCGGTCAAAGAGTTTCGCCGCACCACCCGTGAGCAGCACAAGGTCAAGCTCGCGAGCGAGGAGTCCTTGCTGCGCTCCTGGAAAATGTGGGAGGCAGGTGGGGGGATCCGCCAGGACAACAAGCGCTACCTCGCCACGCTGTTCAGCACCGTGTCCGGCGCGCTGTTCCCGCCCGCTCGTCGGATCGAGCTGCTGCCAAGCGGCGAAGTACCGGAGCTGCTGCAGCAGCTGCAGTACTCCAGCGTGGACAACTCAGCGCTGCAGGGCGTCCTGCTCACCGTCGAGAAGCTGTGCACGGAATACGCCTACACCCCCGCTGAGCAGCTGCTAACCGAAGGGCGCGCGTGGCTGGCCCGCCTTGTGCAGCTGATCCAGCAGCCGATGACTCTCACGCAGCGTCGCGAGGTTCAGGTGCAGGCCGGCTGGCTCGCGTTGCTGGTCTCCTGCGTCCAGTACGACACCGGCAACGCACGGACGGCCGAGATCACCAGACGCCATGCCTTGAGCCTCGGCAGCGAGGCCGGCCACGCAGGCATCCAGGGCTGGGCACACGAGATTTCCGCGTGGCAAGCCCTGACCTCGGGAAACTACCGTGGCGTGCTGACTGCGGCGCAGGCCGGCGCGGCCGCCGCAGGCAACCACGGCGTCAGCGTGCAGCTGGCTGCCCAGGAGGCCAAGGCGTTCGCGCGCATGGGAGACGAGAAGTCCGCGCTGGAGGCATTGGACCGCGGACGCCGGATGCTCGAACCAATGGAGTACCCGACCAACATCGGCAACCACTTCGTCGTCGATCCATCCAAATACGACTTCTACGCAATGGACGTCTACCGGCACCTGCGCAGCGACGACGGCGCCGCCGAGCAGCTCGCCCACGAGGTGCTTGCTGCCGGCACCGACTGGGATGGCACCGAACGCTCGATCATGCGCAACGCCGAAGCCAGAATCACCCTCGGCACCGTTGCCGCACGACGTGGTGACATCGACGGTGCCGTCGAATGGGGTGTGAAGGCGATCAGCGCCGATCGGATGTCGCTGCCGAGCCTGCTCATGGTGGCCCGCGACCTTGACGTGGCGATCAAACAGACGGCGCCCGATGCGCCGCAGGCCGTCGAGTACGCGGAACGACTTCGCGACCTCGGAGGTCGCTCGTGACTGGCGAAAGCCTTTTTGCTTGCGAAAAGGCTTTCGGAAATGACAGCTCCATTGTCAGCCTTGACCAGGGAGAACGGGACACGCCGTGCATCGACAAAGGCCGGTTCTTTGCAAACAAGCCTGCTAGCGTTCCGGTGCTCCACGAGGATCGGGCAGGAGGCGTCATGCAAATCAGTGAGTTCAACCGCAACATCTCGGCGAGGCTCGCCGCAGTCGTCGCAAGCCGAAGGCCGCAGTTGCTCACTCGAGGCAAGGACCAGCAGCCCTACGTCACGATGGTTCCGCACGACCTGTTCGAAGACCTACTTGCCGCGGCTGGAAAGAAAGGGCGGCGTGTTCTAGCCCGCCACGAGGCCGCTGCTCAGAACTGCGCGACTCAGGAGGAGCTGCCGCTGACCGCCTAGACGACGAAAACGCCCCTCCAGGAGCTGTCACTCCACGGATGGGGCGTTAACCGCCTCTAACTCCATATTCAGCTGCTCACGTCTACCGGGACTTCTTGTCAGGGAGCCACCCCGGTAGAGGCCGAGCTTTGTCACGTCCGGAGCCCACCATAGCAAAAACGGCCCCGGCCGGTACCCCCGCGCGCCCAAAATCCCTGCTCGCGCAGGGTGTCGTACCGGCCACACCTGTCTCAGTCGTCCCTGCCCAGCCCGCTGCCCGGCGTGGTGATCGGGTAGCCGTCGCGTCCTTGGCACGAGTTCTGCAGGGAAATTCCTGCGTGGGTACACATTCCTGCCCCCGACGCGACGCTGTCGAAGCGCCCCTCGTGGTGGTCGCATGACTACCACTGAGCCTGCGCCGCTGATCATTCCTGCTGCTCAGAGCGGCAATTGCGTGAAGTGCCGGCGTGCGCCGGGCAGGCCGCGGTCGCCGCAGACCCCCGGCGACAGCTTGATCCAGTCGAACGAGCTGGTGGTGTGCGACCGCTGCTGGTTCGCCGCAGGCGGCGAGGACGCCGTGCTGGCCGAGCTCGGCCAGCACGGCGAGCTCGTCCTCACGCTGGACGGGGGCGCCGAGTTCGAGGCGCTGCTGGCTGAGTCCGCGGAATATGACCGGCGCCATCCGATCGATCGTTGCCTGATCGAGGCGGGCATCCGGTGGGAGACGCTGCGGCAGATCGCCGTGCCGGCACGCTGCGATCTGGTGCGCTGGGTACTTGAGCGCGTTCCGCCGGCGCATACCCGCGTGGCCGTCGTTCCCGGCGACTGGCTGGATGCCGTGACTGAGCGCATCCGTCAGCAGACCGGCACCGAGTTCAAGTACAACGCGAAACGACGCCGCTGGTGGCGCATTGCGAACGAGCTCTGCTGCTGCTCAGAGGATCCCTCGCGCCGGCAGCGCCGCCCCCTGACGTGGAAGTCGCAGGAGAAGCTCGCGGAGTTGGTCGGCTGCTCGACGCGCACTGTGCGTCGCTGTGTGGCGTGGCTGCAGCGCGAAGGGCTGTTGCACGAGGTGCTGCCGGGCTGCCAGATGCCGCGCCAGACGGTCCCGGACGACGAGACCGCCGCTGAGCAGGCCCGACGCGAGGCCAGCATGGCGGCCGCCGTCGCCGCCGAAAACGCGGCGATCGCCCGCGCGATGGCTGAGCTGGACGCCGTGCGCGACGGCCTGTTCGGTGACGCGGCCGCCGCGGCCGCCGAAGCGGCCCTCTCCCCCGCCGACCTCGCCGCGCTTGACGCCGTCGACGAGCTCGACCCCGGTCTGGTCCAGCTGGTGCCCGTGTACGAACTGCGTGTACCCCTCAGCGACGCCGAGCTCGCCGAGGAAGCCGCCATCATCCGCGCACACACCAAGCTGGCCGCGACCCCCGGCGAGGCCGTGGCCACCCACCACAAGGCCGAGCTGGTGGCCTCGGTGAACGCCCCGATCTACCGCGAGCTGTTCGCGATCGGCCACGACGGGCAGCTGACCCGCCTGGCCGGCCCGGACGCGGCCGAGGCCCTGACCTGCGGAAACGTAGCCGGTCTTCTTCGTCCTGATGAAAATGGCCACCCCCCGCAGGTCATAAAGATTGATCAAGTGAAGTCCAGCTACGTACAGAATGTGGATAACCGACCGGCTTCGCCGGGCTCAGACAAGAAGAGGTCTAAACCGTCCCGGAATGGCCCTGATTCGCTCGCTGGCGGCTTAACGGCGCCTTCGGAAGGTGATCACCCCAGGAGCATTCAGAGCGAGGCTGTGCGGGCTGCTGACTGGCTTCTCCGCTCGCGTTTGCACCCGGACCTCTGCATCGAGGTCTCACGCCGCTGGTTAACAAACGTTATACGGGCCAGTGGTCTGCTCGCCTCCTGGAACACGACGTTCGGCGCCGCCCAAGCTGACGTTCTCGGGGTCGAGTGGAACCACCAGGTGCCAGCGGCCTGGAACGAGATCGCCGACCTGATCCACGGTGTTCCCGACTACCCCCATCTGCCTCGGTTCATCCGCAACGCGCCCGGCTGGATCAAGGCGCGGTTCGCTCGCGCGGACCCCCACACGCCACCGAGCAAGGCGAAGATCATCCGCCGAATCGAGTCGACCAGCCCGACCCTCCAGGAGCGCCGGCAGACCACGATGGAAGCCACACGCCAAGCCGATATAGCAGCGCGTCGAGCCGCCATCGAGGGCTGTCCGCTGTGCGACGAGTACGGCTTCTTCGCCGTCGACCCAACCGACCCGAACGCGCCCCTCGCACGGTGCAACCACGACCCCGAAACCAGCGGATGGTGAGACCCCGAGCGGCAATCACCGACCGATCACTCTCGGTACTGGAAAGTGGAAACTGGAAAGCCGCCGGCAGCCGCGGAATGGGGCCCTATGCGCATGGCGCGCTGCGCGCGCGAGACGCAAGTCGGAGGCTAGCACGGAGCGTCACGATCGTCTATCGGCGGGCGCTTGCTTCAGGGGTGGCGAACGGCCGAAAGGGCGTTCACGGAGCGGCCACAACTCGATGCGTGGACCGGGTGTTCCGAGCATGGCTGAGCCGCCGCTGCCAACCCACCCGCATCTGATTAGGTTGTGCTAAAACGACTGTTTTGGCACAACAATGTACGCCCCTTCCGGGGTCCGGCTTGCCTTTTCGCAAGCGGAAAGGCAAGCCGCCTTGCTGTCCGAAGCCTGAGACTGCCAAAATGCCGCGCGTGACCACGACGAAGGATCTGACCGTGTGGGATGTGCTGGAACAGCAACTCCGCACTGAAATCGCGCTGACCTGGAACCCTGAGGGGCCAGTCGTACTCGCCATCGACAGTGAGAAGGGTGGCGTCGGCAAGTCAGGCCTGGCGGGCGGTCTGATCGCCGTCATGGCGGCCAGTGGCCGGCGAGTTTTGGGAATCGATCTTGACCCACGGGCCACGCTCACCGCCGAGCTTGGGGCGGACACTGAGTCGCTTCTCAAGGAACTAGGCGAGGAGGGGCCGGAAGCCACCCAGTACGGGGTCAACGACCTGCTGTACGAAGATCGCGAGGCTGACCCTGACGACCTGCCACAATTATCTGGCCTAGCTGAAGTGGCACTTCGGCCGGCCAGCAAAGCATGGGGCAACAACGTTCGAGTGCTCGCTGCCGAGAGAGCACTCGCCAACCGTGAAGACGACAACGCCACGCCAGCGCTGGAACATCGCCTTCGGATTTCACTCGAGGGCGTGGCGGAGCAGTTTGACCTCGTCGTTATCGATCTGCCGCCCCGCGCCGGCGGCAAGCTAGTCGGCGCCGGCCTGCTGGCGGCGACGCACGTGCTGTTCCCCGGAACCTTGAATGAGGACGGGCTGGTCGGCGTCCGGGACGCGATGCGAACGTACAAGTTCATGGCACGGGCGAATCCGACAAAGCTGCGCAGGGTCGGAGTGCTGCGCAACATCGTCGAACCGAAGACGAAGCTTGCGAAGTACTACGACGACAAGTTTTCCGAGGAATTCGGGGCCGAAGTCATCACCACAGCGGTCCCTAAACGGGTCATTCGGCAAGAGGCCCGCGGCGCGTGCGTGCCGATCACAGCCGCTGCCGACAAGTCCGACGCAAAAGACCTGATCAACAGCTATACGCGCGTGCTGAACGCGGTGGGGAGCGCCGTCTGATGGCCGGGTTGATGAACGCCGTGCAGAAGAAGGGCGGCCTGAAGAAGGCTGGCGATGCTGGCCGCGATCCAGCGGATCTCTCGGCTCGCGGAGCTACTGCCGAAAAAGACAAAGACGGCCTCGTCGCCAACTCCGGCGCCTCCGGAGCCGGAGTTGGCGCGAGCGATGACCCAAAGGAGGACGTTGCCGCTGCTCAAAGTGCTGGCAGTGCGGGAAACTCTGTTGCTGGCGTTGCCGCTGGCGAAAACGCCAGCGGCGGAGGCTCAGGGGCAGGCGCAGTCGGAACAGCTGCCGGGAATGCTGGCGGTGCTGCTAGCGACCTGGCTCGCGAGAATGCCAGTGAACCCGGAAGCGAAAGCGCGAACGTTTCCGCTGCTCAACACGCTGGCAGCGTTGAAATCTCTAGGGCAAGCGTTCCCGCTGGCGAAAAGGCTGACAGTGTCGCCGACGGGAACGCTGCCGGGACAGCTGGCGGCGGCGCAGTCGGGAACGTCGACAGCACTGCTGGCGGCTTGGCAGGCGAGGGTGCAGGCGGGCGAGAAAGCATAGAAGCAAGCATTCCTACTGCTCAACCCGCTGGCAGTCTCGACAACACCACCGCAGACGAGGCAGTTGGCGGCCGCACTGTCGGAAATGCTGCTGGGAACGGTGGCGGTGCCGTTGACAGTCTGGCAGACGAGAATGCCAGTGAACCCGGAAGCGAAAGCGCGGACGTTTCCGCTGCTCAACACGCTGGCAGCGCTGAAATCTCTAGGGCAAGCGTTCCTGCTGGCGAAAAGGCTGCCAGTGTCGCCGACGGGAATGCCAGCGGGACAGATGACGCACAAGATGGCGGGAATCCTGCCAAGAACGCAATCCGAAATACTGACAGCAGTGATGGCGGCTTCGCACGTGAGAACGCTGGCGAACCCGGAAGCATGAACGCAGGCGTTCCTGCTGCTCAGGCCGCTGGCGAATCTGCTCGCAAATCCGCAACCCGAGGCAGCGGAAAGGCCAGCGCGCCCGGCGGCCGAAAAGACAACAAGAAGGCTGGCAAGAAAACCGGCCGCCGGATTGGGCGGCCGGCCGGTCCGGACAGGACACCGTTGACGGTGCGGATTTTGGACGAGATCGATCAGGCCCTGACGTTGGCCGTGGAAGACACGGGCAAGTCTCCTCAGTACATCGCGGATGAGGCACTGCGTTCGTGGCTGACCAGTTACGGCTACATGGGTAGTCCAGAAAAAGCTTCCTGAGCTGTGAGTTTACGAAGGGGCCAGCGTTTCCGCATGCGGAAACGCTGGCCCCTTCGCTTGCCTTCATGATGGTCCAATCGGGCGACTCTGCGTGGAAGATCCTGCGGTCTCTTGTGATACGCGCATCATCAAATTAGACTCGTATCAGTACGCATCATCCCTGCTCACGGCGGCAACCGCGAGCAGCGGACGAGGTTCCGATCCACAGCGAACAAGGAGACGTGCATGTCCGAGCGGTCTTGGGTCCCGGCTAAGCGGTTGGTGCCGGAGTTGCTGAACAACTTGATGCACATGGGCACGGTCGAGTACGGCGGTCAGGTGATCCAGCAGTACAAGCACGCCGACACCCGCCGGTACATCAACCTCGACGAGACGGGGCAGGCCTGGGAGGTCGCCGTGTCCGGTACGGGGGAAGTCGGCGCGCGCCGCATCGGCCTGGACGAGGCGAAGGCGCGGATTCTGAGCTAGTTGCGCGGCCGTGGTGAAACTGAAGTTTCCCCGGTCTTTCACTGCCGCTTGCCAGCGCTCGCTCGCGATGATCAAAGGGTCCGCTGAGCAGCGCGAATGACTAGCTCCAGGCGGGGCGTGGACGACGCCCTGAGAAAGCAATCCTGCGCCCCGCCTGGCTCCAACCCAACCCAACTCGGGAAGGACCTCCAGTGTCTCATTCGCTTGCGCTTTCCGACGAGCAGCGCGCGCATCTGTCGATCGCCGAGGCGGACACGGCCCGGTTGAACCAGCTGCTGCGCACCGTCGACGCCGTTGTGGTGACCGGTCACGAGTGGCAGGTTGCGGCCGGTTTGGCTTCGGCAGCGGCCGTCCACGTGCAGCGCGTGGCTGCGCTGGCCGAGCCCGGCGCCGGCCGAACGTGGGCGACCACGGCACGGCTGCTGCGTGACTCGGCCGCGCGGTTCGAGCTGTGGTCCGGCCTGGCTGATGTCGCTGCCGAGCTGGCCGAGGTGGGCGATCATGCCGCGCACGAAGCTGCATGACGTCCAGCTGTGGGACGGCACCTGGACGTGGTGCTACGGCTTCCGCGACGGCCTGCCGGTGTGGAAGTGGGGGACCGCGCCGGCAGGGCTGGTCACCAAATCGCAGCTGTGGGAACAGCAGCTGCGCCGGCGCCGCGGCCAGGACCCGTTCGGCCTGTTGGTGTTCCGCAAGCGCGGCTGCGGCGAGCAGGTCGGCGAGCTGTTCCGCATCGATCTCGCACTGGCGAGCCGCCGCAAATCCACACGCTGGCTGGCCTCGATCGAGGCCATGCGCCGCGCGCATCGCACCTGCCGCCGCTGCGGCACCGAGTTCGAGCACTACCTGCCGACGAGCACCTGGAAGTGCTGGTCGTGCATGAAAAGCACCGGCGACTTCGGCGCCCCGGAGGGTGTCGAGCTGACGCCCGCGGCCGCGCACCTCGCCGCCTGAATCCTCACTTCATCTCGGGAAGGAAGTCCGCAATGCCCCTGCTCACACAGCCTCCGATGGTGCCGCTGGCGACCTGCACGCTGCGCACCCACGAGCTGCGTATCGGCTCGGAAGTGGTCGAGCGCGACGGCTCCACGACCTACGTGCAGGACCACGGCGCCGACGACACGCACATCCGGCTGCAGCTGACCAACGGCGTCGACCGGACGTTCCGCCGCCACCGCCGCTGGCGGGTCATCGCCTCGCCGGCCGAGGTGTCCGCGCCGTTCCTGTCCGCCGTCTGAGCAGCACTCATCGGAAAGAGGTTCTCGATGAACACCACCACCTACCGGGCGGCCGTGCTCAGCCTGACCTGGCTGGCCGGCACCGCCGGACACGAGACTGGCGACTACCTCGTCCAGTCCAACTGCGACGCCCAGCGCAAGCAGCAGCGCACGCGACGGGGACGGCTCAGCCTGGCCCGCCACGCCATCACCTACGGGCTGACCCAGGCCGCCACCAAAGAGGCCGCCTACCGCGTGAGCGGGCTGCGGGTGCCGCTGACGGCCAAGCTCGCCGGCACCCTCGCCGAGATCGCGATCCACACCCTGGTCGACGACGGGCGCCTGCTGGCCTGGTTCGCCGCCGCGGCCGGGAAGGCCGACCACGAGCAGAAAACCGGATTCTTCTACCTCGGCGACGCCGCCGCCTCCGGCCGCAGCCTCATCGATCAGGCCATGCACAAGGGCCTGCAGATCCCGCTCGGCGCGCTGATCACCACCGCGCTGGCCGTCCGGTCGGGGAGGCGGCGATGAAGACGCCGATCGCCCTGCGCCGGCTGAACGCACGGCACGTGCCCGTCGCCTCGGCTCTCGCGCTGGCCGCCCTGATCGGCATCGGCGGCGCCGTTCGGTTCGCTGCCCACTCGGCGCCGGCACCCGCACCCGTCCCGAGCAGCACAACCCCGTCCGCCGTCGCGGTGCCGGCCCCGGCCACCAGGGCCGGTGAGGAGCTGGCGGGGCTGCGGATCGCTGCGCCGGGTGCGATGACGGGCTACTCCCGCGAGCAGTTCGGCCACAGTTGGGCCACCGAGGCGGGCAGTGCGTGCGACACCCGCGAGATCGTGCTGCACCAGCAGGGCCAGAACGTGACCAGCGACCCGAAGACCTGCCAGGTCACCACGGGCACGTGGACCTCGCTCTACGACGGCGTCACCGTGCACGACGCGCACGAGCTCGACATCGACCACCTGGTGCCCGAGGCCGAGGCCTGGCGCACCGGCGCCGCCGCTTGGAGTCCTGAGCAGCGGAAACGCTTCGCCAACGACTACGCCGGCGGCGAGCTGGTCGCGGTCACCGCCCACAGCAACCGCTCCAAGGGCGACGAGCCGCCCCCGGACTACATGCCGGTCCAGAGCGAGTGGTGCCGCTACGCCACCGGATGGATCGAGGTCAAGGGCCACTACCGGCTCACCATCACCGCACGCGAGCACGACGCCCTGGCCACCATGCTCGGCACCTGCGAGGCCGGCCGATGACCGCCACCGGCGCCGGGTGGGTCGTGCTCACCGAGAACGGCCCGGTGTTCGGCCCGGACACCCTTGACGACGCGACGCGCGAGCGCCTGGCGGCGGGGGAGGGCGCGGTGTTCCGCATGGGCGAGACCGTGCCCGCCCGCCGCAGCGGGCGCCGCACCCTGGTCTACGACACCGGCCGCTACCTCGGCCCGGCCGACGGGCGCTTCGCCCCGCCGATCGAGCACGGCTTCCCCTGGACCGGCGCGCTGTGGATCGAGTACGCCACCCCCGCTGGCGGCTGGACCCGCCCAGCCGGGCTGTGGCTGTGCACGGCCTGGTGGCGCACCCTGCGGCAGCACCGCGGCTATCGCGCCACCCGCCTGACCCCGGCTCCCGTGCTGCTCAGCGGGCACCGAGGGTGACACGCGCGATGCCGATCCGACCGGAGAACCGCGCCCGCTACGGCGCCGACTGGCCGCAGTTCAGCGCCTACATCCGCTTCGAGCGCGCCGCCGGCCGCTGCGAGTGCCGCGGCGAATGTGGCCGCCCGCCCGGCCACCTGGCCCCCGACGGCCGCTGCCGAAACTGGCACGGCCAGCCCTCCCACCTGGGCACCGACGCCGGGTGTCAGACCGCTCTCGTCGGCCCCGCCGCACCGGCCGCGGCCGGCGTGCTGGTCGTGCTCACCGTCGCCCACCGCAACCACGTGCCCGAGCAGCGCGGCGAGGACGAGGTCTTCGCCGCCTGCCAGGGCTGCCACCTGCACTACGACATCGACCACCACCGCGAGACCCGCCAGCGCACCCGCGCCGCCGAGCTGGCCGCCCAGCACTACCCGCTGTTCGTCCTCAACACCCACTGACCCCGACCCAACCCGACTCCGAGCAGGAGAAACACCATGAACACCACCAGTACCGACCGGGCCGACGTCCCCGGCCCCGCGCCGCGGCCCGAACCTCCCACCGTCGGCGAGCTGCACGTCCCGGACGACCTGCGCCCCTTGCACCACCAGCTGATCACGCGAGCCGCTGAGATCGCAGACCTCGACGACGCGGGGGAGTGGACCGCCGCGGCCGTCAAGGTCGTGACCCTGCGGGATTCCTGGCGCAACCGCCAGCACGACACCGCGGCGCACCCGGCGATGCGCGAGGCCGCCAACCAGGCCGTGCAGGCGCTGATAGTGGGGCTGCGCGCCGACGACTGGCGCGAGGCCCGCCGCTGGTTCCGCCTCGCAGACGGCTGGATCAACGACCTGCGCATGCAGGGCGAGTCCGGGAGCCCGTTCCTCGTGCCGGCCCGGCGACCCGAACCACTGCTGCGTCGAGTGCTGGCCGGCCTGCTCGGCCGCTGACACCCCACCGGTTGCCCGACCCCACCGACAGACCTTTGCGAAAACGCCCGTTTTCGCAGCCCGATGGTGAGGATCTGCCTCACCCACCAACACCGCCACTGTCCTGAGCAGGAGAAACACCGATCATGTCCACGCACACCACCGCCGGACGTCCGGCGGCCGTGTCGGTCACCGTGCCCCTCGGCGCCATCTGCGTCGAGGTCCGCGCCGACGTCGAGACGGCAAGCCTGTCGCTGGCCCCGCACCTGGGCACCGACACCGCGGCTGCCGGCGCCCTCGCGGCCGCGGTGATCACCGAAGCGGACAGCGAAGACGGCCCCACGCTGACGGTTCGCCTCCCGCGCCGCCCGGCCGCATTCCGCCGCACCGGGTTCGTGACCGCCCTCGTCACCGACCACGACGGCCGCCCGGCGGGGCAGGTTGTCGCGTCCAGCGGCGAGACCACCACCGTCAACGGTCACATCGTTGGCGAGAACGCCGCGGTGCGCGTGCCGACCGGCGCGCTCGACGCGGTGCTCATCGTCCCGGCCGGCACCCGGCTGCTGCTGGAGGCGGGGGACGGCACGATCACCACCCGCGGCCCGGCGGGGCAGGTCACCGCGGCCCTCCGCAGCGGCACCGTCCAGGTGGAACACGCCGAGACCGTCGTCGCCGCGGTCGGCAGCGGCTCGATCCAGGTCGGCGTCGTCGAGAACGTCGAGGCCACCGTCGCCACCTTCGGCGGCATCCAGATCGGCCGGATCACCGGCAGCGCCGTGCTGCGCACCGGCTACGGCGCGATCCGCGCCCGCACCAGCACTGCAGACGTCTCGGCCTGCTCCGGCAGCGGCGAGGTCGAGATCACCACCATCCCCGCCGCGCCGGCCCCCGGCACCCATCCCGCCCACGGTCTGGCGCACGTGCGCTAACCGGCCCGAACCCTGGAAAGGGGCTTTCTGATGAGCATCACCCTCGACCACCGCCTCGCCCCGGCCGGCTCGCACGCCGGCCACGGCGCAGGCACCTTGTGCCAGCACGAGTTCGCCGACGGCGGCCTCTGCGCGCACACCGCCGCGCCCGGTACCACCCGCTGCCCCGGGCACTGCGACGACGGCCAGCCCGACTACATCGAGGGCGGTGCGCGATGAGCGCCGCGATGGTCCTGCTCACCGGCGCGGCGGCGGCCTGCTCGGCCGGCGGCTGGGCCGCCACCTCCCGCACACTGCGCCGCCGCACCGCCGAACTCGCCCACCAGCAGCACGACGGCCTGACCGGGCTGTGGCGCCGCGAGGGATTCGAGCACCACGCCCCGGCCGCCCTGGCCACGGGCAACGCGATCGCGCTGCTCGATCTCGACGGCTTCAAGCAGGTCAACGACACCTTCGGCCACGCCACCGGCGACGAGGTGCTGCGCGTGACCGCGGCGCGCCTGACCGCCGAGCTGGGCGAATCCGCACTGATCGCGCGCCTGGGCGGCGACGAGTTCGCGCTGATCGCCGGGCTGGACTTCCCCGCGGTGCATGACCAGCTCGACGCACTCAGCGCCGCGCTGCGTGCGCCGCTGGTCGTCCCCGGTGCTGGCGAGCTCGCGGTGGGTGCCTCCCTCGGCGTGGCCTGGCTGTGTGACCTGCCCGTGTTCGACACCGACCGCGCCCACCGCCGGACTGAGCGGTTCTGGGCCGACGTGCTCAGCGAGGGACTCTCGGCCGCCGACGCGGCCATGTACGCGGCCAAGGCCCTGTGCCACGACTGGCAGCTGTTCGACCGCGCCGTCGACCCGGTCCGCCCCGCCGCCGCCATCACGCCCGCCCCGAAGCGCCGCTACCGCGAGCACGGCGCCACGGCCCTGACCGCCCTCACACACCCCTGACACCGGCTCTGAGCAGGAGAAACCATGCCCGACATCCGCTACATCGAACTGGCCGCCCGCCCCGAGCAGCTCGACACCAGCCGCGGCCTGCTGCGCGTGCTCATCGGCCCGCCCGCCGCGGGCAAGACCACGCTGTGCACGGCCGAGGGACACCGCTTCGGCATCCGGCTGTCCCTCGACGAGGCCCGCGCCGAGCTCGGCGCCCACGAGCACGACCAGGACTTCACCCCCGCGGCGATCGAGCACGTGCGCGCGCAGGCGGACGCGCTGCTGGCGATGGGCGCCCACGTCACCATCGACGCCACCTCGACCACCCCCGACGTGCGCGCCATCTGGCTGGGCGTCGCCCGCGAGCACCAGGTGCCGGCCATCGCGGTGCTCGTGTGGGCACCGCTGGAGCAGGTCCGTGCCCGCAACGCCGTTCGTGCCCGGCCAGTCCCGCTCGGGGTGGTGAACGAGCGCTGGTACCGCACCACGATCTTGCAGGCCGCCGACCTGATCACCGAGGGCTTCCACCGTGTCGACGAGTGCGTCCCGCCCGCCGCCATGGCCTGCGACCAGCCCGCCCCCACCACTGCCAGCCACCACTTGGCCCGCTGACCCCGGCCACCACATCGATCCCGAAAGGAAGCAGACCGTGACCACAACGACCACCGACCTGGCCATCCGGCGTGAGCTGCGCGAACACGCCGGCATCCGGACCGCGATGATCCCGCTGGGCAAGCTGCGCGTGCACCCCAGCCACATCCGCTCCGACATGGGCGACCTGACCGAGCTGGCCTCCTCGCTGGCCCACGACGGGCAGCACCAGGCCCTCGAGGTCGAACGCCGCGGCTCCTTCTACGTCATCCTCGACGGCCACCGCCGCTTCGGCGCCGCCGCCATCGCCGGCCTGGCGCGGCTGCGCGCGGACATCGTGCCCGCCCGCAGCACCGCCGACGCGGTTACCACCATGCTCACCACCGGCACCCACACCAAGCCGATCACCGCGGCCGAACGCACCCACGCCGTGCGGATCCTCATCGACGCCGAACACCTCTCCGTCGGCGAAATCGCCGCCCGCTGCGGTGTCAGCGGCCCCACCATCCGCCGCTGGTACGCCGGTACCGACACCACGATCTCCACCGACGCGTCGCCCGCCAGCGAACCGGACACCGCCGCGCCGGGCATCGTCGGTCAGCCGCGCCGGACATGTCCCGCCCCGCGCCGCGGCAAGCCCCGCATCGTCGGTGTCCGCCGGATCGCCGGGCTGATCGACCGCTGGAGCACCCGCTGCCAGGACGGCCTCAGCGGCGACGCCGCGCAGGACCTGCTGGCCGAGATGAACGCCCTGATCACCGGCCACGACGACGCCGCCATCCGAACCTCGGACGACGTCTGAGCAGCACCGATCCGGCTCGCCGCCCGCACGAGCGAGCCGCCCACGACCCCCGCACCAGCGGGTGAACATCCCACTCTGGAAGGAAACCGATGACACAGCCCGACCACCGGGTCCAAACCTGGGACGACAACTACCGCAAGTCCAGCGACACCATGGCCACCGCTGAGGAGGCCCGCGCGGCCGAGGAGAAGCCCTTCGAGCCCGGCAGCGGGGTCAGCATCACCCGCGTCACCCCGCCCCAGGGATGACCCGGGACACCGCGCCGACGCGGAACACGACGCTGGCACTGCTGGAAAAGGCCGCGTTCGCGCGCCTGGACGACCCGGCGCCGGGCGACCTGCCCGACGTCGAAGACGACCCCGCCGCCGAAGACGACACCGACGACGAGACCACAACCCTTTGACCGGCCGGCGAGCTCCTGCGCTTGGTCCATCCCATGCCCGGGAGCTCGCCGCCGGCCGGTCGCGCAGAAAGGCATCACACCTGTGACGAACACCCACTCCGCGCCGAACCCGACCGACGCCGACGTCCACGACATAGTCGACCTGCACCAGGTCGGGCTGACCTTTCACCAGACTCGGCCGCTGCGCCAGGACGGGATCACCACCGTCGAGCTGCTCGCCGAGCTGCTGGACGCCCACGACGCCCACCCGCAGGGCTCGCGGCTCTCGGCCGTGCCCCAGTTCGGCCCGGGCCGCGTCGCCAAGGTCCGTGCCGCCCTCGACGCCTGGAAAGCCGCACGGGAATGACCCAGCACCAGCAGGCGGCGCTGGACCTGTTCACCACCGGCACCGCCGTGGTGAGTGACTGCGGCGCCTACCGCTACGAGCTGAGCCGGGTGTGGGGCGACCCCACCCGGCTGGCCCGGTTCCTGATGCTCAACCCCTCCACCGCCGACGCCGGCGCCGATGACCCCACCATCCGCCGCTGCGTCGGCTACGCGAAAACCTGGCACCTCGGCGGCATCCTCGTGCACAACCTGTTCGCCCTGCGCGCCACCGACCCGGCCGAGCTCGCCGGCCACCCCGACCCGACCGGCCCCGACAACGACCAGTGGCTCACCGCCCCCGCGCCCGCGGCGGTCACCGTCGCTGCCTGGGGTGCCCACGCCACCCTGCACGGCCGCGACCGGCACGTGCGCGCCCTGCTCGCCGACGCCGGCGTCGAGCTGCACCACCTCGGCGACCGCACCCGCGACGGCCACCCGCGCCACCCGCTGTACCTGCCGACCACCGCCCAGCTGCACCCGTTCCCGCCCGATGCGGCCACCTGACCAGCCCATATCCAGAATCGGGACCGCTGGCGATCTCGCCAGTGTTTCCGCAAGCGGAAATGCTGACGGGCTCCATGCGTCGCGGCGACGATCCGGCACGGACGTGGGCCGTATAACGCCCTATACCGCCGGGCGCCCGGGACCCAGTCCGGCAGCGCGGTGTCGGGGGTGGAACCAGGGGGAGAGGTGTGTCACGGTTGATCACCGGCAGTCATCACCGGAGGGGGTTGGTACAGGTGGCCAGGTACAGCATTCCGCTCGTCCAGCGGGTCCAGGGGCTGATCGAGGAACTGAGCCAGCTGAAGGAACAGAAGATCAGCACCGCGCGGAACACAAGGATCCAGCAGGTCGAGCGCGAGATCCTCAAGCTCACCGGAGCGCCCAGCGTCGCGGCGGCCAAGGTCAGCGTGAACTCCTACTTCAAGGCGCTCACTCCGAAGACGACGAAGGTCGGCCGCAGGAAAGCCAAACGGGACCTCGAAGCCGCAGCGAAGCGGAAGAAGGTCAAGAAGGAAGCCGTCGACCCGCCGACACCACCTCCCGCGATCAGGGTCGTGAGCGGAGGTTTGCCCGGTACCCGCCGCTGACCGCTGGCGATCCCGGCAGCGTTCCCGCAAGCGGAAATGCTGCCGGAAATTCTGATGGGGAGGCTGGCGCCGTGTCGATGGCGCCGCGCCGGAGGTACGAGGTGTCAGGCGTCGGCCGCGCGGTCGGCGAGCACGTACAGCAGCCCGACCAGGGTCCCGGAGTTCGTGATCTTCCCGGCCGCGATCAGCGCTGGCACCTGCGCCATCGGCACCCAGCCGAACACGCCCTCGTCGCACTCGGTGGGCTCGTCGACCTGCTCGGCGCCGCGCGCGAGGAACACGTGGTGCGGGTTGCGCGCGATGCCCACCGCGGGCTCGAAGGTCACTAGGTGCCGCAGGCCGCGGGCGCGGAAACCGGTCTCCTCGAGCAGCTCGCGCCGCGCGGTCGCGGCCGGGGCCTCACCGTCCTCGATCAGCCCACCGGGAATCTCGTAGCCCCACACGTCCGGCACGAACCGGTGCCGCCAGCCCAGCAGCACATGCTCACCGGGCTCGTCGAGCACCACCACCACGGCCGCCGGCGGCAGCCACACCATGTAGTGCTCCTCGAACTGGCCCGACGGCTTGGTGACGTCGGCCAGGCCCACCCGCAGCCACGGCGAGTCGAGCACCGGCCGCACCCGTCCGACCTGCCACGGCGAGCCCGGCCCCTGCAGGCCCGGGCCCTGCTCAGCGCTCACCGTTCAACCCCTGGCGTGGCCCCGCTCATGCCTGGCCCTGATCGGCGCTGCCGGCTTGCTCGGCCGGCGAACCCGGTGGCGCAGCGGCGCCGCGGCCGCGGGGACGTCCGGGCCGGCGTGGCGGGGGCCAGTGCGACTGCAGGGTTTCCAGTGCGGCCTCGGGGGAGGCGTTGAGCCAGCGCAGGCAGGCGCGCAGATAGTCGTTGACGAAACGGCCCTGCGCCCCCAGCGCGGCCTTGGCCTCGGCGTACTCGTCCGGTTCCGGCCAGAACGACCGCGACGGCGTGCGGTGGTAGTCGGCCGGCGGTGTTTTCGCCGGTGGAGGCGATTCAGGCTCGTTCATGACCCCATCCTGTCAAACTGGATTGCCAGTTGTCGAGCGGAGGTGTTACGCTGGCATCAGAAACTGGATATCCAGTTAATGAGGAGGAGTGACGGTGACCACGAACGACACGGCGGACCGGCTGCGCACGATCGCCACCGAGCTGGGGGCGCGGTTCTACGAGCGCGACGATGTGGTGCGCACCCTGATCACGACCGTGCTCGCCGGCCAGCACTCGCTGGTGCTCGGCCCGCCCGGCACCGCGAAGTCCGAGCTGGCGCGCGAGCTGACCGGCCGCATCGAGGACGCGCAGTACTGGGAAATCCTGCTGTCGAAGTTCACCGACCCCAAGCGCATGTTCGGCCCGATCGACGTGGCCGCCCTGTCGCAGGGCGAGTACCGCCAGGTCTACGAAGGTCGCGCGACCCGGGCGCACATCGCCTTCATCGACGAGGTCTTCAAGTGCTCCACCGCGGCGCTGAACGAGACGTTGGCGCTGCTCAACGAGCGTCTCTACCACCCGGAGAACGGCGGCGCGCCGATCCGCTGCCCGCTCATCGCCGCGATCACCGCCTCCAACGAGCTGCCGGTCGGCGAAGACACTGCTGCGATCTACGACCGGTTGCTGGTGCGCATCGAGGTGGGTTATCTGGCCGACCCGTCCAACTTCGCCGAGCTGGTCCGCTCCGCGGTCCTCACCCCGGCCCCGGCCACCCGCACCACGGTCGCCCTGTCCGCGCTGCAGCACGCGGTCGAGGTCGAGGTGCCCGCGATCGACGTCCCGGACGGCATCGTGGACGCGATCTGCGCACTGCGCGCCGGGCTGCGCCGCAAGGAGCTGATCGCCTCGGACCGCCGCTGGCGCCAGGCCGTGCGGCTGCTGCAGGCCTCGGCCTACCTCGACGGGCGCCCCGAAGTCGCCGACACCGACCTGGCGATCCTCACCCACGTGCTGTGGGATTCCCCGGCCGAGCGGCCTGCCGTCGAGCGCGCCGTGCTGGAGTTGGTGAACCCGGACGCGGGCAAGGCCCTGGACCTCTCCGACGCGATCGAGGAGCTGGAGGCCGAGCTGGACGCCAAGGCTGGCCAGTCCGCCGAGTCGCTGTCGGAGTGGGGCATCAAGGAGGCCAATCCGAAGCTCAAGCGGGCGGGCAAGGAACTGGCGAAGATGCGCGCCGAGGCCGAGGCGGCCGGGCGCTCCACAGCCACCCTCGACCGCGTGATCGGCCGCCAGCGCGCCGTGCTGGCCCGGGTGCTGTCCGAATCGCTGGGCGTGGACGCGAGCGCCCTGTCCGGCCAGTTGTAGAGCGGCACCGTCGTCGAATCAGGGGAGTGAGGTAGTCATGGGCACCACCGTGAACAAGCTGCGTGCGCTGACCCGGCGGGCCGGGCGCTGGCTCGGGCTGGCCGAGACCCTGGCCGCCCCGAAGCACACCGGCGCGATCGTCTCGGACCGCTTCGACACGATGGCCTGGCGCGACACCTACGACCAGGCCGGTGCGCTGCGCGAGCTCGCCGAGGACCTCAACCAGCACTACGACTACACCGCCGACCTGCTCGAAGACACCTTCCTCGGCGCCTACAAGGCCAGCCCCCAGGTGCGTCCGACGGGGGAGATGGATCCCTCCCGCGCGGTCAACCACCAGGTCGTTTCCACGCTGATGGGTTCCCCGGAGTTCGCCGAGCTGCGCCGCGAGACCGCCGGCGACTCCTACGCCGCGGCGATGGCCGTGCTCTCGCAGAGCGAGGGGCTGCGGTCGATGCTCGAGCACGCCAAGGACGCCCACGACAAGGCCCAGGCGCACGCCGCGGCCCAGCAGCAGGCCAACGAGGCCGCGCAGGCGGTCGCCGAGGCGCTGCAGGCCGCCGGCGAGCAGGCCGACGACGAGGGCACCGTGCCCGCCGAGCAGGCCGCCGCCGTGGCCGCGGCGATCGAGCACGCCGAGGCGGCCGACACCGCCGCGGCCGCCGCCGGGCAGAGCACCGAACAGGCGCTGGCCGGCGCGGCGTCCGGCCTCCGCACCGCCGCCCGTCAGGCGATGAGTCAAGCCGTCGACAACGCCCGCGAGGAAGCCGCGCTCATGCGCGCGTGGGGCATCGGGCCCGGCCGGCTGGAACGCATGGACTTCACCACCCGCGCCCAGCTCGCGCAGCGGCTGCGCACGGGACGGCTCGCCCAGTTCGCCCAGCTCATCGGCCGATTCCGGCAGATGGCCTCCGGCGAACGCGCCCGCCGCGTCGAGAACGCCCCCGGCGAGCTGGTCGGCATCACCCTCGGCGACGACCTCGGCCGCGTCATCCCCTCCGAGCTGGCCCAGCTCGGCGTGCCCGCCCTGCGCCCCGTGTTCGCCAGCAAGTACGCCGAGGCCCGCCTGATGCTGTATGACTCCCGCGGCGAGCAGCACACCGGCCAAGGCGCGATCATCGCCGCGATCGACTGCTCCGGATCGATGCACGGCCAGCGTGAGGCCTGGGCCAAGGCCTGCGCCCTGGCCCTGCTCGACCAGGCCCGCCAGGCCAAGCGGGACTTCGTCGGCATCCTGTTCAGCAGTGCCGAACAGGTGCGCACCTTCCGCTTCCCGGCCGGCGCCCCCTACGACATCGCCACCGTGATCGAGTTCGCCGAGCACTTCTTCGGCGGTGGCACCGACTTCGAAGCCCCGCTGAGCCAGGCCGTCGAACTGCTGGACGCCGAGTTCAACGCCGACGGCCGCGCCCGCGGCGACATTGTCCTGATCACCGACGGGAACTGCAGCGTGCACGAAGACTGGATGCGCGAGTGGAACCAGGCCAAGGCCACGCTCGACTTCCGCACCTTCGGCATCTCGATCGGCGCCTACAGCCACGCCACCGCACCCGGCAGCGTCTTGGACGCCCTCTGCGACAACCTGCGCTCCGTCGACGACCTCACCAACCCCGACGCCACCACAGACCTCTTTCGCGTCATCTGACTCGTGTCCGGAAACCTCCCGAAAGGATCGACACCGTGTCCACCTTGCTCCTCGCCCTGATCGGTCCGGCCGGCTTCGGCCTGGCCTTCGGCGGCGCCTACCTGCACAACCAGCTCCGCCATCGCCCCATCGGCGAGCGGGCCGAGGTGTGGAACCGCCACACCTACCGCCTTGCCTGCCGCCAGGTCGAGCGCCAGGCGCGTGCCGAGCTGTGGTTCACCGCCTGGGAGGGTGCCACCGCGATCTGCGTGTGGCTCACGAACGAACGCCGCTACGGCAGCGCACGCCGCCAGGCCTGGTTCAATCAGCAGCTCGCCGCGTGGACTCTCAAGTGCGGCGAGTTCAATCCGCTCGCCAACGCCACCGCGAGCGCCGGACGATGAGTGCCGCCTACGTGCGCCGCTACTACGGTGTGCCGGCCCGCCGCGGCGCACGCGTCGAGTTCGATGGCCGGCCGGGCGTGATCACCAGCTGCCCCGGCGCACACGTCCGGGTGCGCCTCGAGGGCGAGACGCATTCGGCCCTGGCGCACCCCACCTGGCGCATGACGTACCTCGACGCCGCCGACCGCGACCACCAACACACGAAGGCGCCGGCCGTCGCGACGGATGAAGCGCACCAACCCTGACCGCCACCAGCGGACCAACGAGAGAACGAGAGAAGGGAAACCCGGTGAACGACAACATCGAGCTGATCGAAGACTCGTTCAAGCACTGCATCTACGCAGGCTGCGGCAAGGTGTACGACACACCCGCCGGAGCGGAGGCCTGCGAACGCAGCCACGGCCTCTACGACCCGGTCGACCCGACCGAAGCGGCGGAATGACCGGCTGGACCATCCGATAAGAACTGGCTATCCAGATACCGACCAGGCATGCTAACCTGGTTCGAGAAACTGGATAGCCAGTTTCTCGTGAAGGCGCCAGTGTGTCTGCGAAAACGCACGTTTGCGCAACATGGTTCAGTGTGGACCGGGAGGGAGCGACGATGACGCAGCCAGCCACGCAGCTGCCTGATGAGGCCGACGACGAGCTCGCGGGCGGGGACGAGGGGTTCATCGCGACTGGCGACGCGGCGTTCGACTCCTACGCCGAAGCGCTGGAGGCCGGCGAGACGCCGCTGCTCGGGCACCTGGTGCTCTACAGCATCTTCGACGGCCGGGTGACGCCTGAGCGGCTGGAAAAGTGGTTCCGTGAGCTGAGCCTGGACCTGGCGTTCCTGCCGGGCGGGCTGCGCGCGGACGCGGCGTTCGAGAAGGTCACCGGCCCGTCCGGGGTGCGCACGGTCTACCCGCTCGACGACCCGACGGCCGAGCCGCGGCCGAAGTCGCGGCGCAAGGCCGACGCGATCGGCCGCCAGGCCACGCTCATGCTGCGCCACGTCCGCCGAGACCGGCGGGAGATCGTGCGCCACGTCGTCCGCGAGGTCCGCGACGAAGAGGAGACCAGCCTGAGCTACGAGCCCAAGCTGGGCGAGGCCGTCTTCCGGTTCGACACCGCCGGCACCGGTGCGCCGGGTGACGGGGCGCTGCACGTGGCCCCGGACAACGCCGCGATCGCCGCGCTGCCCGAGGCCGAGCAGGGCGTGGTGCGCGAGTTGCTCGACGAGATCACCGCCGCCTACCGCCACCGCCGCACCTTCTACAGCGGCGACAAACTGCGCGCGGTGATCCGCGAATACGTCGAAGACCTCGGCGGGATCAAGGTCCGCCCCACCGGCGGCGTCTACTTCGTGCACCGCCAGCACGCCGAGGTGCTCAGCGCGCTGCGCACGCTCGCGTCCCGCTTCGGCGAGGGATCGCACTTCGTGCGAATCCCGATCCCCGACCAGGCCGAAATGCGGGAAATGATCATCACCGCCTTCACCACGCAGGCCCGCGACGAGCTGAACCAGCTCTCCGCCGAGATCGCCACGGCCCAGCGCGACGGCGCCCCGGACCACGTCCTGGCGAAGCTGCACCGCCGCTTCCGCGACGTGCAGAAGGCCACCAAGGATCACTCCACGCTGCTGTCGACCTCGCTCGAGGACACCACGGCCGCCCTGGACCTGGTCAAGCTGCAGCTGGGCAATCTGCTCGCCACCGCCGCCAGCGGCACCGACGACTGAGTCCTCTCACCCCGCCGCTCGCGCCGAGAACGACGCGAGCGGCGCGGCCGAGCCGGTCAGCTCGGGCAGCGCTCGAACCTCGTCACCAGCTGGCCCTGCCCCTGCTGTTGCTGCAGCGTCAGAACCCCCAGCTGAGGTCCTGGATCCGACGTCGGCGTGTCATCGGTGATCGACCCGAAATCCAACCGGCACGCGTCGACCCGCGTCGACCCATCCGGAAGCTGTGACGTCGCCTCGCCGGGCACCCACACGTTGTTCGCGTAGTCCAGCGGATCCCGCACCTGCTGCGCGAGCGCCTCGACCGCACCCGGGCAGTCTGGGCCGCCGTACGCCGCCGCGAGCTCGCGCTGCGCGGCCGGCGCCAGCACGAAGCACGCGTCGGCCGCCCAGTTCCGTTCGGCCGCTGTCGGCGCCGAGCCGGGCGGCCGCTTGAGCTGCTCCTGGCGTGTGTAGGTCAGCCGCTCGACGACAAAGATCACCATGTCGTTCGGTGTCCGCGGCAGGATCCGCGGCACGGCCGCGTCGTGCGAGGCCTGCAAGTCCCGCTCGGCCGCCGCCCGCTCGGCCGCCGCGTCGACGAGCAGCCCGGCCACCCCACCGGCGAGCAGCACCACCCCGAGCGCGAGCGCACCGAGCGTCTCGCGCCGGCGCACCTGCAGCCGCAACCGCACCGCGGCGGCCGCGGCCGCCGCGGTGAGCACGACACCAGCCAACACCGCCCACCACCATGGATCGACGTACCAGACAACGAACGCCGCGTCGACGATCACCAGCACCACCGTGGCCGTCCACGATGGACCCAGGCGCGCCGGAATGCGCAGCAACGCCAACAGGATCAGCACGCCCGCACCGGCTGCCCACGGCCACCATGCCCAGCCGGACAACGCGCTGGAGAACAGCGCAACCAACGCGACGCCGGCCAGGACCGGCAGCCGCACCGCCTGGGCCAGCACCCGTACTTTCTCGGCGCGCGCTCGCTGCCGCGCGACCGCCAACTCTGCCCGCTCGAAAACCCCGCCACCCATGATCACCATCATCACCCGCCGCACGGCCCGAACCGCCTGCTCGCACACCGGCGACGAGCGCAGACCGCGTGGCGCGCCGAAGTGCTGCGCGGGCGTCGCGGTGGAAACTCCGGCCCGCGCGGGGAGGGGGTGCGGGGGATTCACGCGCGCGGGCCGGAGCGGGTCAGGCGCCGGCGAGAATGAGACCGGGCGGCTGCCGGGTTGAGCCGGCGTGATCGGACTGGTCGACCGCGCGAGGCGCGGGCAGGACGAGGGTTCCGCCGAGAGCGACGATGCCGGTGCCGACCACGATGTCGTGCTCGAGCACCCGCAGCCGCCGCGCGCATCGGTCACAGCAGAGGGGCGGGTCGCCGAGGCTGCCGTGCGGGCGCGGGTCGAGCAGATCGGTGGGGTGAGCGAGCGCGTAGAGCTGCTCGAACAATTCATCACCGGGAACGGCGTCAAGGTCCTGGCAGACCGGGTGAACCTGCCACCACCGTCCGGGAGCGAGGTCCGCGGCGCGGTAGGCGTGGCGGCGGTCATCGAGGACGTAGAGCCGGATCGTGATCCGTTCGCGCGGTGCAGATTCCCCCATGACCGATGACGCTAGAACCGCAGCTCACCACCGGATATGCCACTGCGGCATATCCGGGCAACCGTCACCCGATGAGGTGCCCGCGGTCGTCCCGCCCGGCGCCGCGGCGCGAGGGTCAGCCGGCCGGGGCGGGGTGGGGCTGGATGCGGGATTTGAGGCTGGTCAGCTGCCACTGGCGGCGCTGAGCGCGGGCGTCGAGCGCGGTGATGAGCTCAGCGGCGACGGGGTCGTGGCGGATGCGCAGGGGCGCGGTGACGTCGGCGAGGTCCAGGTGCTTGAGCGCGAGGTCGTCGCGGACGCCGCCAGCCTGCGCGAAGCCCCGGGCGAGGTCGAAGTGCAGCGCGGCTGTGCGGTCGGCCGAGGCGAGGCCGGTGCCGAACCCGGGTCGGCGGGTGATCGCGTCGGCGGCCTCGGCGCCGCGGCCGAGCTCAACGTTGATCGACAGGTCCCAGGCGTCGACGTTCGCGGGCCCGAAGTCATAGCGCAGCGTCGTGCGCTCGCCCGTGCGGGTGGCGAGCGCACGGGCTTCGGCGAGGTGGGTGGCAGCGGTGTCGGCGTCGCGGTTCTTCGCCGCGCGCTGGGCAGTGGCCAGGTGCAGCATCCCCGCGGCTTCGGCCGCGGCGGTGTCGGTGGCGTCGGGGTCGAGGCGGGACAGGCCGGCCAGAGCGGTGTCGGTGACGCGGGTGGCGCGGTGGCGGGCGCCAAAGCGGGTGAGCACGATCGCCGCGGACATCGCCGCGAACCCGCCCAGCGCGGGGTCCTCGAGTTCGGCGGCCGCGTCCTGGGCGCGGCCGGCCACGAGCGTGGCCAGGTCGAGGTTGCCGAAGGTGCGGGCGGTGCCGACGGCCACGATGCACGCCTCGACCAGCGCCGCGAGCGCGACGCGGCGGGCCGCGGTGTCGCGGGGGCGGGCGGTGTGGGCGTGCAGTTCCAGCAGCAGCTGCGCCAGGTCGTGCCCGGCGATGGCGTAGCGGGAGTCGGCGGCGGCCGCGTTCGCCTCGGCCGCCAGGCCCACGAGCTGCGCCAGCGGGCGCGGGGCGACGGTGTCGGGCACGTCGTCGAGCGTCGCGTCGGCCAGCACGCGGGAGATCGGCGGGAGGGCGGCGAGCGCGGCAGCGCTGTCGCGGCTGGTGGCCTGGTAGGGCTGGCCGGTGAGGTCGGTGACCGAGCAGCCGAGGACCTCGGCGAGGGTTTCGATCAGGCCGCGGCGCTCGAAGTGCCGCTCACCGCGTTCCAGGCGGGCGAGGTAGCCCTGGTTGATGCCGGCCAGCCCGGCCGCCACCGCCTGGGTCATGCCCCGCTGCTTGCGCACGTGCCGGACCCGGGCCCCGATCTGTGCAGGTGTCGGCTCCACCCCGTCAGCCTAGGCGGCGTCGCTGCCCGCGGGCGCGGGTGTGTGACCGGCACGCGCTCAGCCCGCCGCCCGCTCATCGGCTGCGGTGTCGAACACCAGCGCGCCCTGCCCGTCCTCGCTCGTGCCGGTCTCCGCGGCCGCGTCGCCTTCCTCAGCAGGCTCGGCGGCGGTGGCGGCCGCGAGCTTGCGCAGGCGGCGGATCTCGGCCTCAGTCTGGTCGGTGAGCTGCGCAGCCTCCGCGACGGTGTTGCCCAGGGCGATCAGGCCGGCCACCGCGGCTGCCATCTCCGCTTCGGCCTGGGCTCTGCGTGCGGCCGCGGCCTCGAAGTCGGTGATGTGCTCCAGCTCGGCCTGCTCACGCTGCCGGCGCAGCTCGCTCTTCTCCGCCAGCCGCGCCCGCGCCACCCGCCGGGCCTGTGTCGTGACTGATGTACGCGCCATCACCCCAGGTTAGGCACGGTTCTCGTCAAGATCACCCGGTTTCCCGCACCACCCCACCGGTACCTTCCACTCACCCCTCACCGACCACTACGCTCACCCCGCACGCCTCACCGCCACGTCTGGCCACGGCCCGCCTCACGCCTCCACGGCGCCCATCCGCACCCCTTCTCCAAGATCCACACCGACCACACCTCTGGCATTTGCAATGTGCGGACGCAAATGCGCTGGTCGGAGGCGTACAGTGGATCTTGTGGGGGAGGGGACCCTTCATGACGATGACGTGTCACGTGCTGCACGCGGGGGATGGCTACACGTACCTGACCCGCCAGGTCGCCGCGGGCGATGTGGAGCGCTCGGCGCACGAAGAGCTGGCCGACTACTACCTGGCGGCCGGGAACCCGCCAGGGGAGTGGGTCGGCTCGGGCATCACGGCGCTGGGGATGCGCGGGCAGGTGTCGGAGGAGCACATGCTGGCCCTGTTCGGCGAGGGCCTGCACCCGGACGCCGACCGGCTGATCCAGACCTACATCGCCGCCGGGATGCCGTTCGCGAAAGCGGTGGACCGCACCCGGCTGGGCCGGCGCTTCTACACGTTCGACGAGCCCGACATCCCGCTCGTGGCCGCCGCGCGCAACGGCTACGACCAGTTTGAGCGGGAGCATCAGCGGCGCCCCAGCGTGGCCGAGCGGCGCGTCATCAAGGAACGCGTCGCAGGCGAGCTGTTGGCCGGCCCGGGCGGGACGCCGCCGGCACCGGAGGTGGTGCGCCGGTTCCTCGCGGATGAGCTGGGCAAGGCCCGGCAGCCGGTGGCCGGGGTGGACTTGGTGTTCAGCCCGGTCAAGAGCGTGTCGGTGCTGTGGGCGCTGGGCGGGCCCCAGGTGCGCCAGGTCGTCGAGCAGGTGCACGAGGCCGCGTGGCGCCAGGCGCTGGCGTATGGGGAGCGGGAGGCCGGCTACACCCGGGTCGGGAAGAACGGCGTCGCCCAGATCGACACGCACGGGTTCGTGGCCACCGCGTTCGTACACCGCGACTCCCGTGCCGGCGACCCGGACCTGCACACCCATGTCGCCGTGGCCAACCGGGTGCTGGGGGTGGACGGGCGGTGGCGGACGCTGGATTCCAAGCAGCTGCACCGGGTCGCGGTGTCGATGTCGGAGGTCTACAACGCCGCCGTGGAACACGGCCTGACCGAGCGGCTGGGCGTGGACTGGGTTGAGGTCGCCAAGGCCGGCGGGAAGCGCGCGGTGCGCGAGATCGACGGCGTCCCGGTCGAGTTGATCCGCGGATTCTCCCGGCGCCGCACCCAGGTCGAGGCCGGCTACGACGCGCTGGTCGCCGACTACGTGGCCCGCTACGGCCACACCCCGCCCCGTTCGGTGCAGATCCAGCTCGCCCAGCAGGCCACATTGGCCGACCGCCCGGACAAACAGGCCGGGCGCACGCTGCACCAGCAGGTCACCGCGTGGACCGCCGACGCCGCCCGGATGCTGCCCGGCCAGAACGTCGACGCCGTCCTCGCCGCCGCGCTGGGCCGCGCCACCATGGCGGCCGAGCCGCTGGACGTTGCTGCGCTGGCGGCGCAGGTCATCGACGTCGTGTCCGCCCACCGCGCGACCTGGACGATCTATCACGTGCGGGCCGAAACCATCCGGGCGTTGAAGCCGCACGGCTTCGCCACCGCGGCCGCGCGGGAGCAGGCCGTGGAGCAGGTGGTGGCGGCCGCGCTCGGCACGGAGTCGCTCGAGCTGGGGATCGCGCCGGCCCCGCCGCCGGCGCTGCTCGCGCGCGCGGACGGGGAGTCGATCTACCACCGGCACGGCTCGACCCGCTACACCTCCACGGCGATCCTCGACGCCGAAACCCGCCTGCTCGACGCCGCCGCCCGCACCGCCGGCCCGGTCGTCCCGCCGCTGGTGGCGCGGGCGGCGATCGCCCGTCACGAGCACGACGCAGGCCGTGCCCTGGATGCGGGGCAGCGGCAGCTGGTCGAGCACTTCGTCTCCGGCGGCCGGGCGCTGGCGGTGGGGATCGGGCCGCCCGGCACGGGCAAGTCCACCGCTATGCGCGCGGTGCGTGCGGCGTGGGAGACCACCGGCGGGCGGGTGATCGGCTTGGCGCCGTCGGCGGCCGCGGCGTCGGTGCTGGGCGATGAGCTCGGGATCCCGGCGGACACCCTGCACAGCCTCGCCGCCGCCCACGGGCGCGGCGACGAGGTGGATGTGCGGGCGGGGGACATGCTGCTGGTCGACGAGGCCGGGATGGCCGGCACCCTCCTGCTCGACCGGATCCGCGCGATCGCCGCTGAGCGCGGCGCGGTGGTGCGGCTGGTCGGGGACTACCGCCAGCTCGCCGCGGTCGAGGCCGGCGGGGCGCTGCGGCTGATCCACCACGAGCACGGCGGCACCGAACTGGCCCGTGTGCACCGCTTCCGCGACCCCGCCGAGGCGGCCGCCGTGCTCGCCCTGCGCGTCGGCGACCCCACCTGCCTCGACTTCTACACAGGTCGCGGGCGGTTGCACGGCGGGACCCGCGCCGCGGTGCTGGACCAGCTCTACGGCGACTGGCGGACCGATACCGCGGCCGGGCGCACCGCGATCATGATCTCCGACTCGACCGAGATCACCCGCGAGCTCTCCGCCCGCGCCCAGACCGAACGCCGCGCCACCGGCCGCGCCGAGGCCGGCGGCGTGCAGCTGCATGACGGGGCTACCGCGGGCATGGGGGATCGGGTCGTGACCCGGCGCAACGCGCGCCGCCTGGCCGTGCTCGGCGGCGCCGACTACGTCAAGAACGGCGACCTGTGGGACGTCACCGCCCGCCACGACGACGGCGCGCTCACCGTCCGTCACGCGCGGCACCACGGGAAGGTCATGCTGCCCGCCTCCTACGTCGCCGAGCACGTCGAACTCGGCTACGCCGCCACCATCCACCGCTCCCAAGGCCTCACCGTCGACATCTCGCGCGCGTATCTGACACCGCTGGCGGTGCGGGAAGCCGCGCTGGTCGCGCTCTCGCGCGGCACCGACGCCAACCACGCCTACCTCGACACCGAGACGGTGCTGGCCACCGACGAGCCGGAAACCCTGCCCGGCGATCTGTTCTACCGGCACCGCGAGCAAGCCCCGGTCGCGGCGGCGTTCACGACGATCCTGCGCCGCGAAGGTGCCGAGTCCTCGGCCACCGAGGCACTGCGCGCGGGCCTGGACGAGCCCTACCGGCTCGACACCGTGGTGCCCCGCTACGAGCACGCGCTGGCCCTGCACCGCGGCCCCGACGCGATGGCCGCGGCTGCGGACTGGGTTCGCCAGGCGCTGCCCGCGCGCCACGACGACATCGTGGCCGACTCGGCCTGGCCCGCCCTGGCTGCGACGCTGCTGCAGATCCGCGACACCGGCGCCGACCCCGCGCTCCTGCTCGCCCGCCGCGCCGCCCAGCGCCCCCTGGAGGACGACCCGGCCGACCCGGCCCGCTCCGCCGCGCAGGTGCTGCACCACCGCCTGGCCGCCGACCTCCCCACCGCCAGCCCTGTGGCTGACCCGGCGGTGGGGGCGGGTCAGCCGGAGTTGCTGCCCGCGTGGGTTGCGGCCCCGCCTGGCGAGCGGCCCGGCCAGGACCCGGCCGTGGCCGAGCTCGGCGGGTGGCTGCGCGAGCAGGCCGACGCCATCGCCGCGCGCGTGCGCGACCTCGGGGAACGCGCCGCCGAACAGACCCCGGTCTGGACCGCCCACCTCGGGCCGCTCCCGCCGGACCCGATCGAGCGCGAACGCTGGATCGCCGTGGCCGGACAGGTCGCCGCCTACCGCGAACGCTTCGCCATCCCCGACGAGGACCCCGCCCTGCTGCCCTCCGGCCGCTCCGGCGAGGCCGACCGGGCCCGTGCCTGGGTCGAACGCCACCTCACCGCCACGGCCACCGCCGTCCCGGCTGACCTCGACACCCGCCACGAGGTGCGCGAGGAGGTGCACGAGCGGGGGCAGCTGCTGCGGGAGTACAACCGGCTCGCGATCGAGGCGCTGCTCGCCCAGGCTGAGGGCGACCACATCCGCGAGCAGCACGCGCGTGCCGCGCTCGAGCAGTTCACCGCCCGCCACCCCGAGGTCGTCGACACCGACCAGCGCGACAACATCCGGGCCCTGCGGGCCGACGCACCCAGCGCGATCGAGGGCTTCGCGGCGTGGGAGTCCCGCCCGTTCGCCACTCTGACCGACCGGCAACTGGTCACGGAGATCACCCAGCAGTACCAGCAGGCCGCCGACGCCGCCCAGCGCCAGGCCGACACCGCCGCCCGGCTGGCCGCGCTCGCTCCACAGGTGCAGGCCGGTCACGGACCCCGCGTGCAGGCCGTCGATGCCCGGCTGGCCGAGCTGAGCGAACGCGCCGTTCTGGCCGCCGAACATGCCCGCGTCGCCCGCGAGCAGCAGGCCGCCCGCGCCGAGCGCGACATGGCCACCGCCCAGGCCATCGGCAAAGACTGGGAAGCCAGCCGGCTCACCCACTGGGACTCGATCCGCCGCCCCGGCCGCCGCGATGCCCTGGCCGCCAGCGCCACCGGGCTCCGCGCGGCCGCCGCGCGCGCCGAGACCACCGCGGCCGAGTTGGGCGTCCGCATGCGCGAGCTCGCCCAGCAGGCCAGCGAACCCGGCCAGCTGCACCGCGCCGAGCAAGAAGCTCGCCGCGCCCACGACCAGCACGACCGCGACCGCCACGCCGCCCGCACCGCAGACCAGCACGACCTCGACCAGCTGCGCCACCAGATCGACCGCCACGGCGCTGCCGCCGCGAAGGCCTCCGCCGCCTGCGCCGAGCTGGGGGAGGAACAGCAGCTGCGCGCCGACATGCCCGACGACCAGCGGCAGCGCGAATCCGGGTACCGCACCACCTGGAACACCGAGCAGACCGCGCACAAGATCCAGCAGCGGCAGGCCGAACGCCGCCGTGCCCTCGAGTACGAACGCTACGAACCGCACGACAGCCAGCACCTCGACCGCGGTCCACACCTGGGCCTGTAGTCCGAGCTCGCGTCGCCGAGGTTTCGCAGGTCGGCCCCTCGGAGCAGTGCGACGACCACGTGGAGGTTGCCAGCCCACTCGCGAAGTGACTCAGCACGCGCGGGTCTACAAACGAGGGATTGTCGTACCTGGGTTCTATGCTCGTCACTCCGACGAGCGGGCTAGAAAGCTGGGGACGCGTTGCGGATTCGTGCTGAGAAACAGAGAAACCCGGTGGCCGATGAGGTAAGCGCCCTCATCGCGGTCACCCGACCGATCATCGCCGGGGTCTATCACTCGATCAGCCAGGATGTGCTGGGTGGCATCGGGCAGCGCGAGGACATCAAACTCAAGATCCTCGGCAAGATCCGAAGTAAGGGTGACGGCGATACCGGCATCGCGTTCGAGTACGCGGTGCACGACGCAGTGGCGACTGGGGTCCCTATTGTCGTAGAACGCGTTGCAGATGCTCTCGGCCGATGCAAGATCATCCAAGGTGACCCGTCATCGATCCTGTTCGCTATCGAGAAGAGCGGATCTCAGCAACTGATCTCCACTGAGATCGACCTGATCACAGCCGACTCCAGGGTGCTGTCCGGAGAGCGCGGGCAGCCGGTCAAGCTGAAGGGGTACCTCAACCAGCTGGCTGCGGCGTTCCGACGGCCCGGCACTCGTGCGCAACTGCCGCAGAGCATCAAAGGCTTATGGAAGGCGGACCTCTTCCTCGGATCGACGGCACCGGACCACTGGGTAGGGACCACCGTCAAAATCAACCGATCTCACCTTGAAGCAGCCCGAGGGCTGCGAATCGCCATAGTTCCGAGCAAGTCCGGGGTGTCGGACAGCATCAAGAAGGACGAGCAGAAGAACTTGATCGTCTGCCCGATGCCGCACGATGGAAGCTTCATGCAGGTCTTCTACGAGGGCTGGCGGATCGTGCAGGTCCTCCTCGAAAACGACTTCAAGGTGCCAAAGGAGTCGGAGCTCCCCAGCCCTCTGCACCGAGAAGTCGCCCGTGTCTATGTCGAGCGGCGAGAGTTTCCGGTGCCGGAGGTTCTGGCGGCCACGAAGTTGTTCGCGCAGCCGGAACTCCTCGCGTTTGACGAAGCTTCCGCGTCCAACGTCGCTTTCGGTGCGACCGCAGAGCCCGAGACATCGACGATCATCTCTCCTTTCCCACGTTTGGAGGCCTAACTCCGCCTGCTCGAGTTGAGCTGACGAGCAGCAGCTGCGCGCCGGTATGCCCGACCGCCAGCGCCACCGCGAAGACGGGTTCCGCACCACCTGGCGCGCCGAGCAAGCCGAGCACGAGACCCAGCAGCGGCAGGCCGAACGCCGGCAGGCCCTGGACTACGAACGCTACGACCCGCCGCAGCACAGGCAGCACCTCGACCACGGCCCGCCCCTGGGCCTGTAGCCCACGCCGCGAACACACTCGGCGGGGTCGGTCGGCGGAGCGAAAACGCTCGTTGTGGCACTACGTCGAGACGCAGGCAATCGTGCTGGCTGTGGTGCCAGCCTTTCCGTCAGCGAAAAGCCGGTCGAGTCGGATGTCGCATCGGTGCGGCAGGCCCGGTACCCGACACCGGGCGTGCTGGATGATCACCGCCGCTACGGTGACGCCGGCTGGCTCCCTCGGCGGGGTCGATGGTGTGGTGACGGGAATGGGGGTCGTGGTGCGGCTGGTGTCGGTGAACGCGTTCAACCTCTACGACGGCGATGCCCCGGCTGCGGAGGAACGGTTCGCGCGGCTGGAGGCGCTGGTGCGCGGGCTCGACGCGGACGTGCTGGCGGTGCAGGAGATCGTCGCCCGCGAACCGGGACCGCGCGACCCCGGCAAGCGGGACCTGGCGGTCACGCGGCTGCGACGGCTGGCCAAGGCGGTGGACCGTCAGTGGAAGCACGACGGCGAGCCGGTGCTGGCGTTGGGCGGCGGCATCCATCACACCGCGCTGCTGTGGCGCGACGGGATCACCCCGGTGCCCGGAACTCTCGGCCGGTTCGAGCGCGAGGGCGCCGGGATGTGGCACTCGATGGTCACCTGCGTGTTCGACCTCGGTGGTCCCCGGCTGCGCGTGGGGTCGGTGCAGCTCTCGCCGTTCGACCAGGCCTGGGGATGGTCGGACGCCGCGCAGATCCTGCGCGCCATGCACAGCGACGACGTGCCCGGGGTCGTCGGCGGGGACTTCAACGGCGTCGGCGCGACGAAGGTGGCACTGCTCGACGGAGGGGAGACCTTCTACGACGACGACCCCTACCTGCACCAGCCCTGGCACCCCAACCACGCCTACCAGCTCGACGAGCACGGCCGGCTCGACCGGCGCGTCGCGATCCGACTGGAGCACCTGGGCCGCATGCGCGACTGCGCCCGGATCGCCGGCACCCCCTGGGCCGCCACCACCGGGTTCCACCCGGCCGACAACCACCCGCCCCGGCGCATCGACCGCTGGTACGCCACCCACCACGTTCCCGACGCGGCCGTGCGCGGTGTCGAGGTTGTCGATCACGCCGCGGTCGGCCAGTGCACCGACCACGCGCCCGTCATCCTCGACCTCGACCCGGGCGCCCTCACCCGGTGATCTCGCTCGACCGCTGACCGTCCGGCGCTGGGATCGCAGCCGGGGGCGTGCCGGGGACGGTCAGCGGGTCATCAGGTTCGGGCCAAGCAGCTCGTGCACGTGCCGCGGCAGATCGTCGAGCACCCTGCGGGTCGCGGCGGTCGAGGCCGCGACGGTGTCCTCGTGGGTGGAATCGGCGGGCAGGCCGGGCAGCGAGCCCGGTCCCATCCAGGTCGTGATCGGCGGGTGCGGCCAGGGCAGCGCCGGTCGGGTCGCGGCCCGCAGCACGGCCAGCGCGACGCGCAGGCTCCCGGCGCCGCCCCCCGGCAAACCCGTCAGACGCCCGGCGGCGAACCGCGTGCGCTGCCGGTCTCCGTCCAGGACGTTGCTGATGCCGTGGGTGCCGGTGTGCAGCAGGTCGCGGTCGAGGATCTTGACGCACCCGTAGACGCGCACGTGCCGCAGCTCGAAACCGCCGGCCGGGTCGACGAGGGACTCGGCCTCGTGAATCTCGGCCAGCAGCCCGTCGGCGGCGTGCAGCATCAGCTGCAGGCGATGGCACGGATGAAGCACCGCCCCGGGCAGCGGGCTGAAGCCCTCCTCGAGGAGCAGCTGCCGTGCGTCCTGACCGGTGCTGTCGCGGGTGAGATCGCCCAGCGCGGCCAGCTCGGCCTGCGGAACCCACCAGCCCGCCATCTCCGGCAGCCAGTCCAGCAGCTGCTCACGCACCGGCCCCCCGACAACCTGCTGCAGCGTGGACTGCGGCCACGCCAGATACTCCGGCCACTGCCCGTAGACCAGGCGCGACCAGTCGAACGCGGCCGCCGCCTCGTCCTCCACACGCCGGCTCTTCTCCGTCGAGACGTACCCCGGCGGCACCGCCGCGACCTGATCCGGATGCTGTTCGCGCCACCGGCGACTTTGCACCATCAGCGCGTGCAACCGCGCCAGCGCCGGGCCGCTGTCGATCCCCACCACGGCAGCGTAGCCACGCGGGTCGCTCACGACTGACGAAGCCAGGCCGGAGCCGAGCATCACGCCGTCACCCCAGGTGGACGTCGAGGGCGTGCCGCTTCGGCACCGTCGGGTCGCGTTGTGCTGACCGTCGTGATCCACCATGGTGAGACCCGCAGGAACCGCCGTGTGAAGCCGGGGGTCGCAGACGAGGGGAACCGGAATGGATCAACACCAGCCACCACCCGGCGGCTACGCGCCCTACGGCACGCCGGCGGCCTCACCGTTCGGCACGCCGCCCAGCGTCTCGACGAGCCGCGCCGGGGACGAGTTGCGCAGCCCGGCGCAGCGCGTGGTCGGCTGGTTCGTCACGCTGGCGTTGTCGGTCGGGTGGGCCTTCGTCCTGGCCTGGCTGGCCACGTGGGTGGTCGGCATAGTGCACGACTGGTGGCCGTTCGTCCCGGTCCTGCCCTACGGCGTCGCGGTGAAGGTCGTCTTCGTGATCGCTCTGGGCGTGGTGATCTCCGCGGTGTTCTCCACCCTCGGAAAGTGGGCGATCAGCAAGAAACGCCGCTCCTACCTCGATGACTGACTTCGCTCCCCGGCCTGGGCGTGTTGATCGTTTCTGTCGGTTGTGCCTGGCACCATGACGTCCATGACCAGCAAGCGAGCCGTGTACGTGGTGCATGACCGCACTACGTCTGCCCAGCCCGGCATCCTGTCCGAGGCGTTCGAGTCCATCCAGAAGGCAATCGCGTATCTCGACGGGTTCCGTGCCCAGCACCCGGACAACCCCGGCGCGCTCACCTGGGCCACTGGCCCCGGCTGGGCCGATGGACGCGACGCCGCGGGCACCACGGTGTTCTACGTGTTCGGCCTGAGCGTGGTCTCCGACAACGACGTGACCTACTTCGAGCGGCCTGCCCGTCGGTCGTGACCAGACGATCACCGAGCGGACCGGGCCACGCCCGGCCCGCTGAGCAGCATGAGCGTCGACCTGCTTTCACCGGCAGGGGACCGTCAGTACTGGGCTGCACTGGTCGGTGACGGTGGTGGTTCCGACATTTCCTGGGCATTCAGCGGAAATCGCGTGAGGGTGTGGCGAGCCGTTTGAGGTCGAGCGGGGTGACGTGGTCCGCGACGAGGGACACGGTGCCGTGGCCGACTTGGGCGATGCCGCGGATGAGCAGCACGTTCTGGGACCGGAGCACTTGCTTGAACCGGGTGTAGGCCCCGGGCGAGACGATCACGTTGGTCATGCCGGTTTCGTCTTCGAGGTTGAGGAAGGTGATCCCGCCGGCGGTCGCGGGGCGTTGGCGGTGGGTGACGGCGCCGCCGACCTGCACGCGGGTGCCGTCGGGGACGTCGAGCAACTGCTTGGCGGGGGTCGCGCCGAGTGCGTCGAGGCGTTCGCGCAGGAACGCGACGGGGTGGCGGTCGGGGGTGATGCCGGTGGCCCACAGGTCCGCGGCGGTGAGCTCGAAGCTGCTCATGCCGGGCAGGGCGGGGGCGTCGTGGCCGATGGCGAGGCCGGGCAGGTGCTCGGCGCGGGTGCCCGCGGCGGCGCCGGCGGTCCAGAGCGCGGCCCGGCGGTCGGGGCCGAGCGCGGTGAACACGCCGGCGGTGGCGAGGGCTTCGACGACCGGGCGGGCGAGCTGGACGCGTTCGGTGAGCTCGCTGATCGAGCGGTAGGGGCCGTGGGCGTCGCGGTCGGCGACGATCTGCTCGGCGACGTCCTGGCCCACGGCGCGGATCCCGGCCAGCCCGAGGCGGATCGCGACGCCGCCGGTGCTGTCCGGGCAGGGCTCCAGGGTGGCGTGGGGCAGGGAGAGGTTCAGGTCGGGGGCGTGGGTGATGACGCCGTGGTGGCGGGCGTCGGCCACGAGCGACTGGGGTGAGTAGAAGCCCATCGGCTGGGCGCGCAGCAGGCCGGCGCAGAACGCGGCGGGGTAGTAGCGCTTGAACCACGCGGAGGCGTAGACGAGCAGCGCGAACGACATCGAGTGCGCCTCGGGGAACCCGTAGCCGGAGAAGGCGTGGATCTGCTCGAAGATCCGCACGGCGAGCTCGCGCGGGATCCCGTTGGCGTCGGTGCCCTCGAAGAACCGGCCTGCGAGACGCTGCATTTTCGCGCTGGAGCGTTTCGAGCCCATCGCGCGGCGCAGCTGATCGGCTTCGGCGGCGGTGAAGGAGGCGACGTCGCGGGCCATCTGCATGACCTGCTCCTGAAACAACGGCACGCCCAGCGTGCGCTCGAGCGCGGGCGCCAGCAGCTCGTGCTCGTGCTGCCACTGTTCTTCGCCGCGGCGTCGGCGGATGTAGGGGTGCACGGAGCCGCCCTGGATCGGGCCGGGCCGGATGAGCGCGACTTCGACGACGAGGTCGTAGAACTTCCGCGGCCGCAACCGCGGCAGGGTGCCCAGCTGCGCGCGGGACTCGACTTGGAACACGCCGATCGCGTCGGCCTCACAGAGCATGTCGTACACGGCAGGGTCGGCCAGGTCGAGGTCGTGCAGTCCGATGTGGACGTCGTGGTGCTCGGCGAGCAGGTCGATCGTGTAGTGCAGCGCGGAGAGCATCCCGAGGCCGAGCAGGTCGAACTTCGTGAGCCCGATTGCGGCGCAATCGTCCTTGTCCCACTGCAGCACGCTGCGGTCCTTGGCCGTGGCCCACTCGACCGGCACGATCTCCGAGACCGGTGTGTGGGCGATGACCATGCCGCCGGAGTGCACCCCGAGGTGCCGGGGGCTGTCTTCGAGCCAGCGGGCGAACTCGACGACGTCGGCGGGCAGCTCGTCGCCCGCACCGGCTGAGACGTGGGCCCAGCGGTCGACCTTCTTGCCGAACGCATCCTGCTGCCCGGGGGAGTAGCCGAGCGCTTTCGCGGCGTCGCGCACGGCGGATTTGGCGCGGTAGGCGATGACGTTGGCGACCTGGGCGGCGTGGAAGCGGCCGTGTTTGGCGTAGACGTACTGGATGACCTCCTCGCGGCGGTCGGACTCGATGTCCACGTCGATGTCGGGCGGTCCGTCCCGCTCGGCTGAGAGGAACCGTTCGAACAGCAGGTTCCATTTCACCGGGTCGGCGTGGCAGATCTGCAGCGCGAAGCACACCGCCGAGTTCGCCGCCGAGCCGCGGCCCTGGGCCAGGATGTTGGCCTCGCGGCAGAACCGCACCAGGTCCCACACCACCAGGAAGTAACCGGGGAACCCGAGCTGCTCGATGATCGCCAGCTCGTGCTCGAGCTGCGCGTAGGCCTTCGGGTTGTCCGCGCGGGTGCCGTAGCGCGCCCGCGCGCCCTCGAACGTGAGGTGGCGCAGGTAGGCGTCTTCGCCGGAGAACCCGGCCGGCACCGGGAACGGCGGCAGCTTCGGCGCCACCAAGGCGAGGTCGAACGCCAGCTCCACGCCGAGCAGCGCCGCCCGCTGCACCGCACCCGGATACCGCGTGAATCGTGCCCGCTGCTCGGCGCCGCCGCGCAGGAACGCCATCCCGTCGGCCGGCAGCCACCCCTCCAGCTCGTCGATCGACCGGTTCGCCCGCACCGCCGCCACCATGGCGGCGTGGCGGTGCTGCTCCGGGCGTGCGTAGTGCACGTTGTTCGACACGATGGTCGGCAGGCGCAGCTCGGCCGCCATGCCCGCGAGCAGGTCGTTGTGCACCGCATCGGCCGGCTGGCCGTGGTCGATCAACTCGACCACCACGTGCTCCCGGCCGAACCACTCGACCAGCTTCCGCAGCTCGGCGGCCGCCGAGCCCGGGCCGCCGCCGGCGCGGGTGAGGGCCTGGCGCACGAGGCCCTTGCGGCAGCCGGTCGGCACCAGCACATGCCCGCGCAGCTCCTCCACCACCTGGTCGAAGTCGTAGACGGGGCGGCCTTTCCGGCCGCCCTCGGCGAGCTGGGCGTGGGAGATCACCCGGCACAACCGCCGGTAGCCCTCCACTCCGCGCGCGAGGGCGAGCAGGTGCGCGCCCTCCGGATCGGGGACGCCGCCCTGCGGCGCGGACAGCCCGAGCGACAGCTCGGCGCCGTGGCCGGTGCGCACGCCGAGCTCGCGGCCGGCCTCGGCGAAGCGGACCGCCCCGTACATGCCGTCGTGGTCGGTGAGCGCGATGGCGTCGAGACCGAGCCGCGCGGCTTCTTCGACGAGCTGTTCGGGGTGGCTGGCGCCGTCGAGGAAGCTGAAGTTGGAGTGGCAGTGCAGCTCCGCGTACGGCACCCGCACCCCCGCGGCCTCGACATCCGCGCGCGGCCGCAGGCCCCGGGGCGGCTGGTAGCCCTCCCGCTTGTGCGAGCGCGGCGCCTCCTCGTCACCGACCGGCCGCGCGGGCGGGACGCCCCGGCCGGACGCGATCCGCTCCAGCTCCGACCAGGGCATCGGGGGGTTGTTGAAGGCCATCGACCGCTCCCACTACGTCTTCGCCGTGGGGAGACGGCAACCTGGTTCTATCTCGAACGCGTGTTCGTATACTCTCTCCGACATGCGCTGATCGCAACATGCCCACCGCCACACTGCTCTGAACGGGTGATGGACGCGGTGGGCACCGTCAGAACGCAGGCATGCTGCGAACGCCACACCACGGGAGGGCATGTCGAGCGCCGGCAGCCGGCGCGGCCCGGCCTACGGTCAGCGCAACCAAGGTGGACGAAAGCAGGGGTATGGCCGTGGCCGACGAAGAGCAGCCGACGAAGAAGTGCTTCCAGTGCCGCAAAGCCGAACCAGGCCCCGGCGGCGTGCTGTGCGCCGGCTGCCTGCACGACATCACCACCGCACCGCTGTCCTACGACGTAGCTCTCGCCAACGCCAAGAAGCTGTCCAGCCAGTACCGCTGATTCAGATCCTCAGCGGATCTCAACTCGGGTAGCACCAACCGCCCGGCGTACCGGATTGACCGGCCGCCGGGCGTTGTCATTCATCGCCTTGTTCAGACCTCTGACCTGCACATAGTCGTCATCGTCACCACGCACCGCCTCGGCGAACCCGCGACCTGGGCACTGCCGCCCATCGAGACGGTCGAAGACTCGACGTATATCTAGGCCCCAGGGGCCACATACCGTTGCCGACGATCACCTGCGGTCGTTCGCGGGGAGAGCTACGCGCGACGTCTCGAGCTCGGTGAGCAGGTCGCCGTGCTCGTCGACGCGATGCAGTACATCGTCGGCGGTGAAGCGCAGGTCGGCCGGGGTGCGGCAGGCGCGGACCTCGTCCCAGGTGATCTGGGTGGAGGCGGTCGGGATGTCGCGGCCGCGCAGTGAGTATGGGGCGATGGTGGTCTTCGCGACGTGGTTCTGGCTCCAGTCGATCAGTACGCGGCCGGTGCGCAGGTTCTTCGGCATCTTGGCGACCACGAGGTCGGGCAGCTCGGCGGCGAGTTGCTCGGCGATTGCCTTGGCGTAGGTGGAGGTTCGGTCGGGCCGGCGGGTTCGGACGCCGCAGCAGATCTGCAGGCCCTTCGAACCGCTGGTCTTGGGCAGCGGGGTGAGCCCGTCGGCGGTGAGGACCTCCAGCAGCCGCTCGGCCACCCGGGCGCACTCGACCACGCTGGCGCCCTCTCCCGGGTCGAGGTCGAACACGAGCCGGTCGGGGGGCTGGCGTTTCGGGCCGGGGCAGACTGTCCACTGGGGTACGTGCAGCTCGAGCGCGGCGAGGTTGGCCGCCCACACCAGGCTCGGCAGGTCCTCGATCAGTGGGTAAGTGATCGTGCCGGGGCCGCGGCCGCTGCGGGATCCGGAGCTGGGCAGCGTCACGGTCTGGACCCAGTCGGGTGCGCCGCGCGGGCAGTTCTTCTCGAAGAACGCTTCGCCATCTGTGCCGTCTGGGAAGCGCACCATCGTGATCGGCCGGCGGCTGATGTGTGGGAGTAGGAGCGGGGCGATATGCGTGTAGTACCGCACGACCTCGGCTTTGCTGAATCCCGTGCTGTAGAGCGGCTTGTCCAGGTTGGACAGCGTCAATCGGCGTTCCCCAACCTGCACGGTCAGCTTCTTCTCGGGCATCAGGCTCACCCGCCGGCGCCGCGGCTGGTGTCGGGGACAACGGCTTCGCTGGGCACGCGATCGGGCCGCCATCCGCGCCACGCGGTGTGGCGCAGGCGGTGTTCGCGCGGAGTGAACTGGCGGTAGACGACCTCTCCGACCAGGGTCGGGTCGACCCAGCGGGCGCCGCGGGCGCGGTCGCGCGGCACCTCGTTGGCGAACGGGCTGCTCGCGCGCTCCAGCGGCGAGAGCTTCTGCTGGGCGTCGAGCAGGGCCCGTTGGTTGAAGCCGGTGCCGACGTCTCCGATGTAGAGCAAGTCGCCGGTGTCGCGGTCGTGCGCGCCCAGCAGCATCCCGCCGAGCAGGCCGTCGCGGCTGCCCTGCCCGGGGCGCCAGCCCCCGATCACTACCTCCAACGTCTGGATCAGGGGGTGCTTCAACCACTCCGGGCTGCGCCGGCCCGGCCGGTACTTCGAGGCCCGGGCCTTGACGACCAGGCCCTCGAGGCCGCTGGTCGCGGCGAGGTCGAGCAGGTCCTGCGGGGTCATGCCGGTCGCGGAGAGGTCGGCGTGGCTGAAGGAGGGGGTGATCGCGACGAGGTTCTTGTCGGTGGGCTCGATGCTCTCGAGGACGGTGCGGCGCTGGTCGTAGGGCAGGTCGAGCAGGACGTCGTCGCCGAGCTGCAGGACGTCGAACACGAAGTAGGCGGCCGGGGCGGCGTTGGTGCCGCGGTTCTGCAGCAGCCCGAAGTCCGGCCGGCCCTGCTCGTCGAGGGCGACGATCTCGCCGTCGAGCATCGCGCGCCGGCCGCCGAGCGTCTGGGTCAGGGCGCCGGCGAGTTCGGGGAAGCGGCCGGTGAAGTCGTTGTTGTTGCGGCTGGTCAGAACCGTCGTGCCGTCGGCCGCCACGCGCATGATCGCCCGGTAGCCGTCCCACTTGAACTCGTAGGCGTAGCCCGGGCCATCGCGCAGCATGCCGCCGTCAGGGGTCGCGAGCATCGGCTCAATCGCGGCCGGCACCCGGGATCGCTCGCCTGATGCGTCGCCTGCCATCGTGGCCTCCCGTGCTCCTCCGGGGGACCGTGCGCGCCCGGTGGCGCTGAAGGCGAGCGTAACCCGTGTGGCGCAGTGGTGCCGGGAACAGCGCAGGTCACAGCCTCGACGATCTTGCCCGGCGCGTCAGGCGATCCGGGACCGAGCTTGGGCGAGCACGCGCCACCGGGTTGCCGTCGTGGGTGCGGGAGGATCACGTGCCCGGAAAAGTTCCGAGCGGTGGGTGTCCTCGTCGTGGGCGTGCGCGTTCGCGGCGAGGTCTCGCTTCGGGGCTGCGGGTCAGTCGATGTGCGGGCACCGGGTTGGTGCGCGTCCGAAGTTGTCGTAGTCGCCGGGGTAGGCGGCGCGGATGCGGGGCCAGAACTGGCGTGACGTCACCTTTTCCGGGGTGATGAACCAGCGGTAGCCGGCCTGCTCGGTGTGCAGGTGCGCGAGCACGCGGGTGCCGATCCCGCGGCGCTGCTCGGTGTCGAGGAGGCCGATCTCGAGGATCAGGATCTGGCGGCAGGTCGGGCAGATGTCGTAGTCGATGCTGCCGATCTCGGCCTGGCCGCGGTAGATCCGGTGCCACTGGTTGAGGACGCCCTCCGGCTCGTGTCGGCGGTGCACCGGGCCGAGCCGCACACCGCCACCGAGATCAACGCCGCCGGGCCCGGTTGGGGGTTGCCCGGCGGTGGCGGGGTTCGTGTCGGATCCCGGGTTCGGGGGATCGTTGGCCATCGTCGGGCTCAGTGGCGGCTGGTGGGTTTCGTGGCGTCGTAGAGGCGGCCGACGAGGTCGGTGGGCGGGGCGTACTGGTAGCGCTGGAACAGCAGCTCCCGGATCCGGGCCCGGCGCGCGGTGCGGTCGTGCACGCCGGCGAGCGGCACGTCCTCGTGCAGCTGGCGGATCAGCTCCGGTTCGTCGCGCTCGACGCCGGCGTAGGCGCGCCGGGCGCCCTTCTCCACGACGGCGTGGGCGTCCTGCAGAATCCGGTAGCCGAAGTTCTGCGGCAGCACCAGGTGCTCGCCGCGGAACACTTCGGCGACCTCGCCCGTGCCGTCGGTGCGTGCATAGTCGTCGCGGGCGGTTTTGCGGGGCAGCTTGCGGTACGCCGGATCCCCGGCCAGCTGGGCGACCAGTTCGTCGATCGCTTCCTGCTGGCTCGGGTTGGGGTGTGAGCTCGCCGCGGCGGGCTCGGTGACCGGTGCGCCTTGCCAGGTGTGCAGGATGCCGCCGGCGACGAACTGGACGACCAGGCCGTCCCCGATGGCGGCGTTGCCCGCGTCGTCGAGGTCGCGGGGCTGGTCCACGTACGCGAGGTAGATCGCCGAGCTCTCGGGGGTGAGCTCGCGTCGTTTCGCGATGCGCAGGAACATGCCCAGATCCAGGGCGGTGTCTGCGAACGGCCCGACGGTGGTCTGCACCGTGGTCGCGCTCGGTTGCACCAGCGCGGGCCACAGATGGAACGCGTCGCGAGGGTTGCCGAACGCCCGCACCAGCCACGCCATCCGCTCCTGCGGCGCGACCCGGATCGTGGCCACCGAGACGTCCAGACTCCCGCTGCCAGACAGCACGTCGCGGGCAACGAGCTCGGGGGAGGTGTCGTCGCGAGCGATGCGCTCGAGGGAGTTGTCCACGGTCATGATCGCCTTTCTCGCAGGGGAGGCCGCCACGGATGATCATGGGCGTCACCCGGAGGCAGCAGGCACGGATCGCTCGGCGTGGCGGTCACGACCAGCCGATCGGCGCAGCGAGCGCGGTGGGGTGCAGCGCCTGTTTGAGGATCGGCGGGCTGGTGGCCCGGCGCGAGCTGGATGCCGCGGCCGGGCCACCGTCGGAGTACGGGACCTACGGGGCGGCGGTGCCGGCGCCGCCGACGATGCGGATCGGGCCGATGTCGATCTGGGAGACGTCCATCGTGTGCAGCACCGCGATGATCAGCCCGGCTGCCACCGCGGCAACCGTCACTGACCTGGCCGTACTGCGCCAGCTACCCAGGCACAGCGCGGCCAGGCCAGCCAGTCCGCGCCGCTGGTCGCACCGCTCGTCCACCGGAACACGGGGGGCGGGGAGGGTGATGTCGGGGTCGGCGGGCTCGGCATACCGCCGGTCGATCGTCGGTGTCGGGTCGTCGTGCCACGGCGGCAACGGGTTCTCGCGGGGACGAGGGGAACGTAGGGTCACGTCGGAACCTTTCCGGTGTCGAACGCCGCCCGCCTCGGCGCCGCTCACGCGGGGCCGAGGCCGGCAGCCTGGATGCGACGCCGGCGAGGGCCAATGGCCGCGTCGCCGGGCTGGACCCCAGCGACGCGTGCCCGCGGGTGGCCCCCATGTCTCGATGGGGCCACCCGCCCCCAGTACCTGCGGACCGTCGGCGTCAGCCGCAATCTAGGGCCACCACCACGTGATCCACATCGTCTGCGCGGGGCACGCGCGGCAACCGGTCGGCATCGTGCGGACAACGGCCAGTGGAGTCCCGTCGGACCGATCACGGCCTGTGCGCTCAGCAGACCTGCACGTCAACGCGTTTTGGCACGTGTATATGCACGTGCATTACGAATTTCGGGGGTAAGTCCCCAGGAAGGGCACCTGCTGAGGGTGGTTCCAGCGCGGGCGTGACGGCCTCGTCTGGCTGTCTGCGACGAACGGTCGTCGGCATGCGGCGGCCGCCTGGTCCGCGCAGGACCGGCCGCTACCCGGGCTGCGACGTGCGGCGACCCAGCCACCGCCGGCGCAGCGCGGCCACACACAGCGACGGCGGGAGCGGCTCGGCGTCGACGCCACGGCGCCACGCGGCCAGCAACCGCGCCAGCCGCTCGTCAGGGTTCTCGTGCACACCACCACGTCGCCACCGGACGCGCGGCTGTTACGTCGGGACGAGCCGCGAGAAGCCGGCAGACCAAGGTCGTCCGAGGTCTCGTCCTCTGCGTAAACGGCCGTTGTGGCGATGTGGGCCGTGGTGGCTCGAACCTGCGGCGTGCGTGGTCGATCAACAGGTCCGGGATCAACGTTCCGTCCGAGCGCGAGCTCGACGAGCTCATCGACCAGATTCGGTCGGCGGCCTAGCGATCGGCGCGGTCTGGCCAGCGGAGTTTGGTGGTGATGCCCGCGGCGAGGTGATCGATGTCGGGGGTGCGGCGCCATTCCAGCTCGCCGGGGCCGCCGCAGCGGGGGCAGGGCTCGTCGTGGGAGAACGTCCGGCGCACGTCGGTGTCGGGCTGGCAGGCCAGACACACGCCGACACCGGTCCAGACCCCGCCGTCGTCTTCTGCGACTCCGAGCCGCACGTTGATCGAGCGGCCGCGGGCTTGGTTGTCGTGAAGGTTCGCCATGGCCTGCACGCTAGCGAGGGATGCCCGCGGGGGCCGGGGATTTCATCCGGGCGCGTTGGTGTGCACGAAGAACCGCTCGCCGCGGTCGGGGCGGATGCCGCCGGGGATGCCGAACACCGTCCACAGATCGAGGCCTTCGTCGGGCTCGAGCACGTCGAACCCGGCCCGTCGGTAGAAGCCCACCAGGTGCGGGCGATCGGCTGGGATTTGGCCGTAGACGTACTGGTAGCCGTTGGCGAAGAACACCTTCTTCACCCGGCTCAGCAGCGCCGCGCCGATCCCGCTGCCGCGAAAGGGCTCGGCCACGGCCAAGGTCGAGACCTTCGCCAGCGCGATCACCGAACTGAGGAGGACCCCGGTGATCTCCCGCGGCGGTGCGCCGGCGCGTTGGGCGTGCTCGGCGTATTGCTCGGCGACGTTGGCGGGGGAGAACGTGATGGCGGTGCCGATGACGCCGTGTTCGGGGTGCTCGGCGACCAGGACCAGGGAGGTGACGTTGAAGGCCTGGTCGGGGCCGTGCCGGCCCGCTGCCTCGGCCAGCGCGCGGGAGAACGCCTCCTGCCTGTTGTCGCGGCCGCGGGCGGCCAGGCCCGCACGGTGGGCCGATCCCATCACTCCGTCGCGGATGATCGTGGTCATCCGCGGTCCCAGCTCTTGCCCCGTTTCCGGTGTGAGCTCGGAGATCGCGGGAAGGTGGTCGGCCTTGGCCAGCCGGATCTTCACCCCCGCGCTGCCGGTGGCCCAGCCGCGGATTAGCTTCTGCTCGCTCATGTCGGACCGGTCACGATCAGCGCCCATGATTGCGATGCTGGCACTCCACGGCCGGCAGCCGGCGTCGCGAACCGCGGGGCCGGGCGGTCTTCACCGGCTTGCCCTAGCGGTTGCCCCCGAACGTGATCACCGGCCAGGCCACGGTGATCACGTGGCGCGAGATCGAGGCCGGGGCAGAGCACACGAATGCGCGGTGCGTCGCAGCCGCGACCGGCCGCGGTGCCGCGCGACGATCGACGGCGACCCGACGTAGCCCCGTCGCGAACGCGCGTCGCGCGGGCTGATCACGACGAGCAGGACGGTGCCGACCACATGCCCGAGGACCCACAGCTGCCCGAGGACCTCGCCGAGCGCGCGCTGAGCGACAAGCACTTCACCCAGGCCCGCGGCCTCTACACCGGGGTCGACAACGACGAGCTGGCGCCCGAGGCGGTACCGGTGGCGCTGTTCGAGCACAGCTCCATGCACACCGAGCTGCTGTTCGCGATCTACCACGAGATCCGCCGCGGCAACGAGCTGGCGACCCAGCAGATCGCCGCCCTGACCGCGCACGCCGAAGCGCTGCACGAGCACGCCGACGCGCTCGACGCGCACGTGAGCGAGATGGCCGGCCATGCCGACGCGATGAGCCGACACCACCCGAAGTAGATCGACCCGCGGCACGTGCCAGACGGTCACGGCGAGCGCCGCCGCTCGCCGACAGGGAAGGAAGAGTCGATGGTCGAGGACGTGTACCTGCTCGCCCTGCACGAGCCGTACCAGTCGCCGCAGGGACAGATGATCAACGCGACGGTGGTGCACGCGAAGACGTTGCTGCACCCGCGTGTGCCACAGCCGGACGGCGGCCGGATGTATCGGTGCCTCACCGAGGCCCCCGGCCGCACGGAGGGCAGCCTCGTGCCGCTGTCCACGCTGACGTTCGAGCTGGCCGGCGGGCAGCTGTGGCCGAAGGTCGCGGACTGGCCGCGGGTGATCGACGCGGTCGCGGACCTGGCCCGCCGCCAGGCCTGTGACGCGATGCCGATCGGGCTGCCGCAGCTGGGCGCGATCCTGCTCGGCGGCGGACCCGCCACCGTGCATACCCTGCACCACCCCGACGGAGGCCAATCTCAGGCCGGGCCGGCAGACCGGCAGCAGCACCTCGACGAGCTGACCGAGCACGTGCACCGCTTCGCCGCCGAAGGTGCCTTCTGGCCCGGCAACAACCTGATTGCACCTCCGCCCGAACCTCGCACGATGCCCTACCAACCTCAGAACACCTGAGCGTGAACTGGTGGGCTGGCGTTGGCCGAGATGTTCGGTGCCCGAGCTCGCCGGCCCGCCCAGTGCGGGCGGCGGAAGTACGCGGTCATGCCGGGGCATCGGTCAGCGCAATAGAGATGGGCAACACCAATAACACCAGGGAGAACGAGTGGCCGAGAATGCGGAAGTGGAGAAACACTGGCGGACGATCGCGTGCCAGGCGGCGCCTCCAGGTTGGCGACTTCTCAGCGTCTTCAACGGACGCCGCAACGTAGCGCCCATCGCGGCGTGGCTGGTGCAAGAACGGCACAACTTCACCTTCACCGACGAGCCAGGCAGCGAAGTTCTCGTGTCGCCGACCTCCGACTTTGAGGCGAAAGTCGGGCCTGACACTCGGGTGATCCCCGGTGTCTGCGCCGAAGGCTGGGGATGGGAAGTCAAGGCGATCGACGTCGAGGGTGACGAGGAGACCTGGAAGGTTCTGGGGCCAGACGAAGCGGCGCCCACCAACGAGGAGTGGGAAGCCGAGATCGCCAGGCGTCGCGCCGGAATCTGATCAGAATCAAGCTGGACCAGACCAGCACAAGCTGCAACCGTGTGGCTGACACGGGCGAGCGCGGCAACACTTCGCACGCCACGCGCGATCACCAACCGTGCATTCCTTCTGGCTTTGGCTCACCGAGCGCATGGACGTCGGCGACTGGATCGCCACCGGTGCGGCCGTCGTCGCGATCGTCAGCGCATCGATCACGTTCTGGCAGGCACGCGAGGCGAAGAAGTCACGCAAGGCCGCAGAGGACCAAGCTGGCTCATCGCGCACGGCGGCCGCTGCCGCCGAAGGGCAGGCCATGATCGCGAAGGAACACCTGGACCTCGCCCGAGCGGAGCGTGCCGACCGGGAGCGGCTCGACGAGCGGGAAGCTGTGGTCGAGCTCCTGCGCTCGGCGCCGCGCTATGCGAAAGCCTTCGAAGGGCTGTTGATGTTCCTCAGCGTGGTGTCCGACACCGTCGAACAAGCCAATTCGTGGACACACGACAACTACCTGGCAGCGAGCCGCGAATTCGACCACGCTCTCGTGCTCGCCCGGTTGGCGATCGTCACACCTGCGTTGAGAGAGCAACTCGACCGGATCCAGTCCGCCAGTGAAAACGCACTGGAGCCGATGCAGGCGTTCTCGACCTGCTCGCGTGACGCCCGGGGGCGTGCGCCGATGGAGGTGGTCGTCGACGGCCGGGTAGCCGCGAACAGGGTCGCCACAGCAATCCAAGCCTTCGAAGACGCCGCGCTGGAGGCGTTTTCCGCTCCCCGGCGCGAAGCAGTGGCGGGCTGAGGCCCTGGGCGGGGTCCCGCCCAGGGCGCCGCGTCGGTCGACAGATCGGGTGCAACGAACGCTCAGTCGTCCTCGAGAGGCGTGTCGTGGCCGAGCTGGATGGCGAGGGAGTGCGGCTTTTCGAGCTGGGTGGGAATTCCGCCGATGGGGAAAAACCCCTGGCTGTCCCAGGTGACGAGGGCTGTGCGGATCTGCCGCAGCTGGTCGGCGAGGGTCATGGCGGTGCGGACGCCGTCGTCGTGCCGGGCCGCCATCCACTGCTCGTGCGGCATGCCCTTGGGGTAGGGGGTCTGGTCGGAGTAGAGCGTGGGGTCTTCGGCCAGCCGCAGCGAGCCTTCCGCGAGCTGATCGAGCAGCTGGTCGAACTGGAAGAGCACGGTTTTGACGGAGCCGATGATCGAGCCGATCGTGCTGCCCCACTCCAGAGTCGCCTTCCCAGGTTGGGTGGCGTTGTTGAGGTAGCGCCCGATCGCGGCCATCGCGCGGGCGGCGTCGATGACGGTGTCCCGGCTGTGCGGGCCGTCGTAGGGGAACACCGTGCCGATCACGTCGGCGGTGTCCTCGATGTGCGGCAGCACCCGGGCCAGCACCTCGAGCGCCTGATCGGAGGCGTAGTGCTCCTTGCCGTCATTGGGAAACCGCCGCGACAGCAGGGCGTCGAGGTCGGCGGGCAGGACGCTGCGGGGCTGTTCGTCCTCGAAGTCGTCGAAGCTCATGACTTGGGCCTTTCGTAGTGAGTCGTGGCGATCGGGACGGTGCTGCAGGCGAGGCTGGGTGGTGTCTGGTCAGCTCGGATCGGATTCGTCGGGGGCGAGGTAGAGCACCCTCGCGCCGAGGATCGCGGTTTCGGCGTCGCGGGCATGGCCGAGGCACCACATCCGGGTCTCGCCGCCGGCGTCGGTGATAGTCGCGGCGACCGGTTCACCGCAGGGCGCGCCGAGGCGGTCGTAGTTCCAGCTGCGGTCGCATCCGGTGGCGGTGCACCAGGTTCGGCCGCCGCTGGAGCGCAGGGTGTTGCCGTGCTGAGGGCACACGCCCCACGGCACTCCGCACAGACCGGGGCCGGCCGCGGCCCGGTGGCGGACGAGGAGCTCGACGGCGCGGTCGAGGTCGGCGAGATAACCCTCTAGGAAGCCGTGGCCGTCGTCGTCGACGAGGTAGCCGATGCGGCGGATGCCCTCATCCGCCGAGGCGGTGAACGCGGCGCCGAGCTCGACCGCACGCTGGCGCAGCGCGCGCACGTCGGCAGCCAGGACCCGCAGCTGCGCCGGGGTCGGGAGCCCGGCGGTGAGATCGGGGCGCTCATTCACGGTCGCCTCCCTTGTTGATCGTGTCATCGAGGTAAGCCTCGTCGGCGAGCACGGCCTCGAGTGCACCGGCGATCACGCCGAACGCCTCGGTGAGGACGACGTGGCCGCGGCGATCGAGCTGGCCGACGACGAGCGGGTTGTCACTGGACACGGCCAGCAACCCGCCCGAGGGGCGGTGCAGCGTCATCGTGACGGCCGGAGCTTCGTCGTTGGGCAGGACCAGCCGCAGCTCGGCGCGTTCGACGACGGGGCGCTGCCCGCCCTCGAGGGCGGCGATCTCGGCTTCCTCGGTGCGGGCCGCGAGCTGCGCGTCCGTGAACCCCGCGAACTCCTCCGTCAAGAGCCCTTGGGCTTCGTCGATGACGATGGCGGCGCGGTCGACGATCTCCTGCAACACCTGCGCACGCGAACCGCTCCCCGCTTCGCCTGCGGTGTCGTCAATGCCGTGCGGGTGCCCGAGCAGATGCTCGATGCGGTCGAGCGCGATGCCGATGGCCCACACGGCCTCGGCCAGCGGCTGCCGGTCATCGCCGATCAGCGAGGGCAGCGCCCGCGTCTGCACCAGCCGGCCCAGCCCGGCGATCGCGGCGGCGGTCAGCGTCTGGTACTTCGGGGGCATGGGCGCTGCGGTGCGGTCGCCGGCGTCGATGCCGCGGGCGCGCAGGTCGGCGTAGATGGTGTCGCGGGAGACGTCGGCCAGGCGCGCGAGCTCGCGGATGTTACGGGCACCCGTGTGCCAGGCCAGCGCCACCAGCATCGCCCGGTCGTCTGGGAGGCGGTCGCGGTTGCGTGCCCAGGACTGCAGCGCCTCCAGCGCCATCGCCTGGGCGGGCGCGGCGGCCGCCGGCTCGGGGGGAGTGGTGTTCGGCATGCACCCACAATATGACGAACCACTCGACATGTCGAGTCATTAGACAATTTCACTCGTTCGGCTGCGTCGGCGATCAGAAGCTACCGATAACCTGTGATATCAGTAGCTTACGGCGAGACAGGAGAGATGACCGTGAACCAGCCGGAAACGCACGCAAGCGCACAATCGGGTGTCAAAGTGCGGGTGGCGGTGACCGTGTTCGTCGACGCCGAGGGTGTCGACGTCCGCGACGCCCACCGCGTCGCCGAGCGCGCAGTCACCACCGCGGTCACCGCGGCCGACCTAACCGTCACCATCGACTCCGGGGCCGTGCACGCCGTTGAGGTCGTCGACGTCCAGACCATTAACGCCGCCCTGCGTTCCGGTGCGCTGCAGCTGATCCCCGCCGGTCGTGCGCGATGAGCGAGAGGATTCCGATGGACCGGACTGACACGGGCGCGGTCGACGAGGACATGCTCGCCCGGGCCGAGCACGTGCTGCGCACCCGCGACATCAGCTGCACCCGCTACGGCTGGCGTGGATTGGGCGACAGTGCTCGCCGGGCGGTTGAGGTCCTGGCTGAGGCCGGGCTGCTGGCCGAGCGGCCGCGGCACATCGCGCCGGCGGAGTTGACGGCCGACCGGGCCGAGTTGCTGGTCCGCCGCGGCCTGGCCCGCGAACGGGACACCATTGTCGTCGCCGAGTCCGGCACCCTGCGGCTGGAGTGGTGCACCGCGATCCGCGCCTACCGGCTGACCGACCACACCGGCGAGTACTACCGCGGCACCGACGACACCGCGGCCGCCGCCGCCTTCAACGAGATTGCCGGATCGGTCGTGGCCCGATGAGCAGCGACAGGCGAACAACGAACCGCGGCCCGCTCCAGAAACGAGGAATCCGATGATCCGACTGTGGCCCTGGCGCCGCGCCTCCGAGCCCACTCAACTGGTTCAGCCCTCGCCGCACTTCGGCGACTTCGATTTCGACTCCCTGTGCGACCCGTACTCCACGGTGTCCGTCTACGACGCCGCGGCCGTGCAGGGACACCGGGGCCGACTCGTCGCGCTGCGCAATTTCGCTGATCGGGACGACGCAACGCGGGCCCACGCCGCATGGCAGCGCCACGCGCCCGAACTGACGGTCCAGCTGCACCACGGCGCCCGCACCTCCCCGGAGCCGTCCTACGAGGGCTTCTACCTCGACGCCGGCGGTGCGAGCCACCCTGGGCAGCCGGCCGAGATCGACGCGCTGATCGCCGAAGGCATTGCCGCCGAGCAGGCACGGGCCGCCGAGCGGGCCCGCGAGGCCGAGCAGCTGCGGAAACGACTCGCCGCCAGGGAAGCGGAGAGGGAAGCGCGCCGCCCCAAGAACGTCGTAGTGGCCAAGGCGGGCGACGATTCCCCATTCGCGCACCACGACAAGTTCATCGACGCCACCCAGACCCACGTCATGGGGCGCCCGGAGGGCAAGGTGCGGTTCCGGTTCACCGAGTTCACCGGGGACGAGCCGAAGCCGGTCTCGACGGCGCCCGGCTACATCCCGGACGCGACCGAGCGCCAGCGCGCGCAGCAGCGCCTGATCGAGGCCGAGTACGACGCGGCGACCACGTTGTGGGCCAAGGCGTCCTACCGACGCAAGGCCGAGTGGGTACTGCGTGACGCGGCGGACGCCTGGCCGAAAGTCGCGGACGCCTTCGCCCGGATCGAGCAGGCCTGGTCGGACCTCGATCACCCGCCACACGGCTGGGAGGTTGCGGTCAAGCAGCTGCTCGATGCCCACGACGCGGCCAAGACCATCGTGGGCAACTGGGAATACCTGTCTGAGGGCAAGCTGGCCACCATCGGCGCCGAGCTGGGCACCTATTGCGGAGGCCTGGCCGAGCTGCGGGAGCAGGTGGCCGGCGAGCTGGGCATCGACGGCGTGGCGGACTGGCAGATCGGGCACGGTGTGGACCACCGCGGCGACGGACGCTACATCGACGTCGAGGACGGCGCCCGAGACCGCTTGGACAGCCTCATCACCCGCCACCGCACGCGCCTCGCCGAGATCACCACCGCCGCGGGGCGGGTGACCCGGTGACCGGCGTGGACTGGACCGTAACCGATCCGCACGCGCCGGACCGTCCCGTCGTCCCGCCCGCCGGTGTGGAGACGCGGCGGCCGAGGTGGACGGTGCCAGCGCCGGGCCGCGGCAAGATCCTGGCGTGGCTGATGCTGATCGGTGTCACCGCGTTCGCCGTGCCCCGCCTCTACGTCGGACTGGCCACCTATCTTGTCGCGCCGGTCACCGACGCGACCTGGGTGCCGCCCGAGGGAACCGTCCAGGCGGGCGGGGCTGTCCTCGTCGCGCTCGCGGCACTGGTCGCGCTCGGCCGTGCCGTGGCCCGCGCACGTGGGCGTCGGCACCGAACCCGGGCCGAGCAGCAGCTCGCCGACGCCGCGCAGGCTCGGCGCACCGCCCGGGCCGAGGCCCACCGGTGGGCTGCACAGCACCAGGTCCGGCGCGATCAACTGCCGGAGGGACCGCTTCGGGTCCAGGCGGATCGGCTGATGGCCGCGCTCGACGCGCTCGAGCGCACCCGCGCGGTGCGGGACGAATGGATCGATGCCGGCCTGCGCCGCACCGTGCGGGCCAAGCGGTGGTCGCTACTGGCGCGGCTGCGCGACAGCGTCGCCACACGCGCTGATCTGGCTACCTCCGCCGAGCTCGCCGTCGACCACCCGGACCTGGCGCGCGCCGCCGCGGCACGCGCCGCGGAGATCGCGGCGCTCGACACCGAGCTGGCCGAGCTGACTCGGCAGCTGGAAACCC
>NZ_JBITBT010000047.1:10352-78782 GCF_044452505.1 Amycolatopsis sp. NPDC051903 | reverse complement strand
GTGCCCGCACGACGCTGCACCAGAACCAGTCGACACATCGAACGTAGGACACCATGGTCACACTTTGACCGGGGTCAGACCGGGCCCGATGCAGCGCCAAGCCCAAGTCTTCACAGACTTTCCCGTTGGTTTGAGGCCGGTAGGGCCGGGTGCGTTTGTGGATGATCTCCGCGTCGCGCAGCGTGTCGCGCCACAGGCATGAGCGGTAGCAGGATCCGTTGAGTTCCTAACGGATGTCAAGCGGTGAGTTGAGTCGTAGAGTGGTTGATGGACGGGCCGTTCGCCGGAGCGCTGTGCGACTCCTTGATTCGTCGGCCCGTCCTTTGCTGCTGGTGGACCGCGCGTCGGGCGGCACGCAGCTCGGCGGGAACGGTGTAGTGCTGGATGACCAGCCGGCGGGCGTCCGGGATGGTGATGGGGCGGCCGTCGGGGCCGGTGAGTTGGTAGCGCTCGCCTCGACGCCAGCAGGCAGCGATCCGGGTCAGCAGCGTGGTCGCGATGTGGCAGAGCGCGGAGTTGTGATGCTTGCCCGCAGTGGTCATCAGCCGGTGATATTTGGCGGCAAGGCTGGGATCAGTGCGTCGGGCGGTGTTGGCGGCCATGAATAGCGCTTCGCGCAGGCACGCGTCACCGGATTTGGTCGGGGCGCCGTGGCGGCTGGACTGGCCGGAGGAGTCCAGGTCAGGGACCAGCCCGGAGTAGGAGCGGACGGCGGCCAGCGAGGCGAACCGGGAGGGGTCTCCCAAGCGACCGAGGATTTGCGCGGCCAGGACATGACCGACTCCGGGAACCGAGCGCAGGATTCCGGTCGGGTCGGCTTTGGCCAGCAGGACCGCGATGCGGTCGTCGAGGTCTTTGATCTCCTCGTTCAGGCGCAGGGCCAGCCGGGCCTCGATGGCGATGTCCTCGGCAAGATCGGAGAACTCCAGTCCATCTTCGGTCCAGAGTGCGAAGGTCTCGCGGGCAGCAGCGATGAGGCGGTCGGCCTGGTCCTCGCCCCAGGCTCCGCGGGAGTGTCGGTGGAGAAACCGGCCCAGTCGCGCCCGGCCCAGCCGGAGGACCTGGTGTGGGTCGGCGTAGTGGGCCAGGAACTGCAACGGAGTCTTGTTGGCCAGGTCAGCACCCAGCGCGGCGTGCCAGGCGGGGCTCAGGATCTCCAGCAGCGCGTCGAGCCTGGCCAGCACGCTGGTGCGGCGTTTGACCAGATTGGAACGCAACTTGACCGCGCGGCGCAGAGGCTCTCCCGGGCCAAGCCCCGCAGCCGCGTGCAGGCCGTCGGGGTGCAACAGCGGAAGTCGAGCCAGGATCTTGGAGTCCAGCCGGTCGGACTTGGTGTGTTTGGCGTAGTAAGCGCGCAGGTCCGCCGACTGTTCCGGGGGCACCATCACCACGGTCGCGCCGTGGCGGCGAAACCATGCGGCCAGCGGCACCCAGGCGTTCCGCGTTGGCTCCATGATCACGGTGATCGTGGACGCGTCGGCGGGCAGCATGGCCCACAGGCGGTCCAGATCCGTCACCGTGGTGCGGAACTTCCGGCCTGACCACAGGATGGTGCCGCGTTCGTCGGCCAGGCTGGCCTGGTGCGCTGCCCGACATGCCACGTCAATCCCCAGCGAAACCCGCAATGTTCTGCCTCTCCCATCCACGATGACTGCGTTGACCAGCGTGATCATCGGTTGCGGGTGGCGCACGTTCCAGACATTCGCTAACAGGGATCCACGCTCAACGTCGTGGTCACCGGGTTCCTAATAGGACGCGCCACCCGGCGATGATCCCGCTTGCCCCACGATCAACAGGCAAGAGGCACAAAAGCCCCAATCGGTCAAGCAGCGGTGGCAAGCGGGCGCCGGCACCCCCGGATTCTCACAAGGCCGGCCGTGCCAAGCGAGCCTCCGAAGGACTCCACCAAGCTTGAATGTCGGTCAAGACCCGCTGGACGGTGATGCCGCAGCTGGTGAAGAACGCGTGCGCTCGGGTCCAGAACGCGGCCGCGGTTTCCTTGGTTTCATCGGGCAGGATCTCGGTGTAGGCAAGTCTGCTGTGATCGTCGACGGCGTTGTGCAGGTAGCTGTAGCCCAGGTTCGGGCGGTTGCTCAGGACGCGAGGCCGGGCCTCGTCGCGGTGGGCGCCGCGATGACGGCTGCCGATGAGGCGGCCATGAATCTTGTGGCCACCGCCGTCGGGGATGTTGCCCAGCTTTTTGATGTCGACATGCACCAGGTCACCGGGTGCGGCGTGCTCGTAGCGGCGAACCGGCCGGCCGGTGGCTCGATCCAGGTGAGCCAGCCGGGCGAGCTGGTAGCGCGTCAGGATCCGATGCACCGTCGACGGGTGAAGACCCAGCAGGTAGCCGATCCGGGCCGGGCCCCACCGGCGAGCGAGCCGGACCTTGATCACCCGCCGCTCGGTGCGGGTCGGTGTCCGGTTCGGGCTGGTGAGCGGGCGCGATGACCGATCCACCATCCCCGCGACACCGTGATCGCGGTAGCGGCCGGCCCACCGCGCGGCCGTGGACACCGACACCCGGAACCGCTCCGCGGCCCGCCGCAACGGTCACTCCTCGTCCACGACACAACGGGCCAGGCGCAATCTCCCGGTCGGGGTCAGGGGTGCGTTAGCGTGAGTCACGAGGGCCTTCGTCGGTCGGTGTAGACGTCGCAATCCACACCGAACCCGGAGACCCTCCCTCACACCAAGATCATCCGATCACGTGTCGCCACAATCGCAACCTCCCCAGACAGAACATCCAGCACCACCGCGTACTACCGTTTCGGCGAGCGGTGGCGAACCGCAAGCGGAAGGGGCCCCTGTGCTGAAGCAGGTCGCGGAGGGTGTGCTGATCCACGAGAGCGAGTTCTGCCAGAGCAACGCCGTTGTCGTGCAAGGGCGATCCGGCGTGCTGCTCATCGACCCCGGGGTGCGTGGCTCCGAGCTGGCCTGCCTCGCGAACGACCTTCGCGACTTGGGCCAGCCCGTGGTGGCCGGGTTTTCGACGCACCCGCACTGGGATCACCTCCTCTGGGACGCGGGGCTCGGCACCGCGCCCCGGTACGGCACGGCGCACTGCGCGGCGACTGCGCGGGCTCGGCTGTCGGACCCGGGCGCGAAGGCCCGCGTCGCCCAGCTGATCCCGCCGGACATCGTCGACGAGGTACCGCTGGAGCTGCTCGGCCGGATCACCGGCCTGCCCGCCGACGCGGCGCAGATTCCGTGGGACGGCCCGCGAATCCGGATCGTCGAGCACCAAGCGCACGCCCCGGGGCACGCGGCTCTGGTGATCGAGGAACGCGGGGTGCTCGTCGCGGGCGACATGCTTTCCGACGTCCTGATCCCGATGCTCGACCTGATGGGCACCGCTGACCCGGTCGAGAACTACCTCGCCGCGCTGCAGCTGTTCGAGGACGTGGTGGGCGACGTCGAAGTCGTCGTCCCCGGCCACGGGTCAGTCGGCGGAGCCGATCAGGTCGCCGCCCGGATCGACCAGGATCGGGCGTACGTGCGGGCCCTGCGTGACGGCCACGTGCCCAGCGACCCGCGGCTCGGCCCAGCCGCCACGTTCGGCCAGGATTGGCTGCCCGGCGTGCACGAACGCCAGCTCCAGCACCTCGCCCAGCGAAGCGAGCGCGGCGGAACACCCGGCTAGCGAGCCGGTTTTGTCGTCTTCACCCCGAGCCGCACCGGCGGCGTGAGACGTATGTCCCCTTTACGGGATAGTTAAGCAAGGCTAACCTCACTTCGATCACTCGATCGAGGGGGAAGCCGATGAGCACCGAGGAGTTGGCCCGCGCCGAGCCGGCGCCCGCGCGGAAAGGACGGGTCCGGCGGTGGCTCCGGCGCAAGCCGGTGCGGCGAGCGCTGGTGGTGACGCACCGGTGGACGTCCCTGGTCCTGGGGCTGTTCCTGGTGATCGAGACGACGTCGGGCGCGATCCTGCTGTACAACGCCGACTACTTCCGCGCGACGCACGGCGGCTTCTACCGCCACACGCCCAGCGAGCACCCCGTCAGCCTGGAGCAGGCGCGCGACACCGTCGCCGCCGCGCACCCCGAGTTCACGCCCGCGTGGGTGAGCAGCGACGGGGGCGTCATCGCCGTCGGTGACCCCGCCTACGCGGTGGCGTACTCCGTCGATCCCGGGACCGGGCACATCAACGGCAGTGCGCACCTCGAGGAAGGCGTGATGGGTTTCCTCGCGAACGTCCACGACTGCGGCCTCACCTGCGAGTCCTACCCGGGTTACGTGTCGTGGCTGGCCAAGCCGGTGCCATCGATCGGGTTCGCGTGGCCGGCGGGCACGAACTGGGGTTTGCTGCTGCTGGTGGTGCTCGGTTTGCTCATGGTGGTGCTGGCTGTCACCGGCGTCATCGTGTGGTGGCCCGGGTTCAGGCGTTTCTCCCGCGGCTTCCGCGTCCGCACGGGCAAAGGCCGCTTCGCGCGGGATTACGACCTGCACAACGTGATCGGCATCGTCACCGTCCCGTTCGTGCTGATGTGGGGTGTCACGGGCGCCGCGTTCTCCCTGCCGCCGGTGAAGGACGCGTGGCTCGCCATCACGGGTGGTGCGCCGACCGATCCGCAGAAGTACTCGTTCACCGCGAACGCCGCGGCACCCGGCATGCCCGAGATCGGCATCGACCAGGCCGCGAAGGCGGCGCTGGCGAAAACACCCGGCGAAGTCCGATACCTGGTCACACCGCAGGACGGCTACTACACCGTCTCCATCGCGAGCGCGGGTTACCAGCCCTACGGCGCCCGCGCCTTCTTCGGCGGCGACCACACCGTGTACGTCGACAGCCACGACCCCACCCACGTGTCCGATGTGGACGCCCGGCCCGAGCCGGGCCCGAACTCGTTCTACGACAAGGTGTTCGAACCGGCCCACTTCGGCTGGCTCGTGAACGGCTGGTGGCGGATCGCGTGGTTCGTCCTCGGCTTGACGCCGCTGGCGCTGATGCTCACAGGCCTGTCCACCCGGTTGTTCCGCACCGGTTCGAACCGCCGCCGTCGCCGTGCCCGCGAGGCGCGCCGGCCGGCGGCGACGTGATCGAGCCCCTCGCCTTCACCACCACGGTGGTGTGCGTGGCCGGCGGGCTCGTCGTGCTCGGCACCGGGCTCGCCGGCCGCTACCGCCGCACGCGCGTGCTGCCCGCGCTCGCCGTCTTCGAGCTCGTGCTGGTGGTGCAGGCCGTCGCCGACGTCGTCGGCCTGGTCACCGGCGCCCACCCCCGCGAACCGGCCACGCACGTCGCCTACCTCGCGACGTCGCTGGTCGTCCTCCCCGCCGCGACGGCCTGGACCGCCCGCGACGGTGACCGCAGGGAAGCCGCCGTCGTCCTGGCTGTCGCACTGCTGGCACTGGCGGTGGTCATCGTCCGCGCGCAGACGACCTGGCGGCCCGCTTGACGAGAGAAGGCCGCCCCGGGGCGAAACCCCGAGGCGGCCTCCCGGGCCGGGTCCGCCGCCGCGTCAAGGCGACCCGACGCGGGTCACGCGACGTGGAACGACTGCGCCGCACCGCCGTTGCACGTGGCCTGCACCAGCTGGGTGCTGTCCGCAGTGGACGAACCGGGCACCGTCAGGCACTTGCCGCTGTGCTGAGCGACGAAGTGGTAGTACCCGCTGCCTTCGGACACCGGCTGCCACTGCTGGTTGCCGCCGCCGCTGTAGGACCACAGCTGCAGACCGGCGTTGTCCGCGGTGGACACATCGGTCACGTCGATGACCTCGGCCGCGTTGCCGCGGTTGTTGATCCGGACGTAACCGTCGCTCGTCGGCTGGAACTGGAACTGCTGGGCGTTGGTGGCGTTGCAGGTGTACTGCTGGATCACCGTGCCGTTGGCCGTGCCCGCGGCGCGCGCGTCGACGCACTTGCCGTTGGCCTTGTTCACCACCGGGTACCACGCGGTGGGCGAGATCCCGCCGGACGGCGGCGGGTTGCCGCTGTCCCCGGTCGCGCCGCCCAGCCAGCGCAGGCCGTCGAGCACGAAGCGGTTCTGGTCGGGGCTCGCGAACGTCGACGACAGCGCCGTGTTCGTGTCGTAGTTCATCTTGTTGTGGCCGAAGTTCGCGTACAACATCTTGTAGTTCTTGTTCGTCCACATGATCGGGTAGTACCCGCTGTACCACGTCTGCGACGGGTCGTCGCCCACGGGGAACGTCGACGGGTCGAGCGAGGCCAGGATCGAGATGTTCGGGTTCTGCCGCAGGTCGTTCTGCCAGGAGTACCACTCGCTCACCGACGACTGGATCGTCGCCGGCAGGTTCACCGTCGACGGGTGCGTGCGATTCTCGATCTTCAGCGTCTCCCCGGTCGGGCCCCACGAGTTGGACACGAACCGGCCGGTGCCGAGGAAGTCGTTGTGGAACCAGTTCGCATACGACGGCGTCGTGTTGTCGTTGTACGCCGTCACGTGGAACCCGAAGAACGCGCCGCCCGAGTCCATGTACCGCTGGAAACCCTGGAATTGCGCCTGCGACTGCGGCTGGTCGTCGAGGAACATCACGACCTGGGCCTGCGAGGTGGTGAGCGACGTGAGCTGGTTCCAGTTGGTGGTGGCCGTGAACGTGTAGCCGTTGGCCGCCGCCTGCTGCTGGAACCACGGGCGCGCTTCGTTTTCGAAGCTGATGTGCGCGGCGTCGTACGTGCCGCTGTAGAACGCGAGCACCTTGAACGGCGTGGCCGCCGCGGCGGGTGAGGTCAGCGCCGGGGAACCGTAGGCGAGGCCGAGGCACGCGGCGAAGAACGCCAGCGCTTTCCCGGCCAGCCTGAACCGGCGTCGGTTGGCGGACATGGAGATCCTTCCGGTGGGGGTGGGGAGAGCGGGAAGGGTGGATCACCACGAGCCGCGGTGCTGGTACCGCAGCCCGTAGCCGAAGGGGAACAGCGCGGGCTTCCCGTCACCGACGTTGATCGGCTGCTGGTCGGCGCTGCGCATCCAGGTGACCGGCAGCTTGCCGGTCGGGTTGTAGTCGCCGAAGAGCACGTCGGCCACGCCCTGGCCTTCGCTGCCCGGCAGCCACGATTCGATCAGGCCGGCCCAATCCGGCAGCTGCTTCGCGATGTCCAGCGGCCGCCCCGACACGAGCACGACCACCGTCGGCACACCCGCGTCGTGCAGCTTCTGCAACGTCGCGAGGTCCGTGGCGTCCAGTCCCAGGTCCCCCGGCCGGTCGCCCTTGGTCTCCGCATACGGCGTCTCCCCCACCACGGCGACGGCCACGTCGTAGGACTTGTCGATGCCGCTGCCGTCCTTGCTGAACGTGACGGTCGACGAGCTCTTCACCGTGTTCTCGATGCCTTGCAAGATCGTCGTGCCCGGGATCACCGGTCCCGACGTGCCCTGCCAGCCGACGGTCCAGCCGCCGGCCTGGTTGCCGATGTCGTCGGCGCTCTTGCCGGCGACGAAGATCTTGTTGCGGCTCTTGTCGAGCGGCAGCACGTCGTTCGAGTTCTTCAGCAGCACCTGCGATTCCCGCACGGCCTGGCGCGCCAGGTCGCGGTGGGCCTGGCTGCCGATGGCCGAGAGGTACCGGCGGTCGGTGAGCGGGTGCTCGAAGAGGCCGAGCTCGAACTTCTTCGTGAGGATGCGGCGGTTCGCGTCGTCGATGCGCGACATCGGCACCTTGCCCTGCTGCACGAGGGTGCGCAGGGTGTCGATGAACTTCTGCCAGTCGTAGGGCACCATCACCATGTCGATGCCGGCGTTGATCGACGCCTCGACCTCGTCGGGCGTGAAGCCGGTCTGCCCGTCGATCTTGTCGACGCCGTTGTAGTCCGACACGACGATGCCGTCGAAACCGAGTTCCTTCTTCAGAACGTCGGTGACGAGGTACTTGTTGGCGTGCAGCTTGACGTCGTTCCAGCTCGAGTAGCTCACCATCACCGAGCCGACGCCGCGCTTCACCGCCTCCTTGAACGGCGGCAGGTGGATCGCGCGCAGCTCCTGCTCGCTGAGCTGAGTGTTGCCCTCGTTGACTCCGCCGGTCGTGCCGCCGTCGCCGACGTAGTGCTTGGCCGTCGCCAGCACGGACGCCGGGCCACCGAGTGAATGCCCCTGCAGACCGGTGATGATCGACGTCATCTCCGTGGCCAGCTGCGGCACCTCGCCGAACGACTCGTACGTGCGCCCCCACCGATCGTTGCGCGCGACGCACAGGCACGGCGCGAAGTCCCAGTCGATGCCCGTGCCGGACACCTCTTCGGCCGTGGCGCGCCCGATCTTCTCCACCAGCTTCGGATCCCGCGACGCGCCGAGCCCGATGTTGTGCGGGAACACGGTCGCGCCGTACACGCCGTTGTGGCCGTGCACCGCGTCGACGCCGTAGAGGAGCGGGATGCCCAGTGGCGTCGCCAGCGCCGCCTTCTGGAACCCGTCGTACATGTCGGCCCAGGTCTGCGGCGTGTTCGGCGTCGGCTGCGAGCTGCCACCCGACAGCAACGACCCGAGCCGCGCGTTCGTCACGTCCGCCGGCGACTGCACGCCGAGGCGCTCGGCCTGCATCATCTGCCCGAGCTTGTCGTCGAGACTCATGCGCTTCAGCAGATCCGCGACGCGCACCGCCACGGGCCGGTGCGGATCCTGGTAGGCCGGGCTGTTCCCGGCGAGTGCGGGCGTGTGCGCGCTCACCGCGAGCGCCGCGGCCAGCACCCCGAGCGTGATCGAACGACCGACGCGCATCCGGTTTCTCCTCGTCGAGCCACCAAACTTCACGCCTTGAATTAATACACAGTTCGATTAAGTGGTCCAGACCTCACGGACAAACCGGGTACCGGTCACCGGGATCGCGAAACCGCCCCCTGAGCGTTGCGAGCTCAGGGGCGGTTGTGGCGAAGAGATCAGGCGGTCAGCTCTGCGTGCCGTTCAGCACGCCCGACAGCCAGTCGCCGGAGGTCGAGATGGCCTTGCCGTTGACCGCGACGGTCGGCGTGCCGAAGCCGTGCTGCCCGTTCGGGAAGTCCTGGGCCAGGTTCGGGTCGTTCTCCGTCTGCTGGAACGCGGCCTGGATCTGCGCGTTGTACGTGCCGTTGTCCACCGTCTGGTCGAACTTCGGGTCGGTGATGCCGAGGTCGTGGCCGAGCTTGATCAGCTGCGCCTTGTCGTAGCCGCGCCCGCCCTCTTCCGGCTGGTTCTTGAACAGCGCGTCGTGGAACGCGGTGAACTTCTGCGAACCGGCCGCGGCGAGCGCCGCGTTGGCCGAGTCGAGCGAGTAGCCCGGCGGGTCGGAGTTCTCGTTGAGCAGGGTGACCATGTGGTACCGCACGGTCAGCTGGCCGTTGTTGATCGCCTGCTCCATCTTCGGGCCGTAGGTGTCCTGCAGCTGCTTGCAGTACGGGCACAGGAAGTCGGCGTAGAGGTCGATCGTCTTCGGTGCGCCGGGCTTGCCGACGGAGACCACGACGCCGTCGAGCTTCTCCACCACGCCCGGGCCGAGCTGCGACGTCGTTCCCGGCTGGATGGCCGTGTCCTGGGTCGAGTTCTTGCTCGAGTTGATCCACACGACGCCGCCGATCACGACGGCCGCGACCACCACGACCGCCACCACGACGGCGATGATCTTGTTGCGGTCGCTCGCGGCGCCCCGCGCCTGTGCCACCGACTTCGCGGCCTGCGCCTGACGCTGGCGCTTCCGCGCTGCTTCACCCACGGTCACTCTTTCCCTTCAGCGATGCTCGCCCGGTGCGCGAGCGGCGCGGAGCTCCCGGGCCCCGCGGTGGTGTCGTCCGTCGTGCTCCGCCGGCCCCAGCCGAGCCAGCCGTCGACCGAGAACAGCGTGCGCGGGCGCACCAGCAGCCAGACGGCCAGCAGGGCGAACCCGGTGTCCCGCAAGATCTCCTGCGGGTACGCGGTCTGGCCGGCGGCCACCTGCCCACCGCCGCCGAAGCAGCCGCAGTCGATGCTCAGCCCGCGCGCCCACGACTGGGCGATGCCGGCCACGAGCACGGCCAGCAGCACCAGCGCCGCGGCCGCGACCCAGCGCGTGGCCAGCCCGAACAGCAGCAACAGGCCGAGCACCAGCTCGACCAGCGGCAACGCGGTGGCGACCGGCCGGATCAGGTCCGGCGGCAGCAGGTCGTAGGCCTTCACGGCGATGAACGTCTGCCCCGGGTCGGCCAGTTTGACGGCACCCGAAACGAGCCACACGGCCGCGAGCCCGAGCCGGGCCAGCGTGCCGATGGTGTCGAGCACGGGTTGGGACAGTCGTCGCACACGCCTAGGCTAGCCGCCGGACCTGAGAACTTCGTGAGTTGTCAACACCCGGCGACAGGAGGGGACATGCGGGCTCGCGCGGTGTTCGCCGCCCTGTTGCTGCTGGTCACGTGCGTGGCGTGCGGTTCGGGAACGGTCACACCGTCGGATTCGCTCGTGAAACGCGCGCGTGACGGTGACCACCTCACGATCGGGATCCGCTTCGACGCACCCGGGCTCTCGCAGCGCACGATCGACGGCCGCTTCACCGGCTTCGACGTCGACGTCGCCAAGTTCGTCGCGAACGAACTCGGCATGGACGCGGCCCACATCACGTGGCACGAGACCACACCGGCCACGCGCGAAACGGACCTGTCCTCGGGCGGCGTCGACCTCGTGGTGGCCACGTATTCGATCACGGACAAGCGCAAGCAGCAGGTGTCGTTCGCCGGCCCCTACTTCGTCACCGGCCAGGACCTGCTGGTGCGGCTCACCTCGCCGGACATCACCGGCCCCGAGAGCCTCAACGGGCGGCGGCTGTGCTCCGTGACCGGTTCCACGCCCGCCCAGCAGGTGCGCGACAAGTTCGCGCAGGCCGTGCAGCTGGTCGAGTACCCGCGTTACCCCGACTGCGTCACGGCCCTGCTCGCCGGGCAGGTCGACGCCGTGACCACCGACGCGGTGATCCTCGCCGGCTACGTCGCCCAGGATCCCGAACTGCTGCGCGTGGTCGGGCACCCGTTCTCGACCGAGCGCTACGGCGTCGGTCTGCGCAAGGGCGACACCGAAGGCCAGCACGCCGTGGACGACGCGATCCGCAAGATGGTCTCCAGCGGCGAGTGGCTCAGGTCGCTGCAGACCAACATCGGCCCGTCGGACTACCCGCTGCCGAAACCGCCGGAGATCACCGAGCAGTGACAGCACTGGAAAAACTGGAAAACCTGCCCGACCTCCCGGTCCGCGCGGTCCTGCCCGATGTGCTGGCCGCTTTGGCGGACCACGGCACCGCCGTCCTCGTCGCGCCGCCCGGCACCGGCAAGACGACGCTCGTGCCGCTCGCTCTGGAGCACGGCGGCGGTCGCGTCGTGGTCGCCGAACCGCGGCGCCTCGCTGCCCGCGCGGCGGCCGCGCGCATGGCCACCCTGCTGGGTGAACCGGTGGGCGAAACCGTCGGCTACTCGGTGCGCGGTGACCGGAAGGTGTCGGCGCGCACGCGGATCGAGGTCGTCACGTCGGGTCTGCTGGTGCGGCGCGTGCAGAACGACCCCGAGCTCACCGGGGTGTCGACGGTGCTGCTCGACGAGTGCCACGAACGCCACCTCGACGCCGACCTGCTGCTGGCGCTGCTGCTCGACGTGCGCGCGGGCCTGCGCGAGGACCTGCGGCTGCTCGCGACGTCGGCGACCGTCGCGTCCGGCCGGCTCGCCGAACTGCTCGGCGCCGCACCCGTCGTGACCGCGCACGCCCGCACGTACCCCGTCGAGCTCGCCTACCGCGCGCCCGCTCGCGGCGCGCGCGTCGAGCAGAGCGTGGCCGCGGCGGTCCGGATCGCACTGTCCGAAGGCGACGGTGACGTGCTCGCGTTCCTGCCCGGTGCCGGGGAGATCGCGCGCACGACGGCGTTGCTGGGTTCACTCGACGCCGACGTGCTGCCCCTGCACGGCCGGCTCAGCGCGGCCCGCCAGGACGAAGCGCTGCGGCCCCGCGAACGGCGCCGGGTCGTCCTGGCGACGGCCGTCGCGGAGTCGAGCCTGACGGTGCCGGGGGTGCGCGCCGTCGTGGACTCCGGGCTCGCCCGGGTGCCGCGCGTCGACCACCGCCGCGGGCTGGCCGGGCTCGCGACGGTGCGGGTGTCCGCGGCCGTGGCCGAGCAGCGCGCCGGCCGCGCGGGCCGCGAGGCGCCGGGCCGCGCGTACCGCTGCTGGCCGGAGCACGAGCAGGCGACGCTGCCCGCGTACCCCGAGCCCGAGATCCGCACGGCCGAGCTGGCGCGGTTCGCGCTGGAGCTCGCTTGCTGGTCCACTCCGGACGGCAGCGGCCTGGCGTGGTGGGACCCGCCGGGTGAGGGCGCGCTCGCGGCCGCCCGCGCGTTGCTGGTCACGCTCGGCGCGACGGACGCCGACGGCACCGTCACCCCGCGCGGGCGCCGCATGGCCGACCTCGGCCTGCACCCGCGGCTGGCCCGCGCGTTGCTCGACGGGTCCGAAGCCGTCGGCTCGCGCGCGGCCGCCGAAGTCGTGGCGCTGCTCGACGCCGGGGCGCAGCTCACCGACGTCGAGGCCGAGCTGCGCCGGTTGCGCGGCGGCACCGACGACGCGGCGCGGCGGTGGAAAAGGGAGGTGCGCCGGCTCGCGGGACTGGTGAATTCCCCGGCACAGCCCGGAAAACCCGACGCGGCGCTGATCGTCGCGCTGGCCCACCCCGAGCGGCTCGCCCGGCGGCGCAGCGGCGCGGCGCCGGTGTACCTCATGGCCGGCGGTACCGCGGCCGAACTGCCCGCGGGCAGCGGGATCGGCGCCGCGGACTGGCTCGCGGTCGGCGAAGCCACCCGCGACCCGGGCCGCGCGCAGGGCACGATCCGGCTCGCCGCTGTCGCGGACGAGCACCTCGCCGTGCGCGCGGCGCCCGCCTTGGTGTCCGAAGTGGACGAAGTCGCGTGGGACGGTGACGTGGTGACCCGGCACGTGCGCCGGCTCGGCGCGATCGTGCTCGCCGAGCGCCCGTTGCGTTCCCCGTCCCGGGACCTCGTCCACGACGCGCTGGTCACCGGCCTGCGCACCGAGGGCCTCGGCCTGCTGCGCTGGAGCGACGACGGCCGCCGGCTGCGCGAGCGGCTGGCGTTCCTGCACCGCGTGCTCGGCGCGCCGTGGCCCGCGGTCGACGCGGACACTCTGCTGTCCGAAGTAGACAGCTGGCTCGACCTGTCGCGCGCCCGCCGCCGCGCCGATCTCGCGAACGTCGACGCCGGCGCCGCCCTGCGCGGCCTGCTGCCGTGGCCCGAAGCCGCGCGGCTCGACGAACTGGCCCCCGATCGGCTCGAAGTGCCGTCCGGTTCCCGGTACCGCGTGGACTACACCGGCGACCAGCCCGTGCTCGCGGTGAAGCTGCAGGAGACGTTCGGCTGGACCGCCACCCCGACGGTGGCCGACGGGCGCATCCCCGTGCTGCTGCACCTGCTCTCCCCCGCCGGCCGGCCCGCCGCCGTGACGGCCGACCTGGAGTCGTTCTGGCGCACGGGTTACGCCGCCGTGCGCGCCGACCTGCGCGGCCGCTACCCCAAGCACCCGTGGCCGGAGGACCCCGCCACCGTCAGCCCGACGCGGCACACCACCCGGCGGCAGCGCTGACCCCCGTCGAAAGTCGGGGGTCGGCCGGACCGGACGGCCGATGCCCGCGGCGGGTGCGCGAACGCAGACTCAGTGCCCAGGGATCCGACCCAGGGAGGGCACATGATCACGCTTCGCGGACTGACGAAGCGCTACGGGGAGAAAACGGTGGTCGACGGCCTCACGTGCGTCGTCGCACCCGGCAGCGTCACGGGGTTCCTCGGGCCGAACGGCTCGGGCAAGTCCACGACCATGCGCATGACGGTGGGCCTCGACCACCCCACCGCCGGCGACGTGCTGGTGAACGGCAAACCGTACGCCGCGCTGAAGCACCCACTGCGAGAAGTGGGGGCGCTGCTCGAAGCCAAGTCACTGCACCCGGGCCGCAGCGCCGCGCGCCACCTCACGGCGATGGCGCGCAGCAACGGAATTCCGGTGGCCCGCGTCGAAGAGGTGCTCGCCACCGTCGGGCTCAGCGACGTCGCGGGCAAACGAGCCGGGCAGTTCTCGCTCGGCATGGGGCAGCGGCTGGGGATCGCGGGCGCGCTGCTCGGCGACCCCGGCGTGCTGATGTTCGACGAGCCGGTGAACGGCCTCGACCCCGACGGCGTGCGCTGGGTGCGGCAGCTGATGCGTTCCCTCGCCGAGGAGGGCCGCACGGTGTTCGTGTCGAGCCACCTCATGAGCGAGATGCAGCTGACGGCCGACCACCTCGTGGTGATCGGCAAGGGCAAGCTGCTGGCCGACGCGCCGATCGACGAGTTCATCGCCGGCAACTCGCGCAGCTCGGTCGCCGTGCTCGTGCCGACGCCGCTCGAGCGCGACACGCTCGCGCGGCACCTGCAGGCGCAGGGCGCATCCGTGCAGGCCGACGGCGACGAGCTGCTCGTGACCGGCGCCGACGTCACGCAGGTCGGGGACCTCGCGCACCAGCTGGGTGTGCGGCTGCACGGCCTCGGCGAGCGCACGGCTTCGCTTGAGCAGGCATACATGGAACTGACCGCGTCGTCGGTGGAATACGGGGTGACGGCATGACGACCACACAGGTGCGCACCGGCGGCGGGTTTTCGGGCGCCGTCGCGTCGGAGTGGACGAAGTTCTGGTCGGTGCGGGCGACGTGGTGGTGCCTGTCCGGTGGCTTCCTGCTGATGCTGCTGTACAGCGGGGTTTCCGGGCTGTCGCAGCGGTTCGGGGAAACCGATCCGCCGCAGGGACCGCACTCGATCGTGGTGAACGGCTCGATCTACCTCGTGGAGTTCTGCGTGCTCGCGGCGGCGACGCTGTTCGTCACGAGCGAGTACGGGAGCGGCAGCATCCGCTCGACGCTGCAGTGGGTTCCGGTGCGTTCACGGGTCACCGCGGCGAAAGCGGCGGTACTCGTGCCGGTGCTCTTCGCGTACGGCGTGGTGCTCGCGCTGGTGGGCATGCTGCTGTCGGCGACGCTGATGCCGAGCGGAGCCGCGACGACGACGTTCGGCCAGGGCTTCACCGCGGCGGCGGGCATGGGCGCGTACTTCGCGCTGCTCGGCGTGCTGTGCGCGGGCATCGGGTTCGCGCTGCGCAGCGCGGCCGGGACGATCGTGGTGGTGATGGTGCTGCTGCTGCCGTTGCCGATGCTGCTCACGGCGTACGTCGCGCCGGAGATCATGAACTACTTCCCGGCGTTCGCGGGCATCAACGGCATGGTGCCCAGTGGGGAGGCGAACCCGATGATGGGCGGGATCGCGCCGTACTCGCCGTTGGTGGGCGTGCTGATCTGCCTGGTGTGGGCGGCGGCCGGCCTGCTGCTCGGCACTTCGGTGCTGAAGAAGCGCGACGCCTGAAGGGTTTCCGGTCTCCCCGTCACCGCGTGAGGGGGAGACCGAGGCCCTTGAGCACGGCCCGGGCGCCGTCGGCGAGCTCCACCCGATCGGGTGGATTTGTCGACCCGGCGCCCGCGAGGGCGTCGAAGATCGAGCCGTCGAGCCAGTTGAGCAGCACGCGCGTGTGCCGTTCGGGCTGCGGTGAGCCCGCAGCCGCGAGCAGTTCGACGCAGCGGTCGCGGATGGTGCGGCCGCCCTCGTCGTAGGCCGCGCGCAGCTCCGGGCGGCGCGTGGCCTCGAGCGCGAACTCGTAGCGCGCCAGCATCCGGCTGCGGCCGGCGGTGATGGCCGCGTGGACCGTCGCGGCGAGGACGTCGGCGAGGTCCTTCGCGTCCGGGTCGATCACGGCCTCGTCGAGCTCGACCATCCGCGCCATCGCGAGCTCCAGCAACGCGCGCCGCGTGCGCGCGTAGTACGAGGTCGAACCCGCGGGCAGGCCCGCGGCCCGGTCGACGGCCCGGTGGGTGAGCCCACGCATGCCCTCGGCGGCGATGACCTCGATCGCGGCGTCGCCGAGCACCGAAATCCTGTCCACGAGCTCACTCTACAGGTGTAGAGTCCTCTACAGACGTAGAGGAGGCGGTCATGGAGCAACGGCACGCCGTCGTGATCGGCGGCGGCATCGGGGGACTGAGCGCGGCGGTCGGGCTGCACCGCACCGGCTGGCAGGTGACGGTTTACGAGCGGGCTGCGGAGTTCGCCGGCATCGGCGCCGGGATCTCGATCTGGCCCAACGCGCAGCGGGCGCTCGCCGAGCTGGGTGTCGAGGCGCCCCTGGCCCCGCAGCGCGACGGCGCGCTGCGCGACCCGCGCGGCCGCGAGCTCGCGCGGTGGGCGATGGACCCGTACGTGCGCCGCTACGGTCTCCCGCTCACCGCGATCCACCGCGCGGACCTGATCGACGCGTTGCGCGCCGCGCTGCCGGAAGCGAGCCTGCACACCGGCGTCGACGTGCTTTCGGCCTCGCCGGACGGGCTCGTGCGGCACGCGACCGGCACGATCCGCGCCGACCTGGTCGTCGCGGCCGACGGCATCCACAGCCCGGTCCGCACGGCGCTGTACCCGCAGGCGCGGGTGGCCTACAGCCGCGGCACCGCCTTCCGCGGCGTCGCCGAACTGCCCGGCGCGAGCCTGAGCACCACGTGGGGCCGCGGGACGGAGGTCGGCGTGCTGCCCCTACACGACGGCCGCGTGTACTGGTGGGTGGCCGAAGCGCGGCCGGAGGGCGTCCGCCACGACGACGTGCGCGCCTACCTGCTCGACCGCTACGGCGACTGGCACGCCCCCGTGCCGACGCTGATCTCGGCGACGCCGGAGATCCTGCACCACGACCTGTACCAGCTGGCCACCCGGCTGCCCACCTACACCTCCGGCCGCCTCGCCCTCCTCGGCGACGCCGCGCACGCCATGCCCCCGTACCTGGGCCAGGGCGGCTGCATGGCTCTCGAGGACGCCGTCGTCCTCGCCGCCGCGCTGGCCGCGACGGACGACGTCACCGAAGGCCTGCGCCGCTACGACGCGCAGCGCCGTCCACGCAGCCAGCGCGTGTGGCACGCGTCCGTCCGCGCCGGTTCCGCCGGCCCGTTGCTGCGCAACCCCGTCGGGCGCGCCCTGCGCACCGCGGTGCTGCACCTGGCCCCCGCGTCCGCGATGGCCCACGCGGAGAGCTGGATCAACAGCTGGACACCGCCTCGGCTCCCCCGGCCGGCCCGGCCCCGTACGCCGTGATCGCACCCGCCGCGATCAACCGCCGGCCGCCGCCTCGTCGCCGCCGACCAGCCCGGCCTCGTACGCCGTGATGGCGGCCTGCACGCGGTTGCGCGCGCCCAGGCGGTTGAGGATCGTGCTGACGTGGGCCTTGACCGTGCCCTCGACCACGAACATGCGGCTCGCGATGTCCGCATTGGACAGTCCGGCGGCGAGCAGGGTCAGCACCTCGCGTTCGCGGGCCGTCAGGGCGGCGATGCGGTCCCGGGCCGCCGCGCCCCGCGACAGCCGGCCGCCGGACAGGCGCGCGATGACCCGCGACGCGACCTTCGGCGACAGGAACGCGGCGCCGTCGGCGACGGCGTGGATGCCGGACAGCAGCTCGCGCGGGTCGCCGGCCTTGAGGAGGAACCCGCTGGCGCCCAGGCCCAGCGCGCGTTCGATGTAGTCGTCCTCGCCGAAGGTCGTCAGCATGATCACGCCCGTGCCCGGCAGCAGGCGGCGAATCTCCTCAGCCGCGGCGAGGCCGTCGAGCCCGGGCATGCGGATGTCGAGCAGCGCGACGTCCGGGCGGGTGGCCAGGGCCTGTGCCACGGCTTCGCGCCCGTCGCCGGCTTCGGCGACCACCGAGATGTCCTTGTCGGAAGCCAGGATCGCCGCGACGCCCGCGCGGATCATCGTCTCGTCGTCGGCCAGCAGCAAGCGGATCACGGTTGTTCGGCCTCGCTGTAGATGTCCTTGGTCACGAGCCGGTCGCCCGCGAAGCACAGCCGGATGGCCGCGTACCGCACGTTCCACCAGCTGCGCGACGTCCCGTAGTACTCGCACGTGGTCCCCGCCGGCTGCGGCGGCTCACCGTTCGACGGTTTCGCCAGCCGTTGCTGCGAAGGCAGGCGCGGGGCGATCGCCTGCCGCGTGTCCCCCACCTCGATCTGCTCGTAGGCCCCCATCGACACCTCCGAGCCGTACCACTGCACGAGGAACGCCACCCCGCTGCCGCCGATCACCACCCCGAAGAGCGCCAGCGGGATCACGATGGCCTGCACCAGGCTGCGCCGCACGTCGCGGCGCGCCAGCTCCAGCTCGCGCGCCGACTCCGACTGCCCCACCTCGTCGGTGCCGGCCTCGCCCTCGGGCACCGGCGCCGCGTCGTGCGGCAACGTCGCCACGAGCTCGAAGCCGCCCCGCGCGTCGGGCCCGGCCCGCAGCGTCCCGCCGATCAGCCGGACGCGCTCGCGCAGGCCGATCAACCCGCGCCGGCCCGACGCACCCGGCAGCGGGCCGGCGGGCGGCGGGGCGTTGACCACGCGCAGTTCGGTGGATTCGGCCGAGCTCAGCACCCACACGGTCACCGCCGCCCCGGGCGCGTGCTTGGCGACGTTCGTCAGCGCTTCCTGCAGCACGCGGTACGCCGCCCGCGCGACCATCGGCGGCGCCGCCTCCAGACCATCCACCTGCGACTCGATCAGCAGCCCCGACGCCCGCGCCCGCTCGATCAGCTCCCCCAGGTCACCCTGCACGGGTTCGACCGGCGCCGCGTCCTCGCGGAGCACGCCGATGATCTCGCGCAGCCGCTCGGTCGCCGTCGCCGCGCTCTCGCGCAGCTCGGCCGCCGCCGCACGCTGCCCGTCGTCCAGGCCACCGGCCACCTCGAGCGCCGCCGCGCGCACGGCGATCAGGCTCAGCTCGTGGCCCAGCGAATCGTGCATGTCGCTGGCGATCCGCGCGCGCTCGCGCAGCCGCGCCTGGTCGGCGACGAGCCGCTGGCGGCTCTCCATCTCCTCCGCCCGGCGCCAGCCGGCGCGCGCGAGCTCCCGCCGCAGCCGCACGTGCCGGCCCAGCAGCCACGGCGCGACCGCGGCGAACGCGATCACCCCGAGCATCGCGGCCCACGCGCCGAAGCCCGCCGTCGGGATCAGCAACGCGACCGGCAGCCCGGCCAGCGCCACGCCCCCGCACACGAGCAGGGTGACGCGCACCTGCGTCATCCGCAGCCCGGTGAGGTAGGCGATGGTGACCATGAGGAAGACCTCCCACACGGCCACGCGCCCGCCCCAGCCCAGCGCCACCACCACGACCGTGCACACCGTCACGATCAGCGACACCATCGGCAGCCGCCGCCACGCCGCCACCGACACGGTCACCGCGGCCAGGCCGAAGATCATCTCCCACGGGTTGGGGTTGTTCGAGGCGTCGGTGGCCGCGACGAGGCCGAGGAAGAGCCAGAGCAGGACGTCGAGCACCACGCGCCACCTGCGTCTGGTCACCTCCTTCATACGGCTGACGCTACAAGGGCCCGCGTGGCGGCCACCACTGTCGAAAGTCAAGAGCTGGGGCAAAATGGCTGACCATGGCTGAGCGCACACTCGCCGAGCAGCTCGGCGGCCCCCTGCCCGAGGGCATCGAAGCCCTGCCCGAGGACGCCCGGCGCGACCTCGCCGCCGCCCTGCGCGACGCGCGGCACCGGCAGGCCAAGGCCCTCGCCCGGGCGGGTGAGGAAGGCCTGAAGTACGTACCCGCTCTCCTGCGAGGCGCCGTCCGCAAGGCGGTGGGCCTGTGAACCCGGAAATCCTCAAGCTCGCGCGCGTGCTCGACGTCGAGCCGGCCCGGCTGACCTACCTGGGCGACGTGGACCCCGCCGACCTGCAGCTGTTCCGCGAACAGGTCACGACCACGCTGTTCGACGCGAACCTCGTGGTGCTCGAACGCATGGCGCTGGCCAGCCGGCTGCTGCCCGCGCCGGTGGTCGCGAAGATCGCCGAGAAGGTGTTCGGCCCGCTGCTGTGCGCGCGGATCGCCGGGCTGGTCGACGTCTCCCGAGGGGTGGACGTCGCGAAGCGGCTGCCGCCGAAGTTCCTCGCCTCGGTGGCCGCGGAGCTGGACCCGCGGCGCGCGACGTCGATCATCACGCGCATCCCGCTCGACACCGTGGTCGCGGTGACCGGCGAGCTCACGCGGCGGGGGGACTGGATCACGCTCGGCCGGTTCGTCGGGCACCTGCCGGACCCGACCGTGCGGCGCAGCCTCGACGTGCTGGACGACGCCGCGCTGCTGCGGACCGCGTACGTGCTCGACGACAAGAGCCGCATCGACCACGTGCTGGGCCTGCTGCCCGCCGACCGGCCCGCCCGGCTGGTGCGCACGGCCGCCGCCGACGAGTCGTTGTGGGAGCCGGCGCTCGACGTGCTGGCACACCTGGGAAAAGCTCGCCGAGAAGCGGTGCTCCCGCTGCTCGACGAGCTTCCCGGCGAACTGCGCTCGCGCGCTCAGGCGACGATCAAGTAGATCCCGTACACGACCACCGCCGCGCACACGGCGAAGCACACGATGGCACCCGTCAGCTGCCCGACGCCGCTGCCGCCGCTTTCGCGGGCCACCTCGCGGCCCGCGAGGCCGCGGACGCCGTAGGCGAACAGCACCGTCAGCACCACCGCCGCGGCGAGGGCGACGACGAAGACGAGCCCCAGAGAGCCCCAGTTGATGTCCATCTCCCGCTCCCTCAGGCCGCGACCGGAGCCGGCTGCGCGGCTTCGGGCTCGTCGTTGATGTTCTCGGCGGTCACCGGGTTGCGGCGCGAGGTGAGCCAGATGCCCAGGGCCACGAGCACACCGACGGCGCCGACGACGACCGTGCCCCAGCTGCCGCGCGTCGAGATCGCCGCGGCGACGGCGCCCACGATGGCGGCGGCCGGCAGCGTGAGCACCCACGCGATGACCATCTTGCCCGCGACGCCCCAGCGGACCTCGGCGAGCTTGCGGCCGAGGCCGGAACCGATGACGCCGCCCGAGGTGACGTGGGTGGTCGAGAGCGCGAAGCCCAGGTGCGACGACGCGAGGATCACGGCCGCGGAGCTCGTCTCGGCCGCGAAGCCTTGCGGCGTCTGGATTTCGGTGAGCTTCTTGCCCATGGTCTGGATGATGCGCCAGCCGCCGAGGTAGGTGCCGAGCGCGATCGCCAGACCGCAGGCGAAGATGACCCACAGCGGCGGGTTCGAGCCGGGCGCGAGCGTGCCGCCGGCGATGAGGGTGAGCGTGATGACACCCATCGTCTTCTGCGCGTCGTTGGTGCCGTGCGCGAGCGAAACGAGGCTGGCCGAAAGGACCTGACCCGTCTTGAAGCTGCTGCGGACGACACCTTCCTTCGCCTTCGAAGTGATGCGGTAGGTGAGGAACGTGCCGACGAGCGCCACGATCCCGGCGACGATCGGCGACGCGACCGCGGGGATCAGGACCTTCTCGACGACCTTGCCGAAGTGCACGGCGTCCGCGCCCGACGCGATCCACGTCGCGCCGATCAGCCCGCCGAACAGCGCGTGCGAAGAACTCGACGGCAGCCCGACGAGCCACGTGACGAGGTTCCAGATGATCGCGCCGACGAGCCCGGCGAAGATCACCACCGGCGTCACCTTCGTGTCGTCGACGATGCCACCGGAAATCGTCTTCGCGACCTCGATCGAAAGAAACGCGCCGACGAGGTTCAGCACGGCCGAAATGGCGACGGCGATTCTCGGCTTGAGAGCTCCCGTCGCGATTGAAGTGGCCATCGCGTTGGCCGTGTCGTGGAACCCGTTGGTGAAGTCGAAGGCGAGCGCCGCGACGATCACCACCAGGACGATCAAGGAAAAGTCCATGGGCTTTCTCCAGCTCGGTGGTCGTGCCATGGTGAAGTTACCGATCACCCGGGGGAGCGCTGATCTCGTCGCAATGGCCACTGATTGAACTCTGCGTGAACGAGGGAACTGATGGGCAGACCCTTTTCCCGCGTTCACCTGGTGATCAACGAACCGTTGGCGCGTAAGCCCATTTCCGGTTTGCCTGGTTCGTTTTGTTTAGTGCGTTTGCGCGGTTCACGGTAGGGCTGGCTCCACCACGAACACTGCGGCCCAGCCCAGTGCCCTCGGCCACTTTCCCTGCGACGGTGGGGCTTTCCGCGACGAAAGGGGCCTCGCGATGACCGGTCCGCACCACCTCCGTGGCACCGGCACTCCACCGGAACCCACCGGGAAGCTCGACTTCGCCCCCACCCCGAATTCCGCGGCGACCGGTATTGGTGGCGGCGGGAAACGGCGTGCCGGCCAGGCGAGCGCCTCCGGTGAAGGTGGTCCGCCCATCCCCGCAAGACAAGAACGCGCGTGGAACGCGCTTCGACGCTCGGGCGAGGCGGCCGCCGACCCACGAGGCGATGGGGGCGGCACGAACCCGCATGCCGGTCGTGCGCCCGCCTCCGGTGAAAGTGCTTCGCCCATCCTCACGAGACAAGACACCGCAGGGGATGCGCTGGGTGGCGATGGACGTGGCACGAACCCGCTTCCCGCCGCCGGCAGCGGTGGGAAGCGCCTTCCGGGTGGAGCGGCGACAGCCGGTCGGGGCCGGGGGTGGGCGTGGGCGCTGGCCGCCGCTGTGGTGTCGGGCGTGCTGGTGCACTTCGGGTTGGGGTTCGAACCCGTGGCGGCGCTGGCGTGGGTCGCGCCCTTGCCGGTGCTGGTGGTGGCGCCGCGAGTCGGGGCGGGGGCGGCGGTGACGGCCGCGTTCCTGGCGTATTTCGGGGGCAGCGCGGGGAGTTGGAGCTACTTCCTGCACTCGCAGTCGATCCCCTTGCCCGGGGCGGTCGCGATCCTGGTGGGGTCGCCGGTGTTGTTCGCGGCCACGGTGGCGCTGTTCCGGCGGCTCGTGCGCGTCGGGAGGCCCGTGCTCGCCGGTGTGGCGACGCCCGCGCTGTGGACGGCCGCGCTGTACGCCGTCGCGGTGACGAACCCGTTCGGCGTGATGGGGACGTTCGTGACGAGCCAGGGCGACGAGCCCGCCGTGCTGCGCCTGGCGTCGGTGACCGGCGGGTGGGGCGTCGAGTACCTCGTGCTGCTGGCCCCGGCCGCGCTCGCGGCGGCGCTGGCTCCCGGCGTCCGCCTGGCGGCGCGCACCGGCATCACCGTGGTGACGGCGGCGGCCGTCGCCGCGGCACTCGTCTGGGGCGCGCAGCCGCCGCCCGCCGCACCGGACCACGTGCGCGTCGCCGTCGTCGCGCGCAGCGAGCCGAACTGGGCGCCGGATCCGGCGACACCCGCCGGGCAGCGCGTGCTCCAGTCCTATGTGGACGCGCTCGGGCAGCTGCCGCCCGACGTCCGCATCGCCGTGCTGCCCGAGGGCGCGTTCGGCACCGACCGCGCCCGGCTGGCGAGCCTGACCGGTCCCCTCGCGGACGTCGCCCGCACCAAGAACCTGCACGTCGTCACCGGCGCGATCGTCAAGGACCCGCAGCACACCTACAACACCGCACTCGACGTGCCCCCGGCCGGCCCGGTCGTCGAATACCGCAAGTGGCGCAACGGCTCGTCGCCCATCACGCCCGGCCACGACCTCGCCCACCTCGAGGGCCGGCCGATCGGCCTCGAGGTCTGCATGGACGTCAACGGCCCCTCCCCCACCCGCGACTACGGACGCGCCGGCACCGGCCTGCTCCTCATCCCCGCCTCCGACGAAGACACCGACGGCTGGCAGCACAGCCGCACCGCCCTGCTCCGCGGCGTCGAAAGCGGCACCGCGGTGGCCTGGAGCGCCGCCCGCGGCACCCCCACCCTCAGCGACGCCACCGGCCACGTCCTCGCCCAAACCCGCACCGGCGCCACCCCGATGGCCACCACCCTCGCCGACGTCCCCCTCGGCCCCGGCCACACCCCCTACAGCCGCTTCGGCGACTGGTTCGCGTGGCTCTGCGCCCTCGTCGCCGTGACCGGCCTCGCGTTCACGGTCCGCCGCACACGCCGGGAGAGCCAGACGCCGTAGCCCCGCGCCGAGCGCCCTCGCAGCCACTCGCCGGGTCGCCACGGAGCACTCCGGCGACCCAGGCCGGCCGACCGCGCAGGGGGCCGGACCAACCAGCCACGCGGTCACACGCCCGGAGCGCCGTCCCGCTGGTCCGGACAAGCCAGGCGGCGCAGAGCTCCGGACGAACCCCGCGCAGCAATAGCCTCGGACTGCCGCGTTACCTGCCCGCAGACCCGCGCCGGCGAGCCGCGCAGAGCGCCGGACGGATCGCCCCGCGCAAACCACACACCGGGGAGCCACGGCGCCTGTCCGATGAGCTCAGCCAGCCCGCCGCGCAGGGGGCCACACCAGATGGCGGCGCAGGGCGCCGGGCCGCTCCGACCGCCCACACCGCGCGAGGAGCAGCACCGCCCGACCGGCGGCGAGTAAGGGCACCGGCCCTGCCCAGCGCTGTCCAACGAGCTCCCCCAGCCCGCCGCGCAGGACGCCACATCGGATGGCGGCGCACGGCGCCGGGCCGCTCCGACCGCCCACACCGCGCGAGGAGCAGCCCCGCCCGACCGGCGGCGAGTAAGGGCACCGGCCCTGCCCAGCGCTGTCCAACGAGCTCCCCCAGCCCGCCGCGCAGGGCCCCGCACCAGATGGCGGCGCAGGGCGCCGGGCCGCTCCGACCGCCCACACCGCGCGAGGAGCAGCACCGCCCCGCCGGCGGCGAATGAGGGCACCGGCCCTGCCCAGCGGCGCCTGGCGGAGCAAGATCGTCGCGGATTACGGTGGGGGCATGATCGCGCGAGGTACCCGGGTCACCCGCCAGTCGCGGCCGGTGGGGGCTCGGTGGTGACGGAGTTGCGGGAGCTGACCGTCGAGGCCGGCGGGCGCCGGCACAGCGCGCTGGCGGCGGGGCCGCAGGACGGTGAGCTCGTGCTGCTGCTGCACGGCTGGCCCCAGTTCGCCGACTCCTGGACGGCCGAACTGCGCGCCCTCAGCGCTGCCGGCTGGCGTGCCGTCGCCGTGGATCAGCGGGGGTACGCGCGCGAGGCCCGGCCCGCCGGTGTCGAGCACTACTCCATCGACGCCCTCGTGGCCGACGCACTGTCCTTTGCGGACACTCTGAGCCCCGGGCAGCAGCGGTTCCACCTCGTCGCGCACGACTGGGGCGGCATGGTCGCCTGGGTGCTCGCCACGCGGCACCCCGAACGGCTCAAGTCGCTCAGCGTGCTCGCGACCCCGCACCCCGCCGCGTTGCAGGGCGCGGCGCGGGCCGAGGAGCAGCAGAACCGCGACCTCGACTACGTCCGCTTCTTCCGCGCCCCCGGCGGCGTCGCCGAAGCCTCGCTGCTGGCCGACGGCGCGGCCCGCCTGCGCGCGGCCTACGCCGGCCGCATCCCGCACGACCAGGTCGAGCGCAACAGCGCCCGCCTCAGCGAACCGGGCGCCCTCACCGCGACCCTCAACTGGTACCGCGGCGCCACCGACGACGACTTCACCGTCCCCGCCGGCCGCATCACGGTCCCCACCCTCTACGGGTGGGGCGGCCAGGACACCAAGCTCGGCCGCACGGCCGCCACGAACACCGCGGAGTTCGTCGACGCCCCGTACCGCTTCGAGATCTTCGAGGACGCCAGCCACTGGCTGCCGGAAGAAGCCGCCGACCGCGTCAGCCCGCTCCTGCTCGAGCACCTGTCAGCACACGGCTGATCCCCTCAGCGCATCCGCTCACCCCGCCTCCACACCGCGTGCGTGAGCGGCACCCCGGGCCGGTACGCGAGGTGCGTGACCGAAGGCGCGTCCAGCACGTGCACGTCAGCCCGCGCGCCCGGCCGCAGGTAGCCGACGTCGTCGCGCCGCAGCGCCCGCGCGCCCCCGGCTGTGGCCGACCACACGGCCTCCTCGACGGTCATCCGCATCTGCAGCACCGCTGTCGTCACGCAGAACGCCATCGAGGTCGTGTACGAGCTGCCCGGGTTCGCGTTGCTGGCCAACGCGACCGTCGCCCCGGCTTCGAGCAACCGCCGCGCCGGCGCCAGCGCCTGCCGGGTCGACAAATCACACGCGGGCAACAAGGTCGCCACCGTGTCCGACGCCGCCAGCGCCTCGACGTCCTCGGCACTCAGGTACGTGCAGTGATCCACGCTCGCCGCGCCGAGCTCCACCGCGAGCCGCACGCCGGGACCTTCACCCAGCTGGTTGCCGTGCACCCGCAACCCGAGCCCGCGCTCCGCCGCCGCCTTCAGCACCCGCGCCGACTGCGCCTCGTCGAACGCGCCCGTTTCGCAGAACACGTCGGCCCACCGCACGTGCGGCGCCACGGCGGCCAGCATCTCGCCGCACACCAGGTCCACATAGGACTCCGCGTCGGCGCCCAGCGGCACGAGGTGCGCCCCGAGGTAGGTGACCTCGTCGGCCACCTCCGCCGCGATCCGCGCCGAACGAGCCTCGTCCTCGACCGTCAGCCCGTAGCCGGTTTTGGTCTCCAGGCACGTCGTCCCCTGCGCCGCGGCCTCCTCGACGTGCCGGCGCAGGTTCGCCGCCAGCTGCTCGTCGGAGGCTTCCCGCGTCGCCCCGACCGTCACGGCGATTCCGCCCGCGGTGTAGGGCTTTCCGGCCATGCGCGCTTCGAACTCCGCCGTGCGGTCACCCGCGAACACGAGGTGCGTGTGGCTGTCCACCCACCCCGGCAGCACGGCCCGCCCCTCGACGTCCACCCGCTCGTCCGCGGCCGGCGCCCGCGCGGCCGGCCCGGCCCACGCGACGACCCCGCCGTCGAGCACCAGCGCCGCGCCGGACAGCTTGCCCAGTTCGGCGTCGTTGGTGGTGAGCTCACCGATTCCCGTGATCAGAACTGCCACAGTGCCTCGATCTCCTCCGCCAGTACGGTTTCCGGTCGCTCGACGAGTGCGTGGCGGCCCTCACGCACCACGTCCCGGCCCGCGACGACCACGTGCCGCACGTCCGCGGCCCCGGCGGCGAACACGACGCCCGACGGCTCGATCCCCGCCGTGCGCACCGAATCCAGCGCTACCGTCACCAGGTCCGCCCCGGCACCGACCGCCAGCCGCCCCACCTCGGGCCACCCGACGGACGCGTGATCCGTGCCCGCCGCAAGCAACTCCTCGGCCGTGAACCGGCCGCGTTCCTCACTCGCCAGCCGGTCGTCGAGCTCCAGCGCGCGGGTTTCCTCGAACGCGTCGACCACGGCGTTGCTGTCGCTGCCGACCCCGAGCCGCACACCCGCGTCGAGCAGCTGCCGCGCGGGCCCGATGCCGTCGCCGAGGTCGCGTTCGGTCGTGGGACAGAAACACGCGGCCGCACGCGCGTCGCCCAGCCACTTCACGTCCTGATCGGTCAGGTGCGTCGCGTGCACGGCGACGATCCGGTCACCCAACACGCCGTGGTGCTGTAGCAGACCCGTCGGCGTCCAGCCGTACGCCGCCTCACACTGCTCGTTCTCCGCCCGCTGCTCGGACAGGTGGATGTGCAGTGGCCGCCCGGCCGGCACCGCCGCGTCCACCGTCGGCAGGTCGGCGCCCGGCACCGCGCGCACGGAGTGGATCGCCCCGCCGACGCGGAACAAGTCGTCCTCCGCCAGCTCCGAAACCCGCGAAGCCCACTGCTGCGCCGAACCGTCGGAGAACCGCTGCTGCACCTCGTCCGGCGCCACGCCGATGCCGCCCGCGAGGTAACACGTGTCCAGCAGCGTCAGCCGGATCCCGGCTTCGCGCGCGGCCTCGCGCAACGCTTCACCCATGGCGTTGGGCGACGCGTACGGCCGCCCACCCGGCGCGTGGTGCAGGTAGTGGAACTCACCGACGCTGGTGTAACCCGCGAGCACCATCTCCGCGTAGACGCCCCGAGCGAGCCGGTGGTAGGCGTCCGGGTCGAGCCGCGCGGCGAGCGAGTACATGCGCTCGCGCCACGTCCAGAACGTGCCGCGCTCGTGGTGCGTCCGGCCCCGCAGCGCGCGGTGGAACGCGTGCGAGTGGCCGTTGGCGAACCCCGGCACCGTGAGCCCGGCGAGCACGGTCCCGGACCGCGGCGCCCCGGGCGTGACCGCCGTGATCACCCCGTCGCGCACGTCCACCAGCACGCCGTCCGCGATCCCGCCGGGCAGCCACGCCCGTTCGCACCAGTACGTGGTCATCCCGCCAGCCGCTCCAGCACCTCGGCCAGCGCCCGCGCGCCCGCCTCGACGTCGTCGGCCTCGGCGAACTCCTCCGGCGAGTGGCTGATGCCCGTGGGGTTGCGCACGTACAACATTCCGGCCGGCACGAACTCCGCCAGGATCGCCGCGTCGTGGCCCGCGCCCGTGGGCAGCTCCGGCACGCCGCCGAGCCACTCCCCCAGGTCGCGCCGCAGCCGCTCGTCGAACACGACGTCGTCGGAATACGACTCGCGCGCGACGGTCAGCTCGCACCCCTCCGCCTCGGCCGCCGCCTGGGCAGCCCGGGTGATGTCCTCGACCAGCTCGGGGGTGACCGTGCCCGGCACCCGCGCGTCGAGCCACAGGTCCACAGTGGACGCGATGACGTTCGTGCCACCCGGCGTCGGCACCAGCCGGCCGACGGTCGCCCGCGCGTCGGACCGGACCTTCGCCAGCCGCCGCACCGCGACCACGGTCTCGGCCGCCGGCAGCATCGGGTCCACGCGGTCGGCGATCAGCGTCGCGCCGGCGTGGTTTCCCTGGCCGGCGAAGGAGAACCGCCACCGTCCGTGGGCGATCACCGTGCTGCCGACCGCCACCGGCGAACCCAGGTCGATCAACCCCCGGCCCTGCTCCACGTGCAGCTCCAGGAACCGCCCGATGAGCCCCAGCCGGTCGGGCTCCGCGCCGATCCGGTCCACGTCGAGCCCGGACTTCGCGGCCGCCTCCCAGAACGTGACGCCGTCCGGGTCGCGCAGCGCTCGCGCCCGGTCCGCGCTGATGGTGCCCGTGAGCAGCCGCGAGCCGAGGCACGGCACGCCGAACCGGCCGCCTTCCTCCTCGGTGAACACGACTACCGCGAACGGCTTGGCCGGCCGGAACCCCTTGGCTTGCAACGCCTCCACGGCCGTCAGAGCGCTCGTCACGCCGAGCGGCCCGTCGAACGCACCGCCGCCCGGCACCGAGTCCAGGTGGCTGCCGGTCACCACGGCGTCCGGCCCCGGCGCGCCCCACCAGGCCCAGATGTTGCCGTTGCGATCGGTCTCCACGGCCAGGCCCAGCCGCTCCGCGCGTTCGACGAACCACGTGCGCAGATCGTGTTCGGGCGCGTCGAACGCGTGCCGCGAATAGCCGCCGCGCTTCCCGTCGCGCCCGACGCCGGCGATCTCGTCGAGGAGCCCGGAGGCCGTCACGCCTTGTCCCGCATCGGGATCCGCACGCCGCGCTCGTCGGCGACCTCGGCGGCGTGGTCGTAACCGGCGTCGACGTGCCGGATCACGCCCGTGCCCGGGTCGTTGGTCAGCACCCGCTCCAGCTTCTGCGCGGCCAGCGGCGTGCCGTCCGCGACGGTCACCTGGCCCGCGTGGATCGACCGGCCCATGCCGACGCCACCACCGTGGTGGATCGACACCCAGCTCGCGCCCGACGCGGTGTTGACCAGCGCGTTGAGCAGCGGCCAGTCGGCGATCGCGTCGGAGCCGTCGGCCATGCCCTCGGTCTCGCGGTACGGCGACGCGACGCTGCCGGAATCGAGGTGGTCGCGCCCGATGACCACGGGGGCCTTCAGCTCTCCGCTGGCCACCATCTCGTTGAACCGCAGGCCCGCGAGGTGGCGTTCGCCGTAGCCGAGCCAGCAGATCCGCGCCGGCAAGCCCTGGAACGCCACGCGCTCGCCGGCCAGCTTGATCCAGCGCGCCAGCGACTCGTTCTCCGGGAACAGCTCGAGCATCGCGCGGTCGGTCGCCGCGATGTCCTCGGGGTCGCCCGAGAGCGCCGCCCACCGGAACGGGCCGTTGCCCTCGCAGAACAGCGGGCGGATGTAGGCGGGCACGAAGCCCGGGAAGTCGAACGCTCGCTCGCAGCCGCCGAGCTTCGCCTCGCCGCGCAGGGAGTTGCCGTAGTCGAAGACCTCGGCGCCGGCGTCGAGGAAACCGAGCATCGCGTTCACGTGGTCGGCCATGGCCTCGCGCGCCCGGTCGGTGAACTCGTCGGGCTTCTTGGCCGCGTAGTCGTGCCAGTCGTCGACGCTCACGCCCTTGGGCAGGTACGACAGCGGGTCGTGCGCCGAGGTCTGGTCGGTCACGATGTCCACCTCGACGCCGCGGCGCAGCAGCTCCGGCAGCACCTCCGCGGCGTTGCCCACGACGGCAACCGACAGCGGCCGCCGCTCCTTCTTCGCGGCGGTGACGCGGCGGATGGCGTCGTCGAGATCGTCGGCCACCTCGTCGAGGTAACGCGTTTCCACCCGGCGGTGCGCGCGCTGCGGGTCGCATTCGACGACGAGGGCCACCCCGTCGTTCATCGTCACCGCGAGCGGCTGAGCCCCGCCCATCCCGCCGAGACCGGCGGTGACGGTGAGCGTGCCGCGCAACGTGCCTCCACTGCGTCCTTTCAAAGCGAGTTTCTTGGCCACGGCGGCGAACGTCTCGTAGGTGCCCTGCAAGATGCCCTGCGTGCCGATGTAGATCCACGAACCGGCCGTCATCTGGCCGTACATCGTGAGGCCCTGCTGCTCGAGGCGGCGGAACTCGGGCCAGGTCGCCCAGTCGCCCACGAGGTTCGAGTTCGCGATCAGCACGCGCGGCGCCCACTCGTGCGTGCGGAACACGCCGACTGGCTTGCCCGACTGCACGAGCAGCGTCTCGTCGTTGTCCAAAGTGGTCAGTTCACGCGTGATCGCGTCGAAGCTCGCCCAGTTGCGCGCGGCCTTGCCGGTGCCGCCGTAGACGACCAGGTCCTCGGGGCGCTCGGCGACCTCGGGGTCGAGGTTGTTGTGGAACATGCGCAGCGCGGCTTCGGTCTGCCACGACTTCGCGGTGAGCTGCGTGCCGCGCGCGGCGCGGACGGTGCGGGACATTCTCAGACCTCCAGACGGGCGGCGGCCAGGACGGCGCCGGAGCGGACGAGTTCTTCGGCGGCCGCGATCTCGGGCGCCAGGTGGCGGTCGGAGCCGGGGCCCGCGACCTTCGTGCGGAGCAGGTCACGCACCGCGCCGGTGACCGGCGACGGTTCGAGCGGTGCGCGGAAGTCGAGCGCGCGGGCGGCGGTGAGCAACTCGATCGCCAGCACCGTCGTCAGGCCGTCGACGGCCTTGCGCAGCTTCCGAGCCGCGGACCAGCCCATCGAGACGTGGTCCTCCTGCATCGCGCTGCTCGGGATGGAGTCGACCGACGCGGGCACCGCGAGCCGCTTGAGCTCGCTGACCAAGGCGGCCTGCGTGTACTGGGCGATCATGTGCCCGGAGTCGACGCCCGGGTCGTGGGCCAGGAACGGCGGCAGCCCGTGGGACCGCGCCTTGTCGAGCATCCGGTCGGTGCGCCGCTCGGCGATGCTGGCGACATCGGCCACCGGCACGGCGAGGAAATCGAGCACATACGCCACGGGCGCGCCGTGGAAGTTGCCGTTGGACTCGACCCGCCCGTCGGGCAGCACGACGGGGTTGTCCACAGCGGACCGCAGCTCGCGGTCGGCGACGAGCTCGGCGTGCGCGAGCGTGTCGCGCGCGGCGCCGTGGACTTGCGGCGCGCACCGCAGCGAGTACGCGTCCTGTACGCGGTTGCAGTCGGGCCCGCGGTGGCTCTCGACGATCTTCGACCCCTGCAGCGCCGCGAACATCCGCGCCGCGCTGGTCGCCTGGCCGGGGTGCGGCCGCAGCGCCTGCAGGTCCGCGGCGAACGCCCGGTCGGTGCCCAGCAGCGCTTCGACGCTCATCGCCGCGGTGAGGTCGGCGATGTCCAGCAGCCGGTGCAGGTCGGCAGCCGCCAGCAGCAACATGCCCAGCATGCCGTCGGTGCCGTTGGTGAGCGCCAGGCCTTCCTTCTCCGCCAGCACGACGGGCGTGAGGCCGGCCGCCTTCAGCGCCTCGGCGGCGGGTTTGCGCGCTCCGTCGTGGTCCACCTCGCCCTCGCCCATCAGCGCGAGCGCGACCGCCGCCAGCGGGGCCAGGTCACCCGAGCAGCCGAGGGATCCGTACTCGTGGACGACCGGCGTGATCCCCGCGTTGAGCAAGCCCGCAAGCGCTTGCGCCGTCTCCGGGCGCACGCCCGTGTAACCGCTGGCGAGCGTGCGCAGGCGCAGCAGCATCAACGCGCGGACGACCTCGGTCTCCACCGCGGGCCCGGCGCCCGCCGCGTGCGAACGGATCAGGCTGCGTTGCAGCGCGGTGCGGCTCTCCACGGGGATGTGCCGCGTGGCGAGCGCGCCGAAGCCCGTGGAGACGCCGTACGTGGGCGAGGTCGCGTGCGCGAGGTCCTCGATGTGCTGACGGGTGGCGACGAGGTTCTTCTCGACCGCCTCGGCGAGCCCGACGTGCGCGTGCCCGCGGACGACGTCGACGACGTCGGCCGCGGTCATCGGCTTCGAGCCCAAGAGCACTGGTTCCGGCATGTCAGTCATTGGACAACGATCAGCGCCCCCGGCGGGAGGCCGAAGTTCGCGGTAGTGTCTGGTATTCAAGACAACACGAGGTTGAAGCATCGGTGCCTGGCACGAGTGTCCCGCTCGTGCACTCTTCGGGAAGGAGCCGGGTGAGCAGTTCGGACGTTCCCGCGCTCCGCAACGGCCTCGCCGTGCTGCGGCTGCTCGCGCGCCACGCCGGCCCCGTCTCCGCGGCCACCGTGGCCCGCGACCTGCACCTGCCGCGTTCGACGACCTACCACCTGCTCAACGAGCTGACCGCCGCCGGCTTCGTCGCCCACCTGCCCGCCGAACGGCGCTACGGCCTCGGCATCGCCGCGTTCGAGCTCGGCTCGGCGTACCTGCGGCACGACCCGCTCGAACGGCTGGCCGGGCCGCTGCTGCGCAAGCTCGTGGACCGCGTCGGTCACACCGCCCACCTGGGCGTGCTGCACGGCAACGAATCGTTGTACCTGATCAAGGAACGCCCCGCGCGGCCCGAAACCCTCGTGACCGACGTCGGAGTCCGCCTGCCCGCGCAGCTCACCGCGTCGGGGCGCGCGATCCTGCGCCACCTGCCCGCGGCGCACGTCCGCGCGCTGTTCCCGACGGCGGGCTCGTTCGTGCTGCGGACCAGCCGCGGACCCGATTCACTGGCCGCCCTGCGCCGCACGCTGGCGGCGGAACAGCGGCTCGGCTGGTCCGTCGAAGACGGCCACGTGACCGACGGGTTCGCCTCCGTCGCGGCCCCGGTGTTCGACCACGGCGCCCGCCCGCTGGCGTCGATCTCCGTGACGCTGCGCCACCTCTGCCCCGACGACAGCCCCGGCGACGGCCCGTGCGGCGAGACGTTCCCGGACTTCGCCGCGGCCGTCGCGGAAGCAGCCGCCGAACTGACCGTCCGCATCGGCGGCACCACACCGTAGCGACGAAACCGGCCCGCTGTGCCGTCCTGGTCGAGGACGGCGCAGCGGGCCGGTCGGACCAGCGGCTCAGCGGTGCGTGGAAACCACCATCGCCGAGGTGCCGCCCCGGCGGACGGGTTCACCGGCCGCGAGGATCTTGCCGGCGCGCTCGAACTCGAGCCCGGCCGCGACGCCGATCGAGCCGACGTTGGTGAAGCTCTGGCCCAGCGCCTGCAGCCCGGCCGTGGTCGGTTGCGCGAGGAACGCCGGCTCCGCGTCGCTCGTCTTGGCGTTGCGCTGCGACGCGCGCGGCGCGGCGATCGCGTCCGGCAGGCTCATGCCGAGGTCGAGCCGGTTGACCAGGACCTGCAGCACGGTCGTGATGATCGTGGCCCCGCCCGGCGAACCGACCGCGAGCACCGGCTTGCCGTCCTTGAGCACGATCGTCGGCGACATGCTGGACCGCGGCCGCTTGCCCGGGGCGGGCAGGTTGGGGTCGGGCGCGGTGCCCTGCGTCGGCGCGAAGTTGAAGTCCGTCAGCTCGTTGTTGAGCAGGAAGCCGCGGCCGGAGACGGTGATGCCGCTGCCCGCGAGCTGCTCGATCGTGTTCGTGTACGACACGACGTTGCCCTGCTTGTCGCTCACCACGAAGTGGTTGGTGTGCTGCTCGTTGCTGTCCGACGACGCCGCCGTGCCCGTCGTGCACCCGCCACTGGTGGAGTACGGGTCACCGGGCGCGACCGGGCTCTGCCCCGCCTTGCCCGGGTCGATCTGGCACGCGCGCGTGGCCGCGAACTGCTTCGACAGCAGCTGCTGCTGCGGCACCTGCACGTAGCGGGAGTCGCCGATGTAGCGGTTGCGGTCGGCGAAGGCGAGCCGGCTCGCCTCCAGGTAGTGGTGCAGCGCCTGCACCCGGTCCATCTTGGACAGATCGAAGTTGCCCAGGATGTTCAGCGATTCCCCGACCGTGATGCCACCGCTGGAGGAGGGCGCCATGCCGTAGACGTCGTACCCGCGGTAGTTCACGTGCGTCGGCGACCCGTCGAGGGCGCGGTAGGCCTGCAGGTCCGACAGCTGCATCGGGCCGGGGATCGGCTTGATCGGCGCGTCCTTCGCCAGTGGCGGGTTCTGCACCGTCTTCACCAGGTCACGGCCGACGGAACCGCCGTAGAGCGCCCCGATGCCCTGGTGGCTGATCTGGCGGTAGGTCTCGGCGAGGTCGGGGTTGCGGAACACCGAACCGACCTTCGGCGCCGCACCGCCCGGCAGGAACAGCGCGGCGCTGGGCGCGAAGTGCGACAGCTTGTCCTTGAGCGAAATGGTCTGGTCCGCGAACGTCTGGTTCACCACGAACCCGTGGTCCGCGACCTTCACGGCGGGCCGCAGGTCGTCGGCGAGGCTGAACTTGCCCCACCGCTGCAACGCCCGCTGCCACGTGGCGACCATGCCGGGCACGCCGACCGACTTGCCGCTCTCGACGGCGGTCTCGAACGCGTAGGGCTGCCCGGTGGCCGGGTCGATGAACATGTCCGACTTGTCCGCTTCCGGCGTGGTCTCGCGGCCGTCGATGGTCGAGATGCGCTTGGTCTTCGCGTCGTAGTAGACGAAGTACCCGCCACCGCCGGGCCCGGCGACGTACGGGTCGGTGACCCCGAGCGTGGCGGCGACCGCGACGGCGGCGTCGGCGGCGGTCCCGCCCCGGCGCAGGACGTCGATGCCCGCCTGCGTGGATTCGACGGTGTCCGACACGACCGCCCCGCCGTAACCCTCGGCGACCGGCTGCTTGTCCGGGCCACCGGGGCCGGCCGAGGCCGCCGGCGCGGCGGCGGCCACCAGGCCTGCGGTCAACCCCGCGGACAGCAGGGCGGTGAGTGTTCGACGTCGGCTCATTGCACTCCCTTTCTCAGACCTGCAACGGTCTTCCGGGACTCCCGGCGAGGGGCAGCGCACGCCGTTCGCTCGCCGATGAGCATGTGACGGGAGGTTTACCACCGGTGAGCTCACACAGGAAGCGGTCTTGAGCCGGATTTAGGGTGGTTGCGCCGGACGCCGGATCAGCCTTGCTCGACTGCGCGCCAGCGCGCCCCGATCGTCGCCGCGATCACGGCGCCGATCGACAGCACGACGGCGAACACCGCCATCGCCGCGGCGAGCCCAGCGGAGGCGAGGGTCAGGCTGAACAGGATCGGCGGCAGACCCATGCCGAGGTAGGCGATCACGAAGAACGTGGCCAGCACGCCGGCGCGCGCGTGCGGCACCGCCACCGAGTGCGTCCGTCCGACGCCGCCCTTGAACAGCGCCCCGCAGCCGGCGCCGGCCAGCACGAGCGCGAGCAGGTACAGCCACAGCAGCGGGTGGACCAGCGACACCACGACGAGCGCCAGCCCGATCGGCGCCACGACCATGCCGGCGACGAGCGTCTGCCCGACGCTGAACGACCACAGCAGCAGCAACCCCAGCGCCGACGCGCCGAACATGAGGAACGGCGCGAACCCGGCCATGAAGTGCGAACCGAGGTGCAGCTCGTCCTGCAGCACCTTCGCGCCCATCGCGCTGAGCAGCCCCAGGATGGCGAACGAGAAGAACGCGGTGCCCGACGCGGCGCTGAACCCGAGGTGCCCTCGGTGCACCAGCGAGAACCGGCTCTTCGCAACCGTGCGCCGCTCGAGCGTTTCCGGCGTGACCAGCACCAGCCCGAGGCACAGCAGCAGCGCCACACCGAAGCCGGCCTGCGTGATCAGCAACGGGTCGGTGCTCCACTGCGCCACGCACCCGGCGACCAGCGGGCCGAGGGCCAGGCCCCCGAGCGTCGCCATGGTCGACACCACCGCGGGCAGCGGCGACGACGCGCGGTGCGGCCGGGCGTGGCCGTGGAGGTCGTGCAGGTAGACGGTGGCGGTCGAGGCCATGAGCCCGGTGCTGATGCCGTTGAGGAAGCGGCCGAGCAGCAGCCCCGGCAGCTCGGGCCACAGCGCGAGCGTGACCGACGCGACGATCGCGACGACCAGCGAGGACGCGGCCACGACGCGGCGGCCGAACAGATCGGACAGGTGCCCGAAGCACGCGAACGCGACGCTCGCGCCGATCACCATCATCGCGAAGGCGACTGTGAGCGTGGTGGTGCTGAAGCCGTCGTGCGCCGCGTACAGCGGCCACAGCGGGGTGGGGGCGGTGCCGAACGCCATGAGGATCGTGAAGGCCACCGCGGCGAACCAGAAACCCGTTCTGTGCGAGACCTCCAGGCGGCCACGGGGGACCGCTTCCGGAGCGGGGACCACAGTCATTTCGTGAGCTCCTTTCTCCTTTCGAGTATTGGCCGAGTGGTCAGTCACGTAAAGTGATGATTTTTGCTGTTGATCAGCAGTATTTATGATGATGGGTGCGTGGAACTTCGCCATCTGCAGTACTTCGTGACCGTGGCCGAGGAGCAGAGCTTCACGCGCGCGGCGGCCCGGTTGCACGTGGTCCAGTCCGGGGTGTCCGCGACGGTGCGGGCGCTGGAGAAGGAGCTCGGCTCGGCGTTGTTCGACCGGTCGGGCAAGCGGGTCGCGCTCACCGCCGCGGGGCACGCGCTGCTGCCCGAAGCCCGCGCGGCGCTGGCCGCGGTGCGCGCCGGGGAGAGCGCCGTGCGCGCCGGCAGCGGTGGCCTGAGCGGGACGCTCGACGTCGGCGCCACCACCGCCGTGCTGCTGATCGACTTCCCCGCGCTGGTCGGCGCGTTCCACGCGCAGTGGCCGGACGTCGCGATCCGGCTGCGGCTCTCGTCGACCGGTTCGGCGGGCCTCGCGCAGAGCCTGCTGGCGGGCGAGCTGGACGTCGCGTTCCTGTCCGTGGTCCGGCGCCTGCCGGCGGGCCTGACGGCGCGTCCGCTGGCGTCCTACCCGCTCGTGCTGCTCGTGCCCGACGGCCACCGGCTGGCCGGGCGCAAACAGGTCCGCCTGCACGAACTCGCCGAGGAACCCTTCGTCGACTTCCCCCTCGGCTCCGGCCTGCGCGACCTCGCCGACACCGTCTTCACCGGCGCCGGCGTCCACCGGCGCGTGACGGTGGAATCAGCCGACCTCGCCTCCACGGCGGCCTTCGTCGGCCACGGCCTGGGCCTGGCCCTGGTCCCGGAGTTCGCCGCCCGCGACGCCCCGGGCACGCAGCTCGTGCGGCCCGCCGATCAGGTGCCGGACTGGACGCTGTCGGCCGCCACGTCGTCCCGCCGCCCCCCGACCGCCGAGCTCCGCGCCCTCCTGGACCTCACCGACGCCCACCGCCCCACCCCGCCTGCCTGACCCCCTGGCTCCCCCTCACCAACAGGCACCGACCCCACCAACGCACCCACACCTGATGCCAACCGGCACCGACCCCACCAACGCACCCACCGCGATGGGGGTCCGGGGCCCTCCCCGGGCGGGGTGTGGGGGCCGCGCCCCCACAAACAACCCCGACACAAGAAAACCGGCTCACGCTCCCAGTGAGCATGAGCCGGCCAATCTTGTGGAGGTGCCGGGAATTGAACCCGGGTCCTCTGGCGTCTTGACAGGGCTTCTCCGTGTGCAGTCCACTCTGTCTCTACTCGGCCCCTCCAGTCACGTGAACAAGCTGGAGTGACGGGCCCAGCCGCTGTTTGCTTCCCAACCAGGACCCGCGGCCGGGACTGGCGGTAAGCCTCCTAGCTGATGCCGGCGACCGGGTCGGAGGCGATCCCGGGCCGACAGACTCACTCTGCTACTTAGGCAGCAAGAGCGAAGTCGCGCTGGCTATTGGCCTTGGCGCTTATTGGTTTGCGATGACGCTTGCGGTGGTCTCTCGCCTGCACCGACACGCTTCCCCTGACTCAACGTCCAAAGTCGAAACCGTTCACCCCCTTGTAGGTGGTACACAACCTGTTCATCATAACGCCCACGGCAACCGGGTTGATTCCCGGCGGGGTGGGGCTGGCCCTACCCAGGAGATGCCCGCGCGCCCCATTCTTCCGGGGCGGGTTCGGGAGCGAAGCTGAGCAGGTCAACCGCCCTGTGAAGGAGCCCCGCCATGGTCACCGTGTCCGCTGCGAAGAGGCGCAACCCGCCGTTCGGTGGGTCACTCGCGTACTTGCTCCTCAACCTGCCACTGGGCATCTTCGCCTTCACGCTGATCACGGTCCTGTTCTCGGCGGGCCTGGGCACGGCCGTCGTGTGGCTGGGGCTGCCCCTGCTGGGCTTGCTGGTGCTGCTCGCCCGGGGCGGCGGCCGGATGGAGCGGGCGCGCGTTTTCGCGCTGCTCGACACCTACATCGACAACCCGTACCTCCCGCTCCCGCCGAGCGGCCAGCGCGCTCGTTGGCTGACCCGGGTGAAAGACGGCGCCACCTGGCGCGACCTGGCCTACTTCACGCTGCTGTTCCCGGTCGCGCTCGTGGAGTTCGTGCTGGTCGTGACGTTCTGGGCCGTGAGCCTGGCGCTGGTCGCGTTGCCGATCTACTACCGATTCCTGCCCGAGGGCGCCTGGTTCTTCCCGGGATACGATGTGCGGTGGTTCACCGTCGACACGACGGTGGCCGCGCTGCCGTGGGCGGCGCTGGGGGTGCTGTTCGCCGCTTTGTCCGTGGCGTTGACCAGGGGGCTGGCGGCGATGCACAGCGGGTTCGCCGTGGCGATGCTGCGGCCCACCGTCTCCCAGCGCCGGCGCATGGAGCGCTCGTGGCAGGAGATCGACGGGATGAGCGCGGTGACCGGATGACCACGGAGCAGCAGCTGCCGGAGCATCCCCGGCCGAATCCAGCGCGCACGATCGTCTACATGATCACGAGCTTCGTCTTCCGGCTCGTCCAGTTCGTGCTCATCGTCGTGGGCGCGACGGTCGGGGTCGCCACCGTCGTGGTGTGGGTCGGGTTCCCGATCCTGCTCGCCACCACCGGCTTCGTCCGCTGGTCGGGCGACGCCGAGCGCCGCTGGGCGCGCAAGATGCTGCGGACGCCGCTCACGCCCGTCGAACGGCTGCCACTCGAGGGCCAGTCGCTGACGCGCCGCTGGCTCACCCGCCTCACGGACCCGACGACGTGGCGGGACCTGTCGTACCTGATGATCGCGTTCCCGCTGGCCGTCGCGGAGCTGCCGGTCGCGATCGCGTCGATCGTGCTGCTGCCGATGGCGATCTGGGTGACGCCGTGGCTCGGCTGGCTCCACGGCAACCTCGCACTGTCGCTGCTGGGGCCGAACCGCACGAAGAAGCTCGAAGCGAAAGCCGAGCACCTGCAGGCGTCGCGGGCGCGAGGGGTCGACGCGGCGGAAGCCGAACGCCGGCGCATCGAACGCGACCTGCACGACGGCGCGCAGCAGCGGCTCGTCGCCGTCGCGATGAGCCTGGGCCGCGCGAAGTCGAAGTTCGACAACGACCCCGACGCCGTGCGCGACCTCATCGACGAAGCCCACTCAGACGCGAAGCTCGCCGTTTCCGAGCTGCGCGACCTCGCGCGCGGCATCTACCCCGCCGTGCTCGGCGACCGCGGCCTCGACGCGGCGCTCTCGGCGCAGGCGGCGAAGTCGCCGATCCCCGTCGACGTCCGGGTCGACGTCGAGCCGCGTCCGCCGGCCGCGGTCGAGACCACGGCGTACTTCATCGTCGGCGAGACGCTGACCAACATCGCCAAGCACTCCGGCGCCACCGAGGCCGTGGTGAAGGTCTGGCGCAGCGAGACCCACGTGATCGTCGAGATCACCGACAACGGCCACGGCGGCGCCGAGGTGCGCCCCGGCGGCGGGCTCGCGGGCCTGGCCGACCGCGCCGCGACGATCGACGGCGTGATCACCGTGGTGAGTCCCGTCGGCGGCCCGACGGTGATCCGGGCGGACCTGCCGTGCCAGTGGTGACCCGGCCGTGAGTGAATAGCCCCGGGAGACTTCACTCACGAGCCTGGGGGCCTGATGCGGGTTGTGATCGCCGAAGACGCCGTGCTGCTGCGGGCGGGGGTCACGCGCCTGCTCGCCGACGAGGGCATCGAAACCGTCGCCGCCGTCGACAACGGTGACGACTTGCTGGGCGCGGTCACCGAGCACCGGCCCGACCTCGCGATCGTCGACGTGCGGATGCCGCCGACGTTCACCGACGAGGGCTTGCGCGCCGCGCTCGCCGCGCGCCAGTCCGTGCCCGGTCTGCCCGTGCTGGTGCTTTCGCAGTACGTCGAGGAGAGCTACGCCGTGGAACTCCTCTCCGGTGGCGCCGGCGGCGTCGGTTACCTGCTGAAGGAGCGCGTGGCCGACGTCGCGGAGTTCCTCGACGCCGTGCGCCGGGTCGCCGGCGGAGGCACGGCCATCGACCCTGACGTGATCGCGCAGCTGATGGCACGCGGGCGCCGCAATCCGCTCGACTCGCTCACCGCGCGCGAATCGGAAGTGCTCGGCCTCATGGCGCAAGGCCTGTCCAACACGGCGATCGCCAACTCGCTCGTGGTTTCGCACGGTGCCGTGGAAAAGCACATCGGCAACATCTTCTCCAAGCTCGGCCTCGAAGCGAGCGCGGAGGAACACCGCCGGGTGCGGGCGGTGCTGACGTACCTGGGTCGCTGAGGAGATCACGGTCACCCGTTCTGGCGGCAGCACGCACGAGCGAGCCTCGCCTACCATGGACCAATGTCTGGTGAGGAGCATCCGGAAACCGACCGCAGCGTCCGCTTCTTCGGCGGTCCGCTCGACGGTCGCGTGCAGGAACTCACCGACCAGGAACCGGTTCCGGGCACGATCGTGCGCCACATCCACCTGCACGGCGGCCCGAAGATCGAGACGCTGTACGAACTCGGCCTGACCGAACACGGGTGGGAGTACCGCGTGAGCGCGACGACGCACACCGAACCCACGCACTCCGAATCGGAGCCCGACGGCCTGAGGTAGGGACAACCCCCGTACCGACCGAGGGCTCACCAGAGGTCGAACTCGGCGGCTCACCCCGCTGTTTCCGCAGGCCCGAGCGGCCAGCCTTGACGCATGACGACGAGCCAGCTGCGGGTCAGCACAGCGGCCGGAAAACCCGGCCGGGACAAGTTCCTCGACGTGGTCAGGGCCGGCGCGATCCTGGCGGTGATCACGCAGCACTGGGTGATGCCGGTGCTCTCCTACTCCCACGGCACCCTCACCACGGGCAACGCGCTCGCGACGCCCGGCTGGTGGACGGTGACGTGGCTGTCCCAGGTCATGCCACTCGTGTTCTTCGCCGGCGGCGCGGCGAACCTGATCTCCTTGCGCCGCGCCGAATCTTCGCGGGCGTGGCTCGCCGCGCGGGTGCGGCGCCTGCTGGTGCCGGTGCTTCCCCTGCTCGCCGTCTGGCTCGTGGTGCCGGACCTGTTGCAGGGCTTGGGGATTCCCCCGCAGCCCGTGCAGATCGCGAGCTCGATCGCGGCGCAGCTGCTGTGGTTCCTCTCGGTGTACGTGCTCACGGTGCTGCTCACGCCCGTGATGGTCGCGGCGCACCGCCGCTGGGGCTTGAAGGTGCCGCTGGTGATGGCGGTGGCCGGCGCGCTCGTCGACGTCGCCCGCTTCGCCGACCTCGGGCTGATCGGGTACGTCAACGCGGTGTTCGTGTGGGTCGCGGTGCACCAGCTCGGATTCGCCTACGTGGAGGGCAAGCTGGGCGAGCTGACGCGCCGCGGCGCGCTGGCGCTGTCCGCCGCCGGGTTCGGGGTCACGGCGCTGCTCGTCGCGTTCGGCCCCTACCCCGCCAGCATGATCGGCATGCCGGGCGCGCCCGTGTCGAACATGAGCCCGCCGACCGTGCTGCTGCTGTTCCTCGCCATGGGCCAGCTGGGCCTGCTGCTGGCGTTCCGGCCGCAGCTCACCGCGCTGGCCGCCCGCCCGCGCTTCGGCGCCGCGCTGAGCTGGCTGGGTGCGCGGTTCATGAGCGTGTACCTGTGGCACATGCCCGCGCTCATCGTGGTCTCCGGGGTGACGGTGCTCGGCCTCGGGTACGCGACGCCCGCGCCCGGTTCGGTGCTGTGGCTGGCGCTGGCGCCCGCGTGGTTCGCGCTCTGCGCCGCCGTGCTCCTGGTGCTGCTGCGGCTGTTCGCCCGCTTCGAGCTGCAGCGCGACGACCTGGTGGTCACCGCCCGCACGCCGCAGCTGGTGCTGGCCGGCCTGCTCGCGTCCGGTGGGCTGCTCGGCCTGGCGGCGCACGGGTTCCAGCCGCTGAGCGTCGGCTTCGCCCACGGGCCGGTCCCCTGGGTCGTGCTGCTCGCCGCCGGGTTCGCGCTCGCCGGCCGCCAGGTGTCCGTGCTGCCGCTGCTCGGCCGGGCCGTGACGGTGGCCGAGACGACGCGGGTCAAACGCTGAGGAGCTTCGCGGGGGTGTCGTGCAGCACGGCCCGCAGGAACGGCTCCCCCAGGCGGTCGTCGGTTGCCCAGCCGGCGATCGCCTGCAGCTGCGTGGCGTAGGAGTACGGGATGTTCGGGAAATCCGTGCCGAGCACCACGCGGTCGGCGAAGTCGGCGAGCCGCGCCGTCCAGTCGGCCGGCAGCGGTGACATGTTCTGCGCGAACGGCACACCGACCATCGTGGTGTCGATGTGCACGCGCGGGAAGCGCGCCATGAGCTCGAACGCGCTCGTGAACTCGGGCATCGCGGCGTGGGCCAGCACGGCCGTGAGGTTCGGGTGCCGTTCGAGGACCTCGGCGAACACGTTCAGCCCCGTGAAGTCACCGCGCATCGGGCCGTGTCCACAGTGGACGACGACCGGGACGCCCGCGTCGGCCAGCGAGCCCCAGACGGGCTTCAGCAGGTCGTCGCGCGGGTCGTACGCACCGACCTGCACGTGGGCCTTGAAGCACCGCGCACCCGCGCGCAGGGTCTCGTCCACTGAGGACGCGGCGGCCGGCTCGGGGTAGAACGTGCCCGTCGGCACCGCTTCGGGCACCTGCTCGGCGAACTCCAGCACCCACGACGTGAGCCACTCCGCCATGCCCGGTTTGTGCGGGTAGACGAGCGGCGCGAACGTCTTCACGCCCAGCTCGCGCAGCGTCTGCACGCGTTCGGCCTCCGGCGTGCGGTAGTGCACGGGCCATTCGGTGCCGTAGTGCTCCTGCGCGCGGTCGAAGTAGGCCCAGACCTTGTCCATGACCGGTTTCGGGAGGAAGTGCACGTGGATGTCGACGAGCCCGTCGAGACCGAGGGAGGCGGTCCACCGCGCGACGGCGGCGTCCGAAGCGGGGCCCGGCGTCACTCCGTGAACCGGCCCTTCAGCGCCCGCCCCATCGCGCGGCTGATGACGCGGTCGGCGTCGCGCTTGGCCAGCGTCTGGCGCTTGTCGTAGGCCTTCTTGCCCTTGGCCAGCGCGATCTCGACCTTGACCTTGCCGTCCTTGAAGTACATCGACAGCGGCACGAGCGAGAGCCCGCTCTCCTTGGTCTTGCCGATGAGCTTCTCGATCTCGCCGCGGTGCAGCAGCAGCTTGCGCGTGCGCCGCGGCGTGTGGTTGGTCCAGGTGCCCTGCGTGTACTCCGGGATGTGCACGTTGCGCAGCCACACCTCACCGTCGTCGACGGTCGCGAACGCGTCGGCGAGCGAGGCCTTGCCGGCCCGAAGGCTCTTCACCTCCGTGCCCTGGAGCACCAGTCCCGCTTCATAGGTGTCCAGGATGGAGTAATCGTGCCGAGCCTTGCGGTTCGACGCGATGACCTTCTGACCACGTTCCTTGGGCATGTGACCACTCTACGTGAGTTCCGGGCCGCGAGCAGGTGCTAATCGGCCCGCTAGTGGCGGACGTACAGACGGAGCGTGACGTAACCCGTGATCGCCGAGATGACCACCGACACCGCCAGCAGGATCGGCGCGACCGGGAACAGCAGCTCCAGCGTCGTGATCTGCGGGAACACCTCACCGGTGAGCACGGAGTCGAGGAAGGACAGCTTGGCGACCAGCAGGAAGGCGATGCCGAGCACCGCACCGACCACGCCGGCGACCACCGCCTCCAGGAGGAACGGTAGCTGGGTGTACCACCGCGTGGCGCCGACGAGCCGCATGATGCCGACCTCCGTGCGCCGGGTGAACGCGGACACCTGGATGGTGTTCGCGATCAGCAGCAGCGCGGCGACGGCCATGATGAGCGCGATCCCGAACGCGATGTTGCGGATGCCGTTGAACACGTTGAACACGCGGTCGAGGAACTTCTTCTGGTCGTCGACCTTGCGCACGCCCGGCTTGCCCGAGTACTCGGCGATGATCGCCGCACTGCGGTCCGGGTCCTTCAGCTTGACCTGCAGCGACGCCGGGAGCGCTTCCGGGCCGGTCAGCTCGAGCAGCTCGGGCTGGCTCGCGAAGATCTTCTTGAACCGGTCGTAGGCCTGGTCGCGGTTCTCGAACACGACGGACTCGACACCCGGGTTGTTCTGCAGCGACTGGCGAAGGCCGCTGCAGAGCGGCTGCGAGCAGTTCTTGTCGTTGGCGCTGATGTCCTCGACGAGGCTCACCTGCACCTCGACCTCGGCGAGGAAGTTCGCCTTCATCTTGTCGATCGTCCGCACGGCCAGCAGGCCACCGCCGAGCATGGCGAGCGAGACCGCCGTGGTGAGGATCATCGCGATGGTCATCGTGACGTTCCGGCGCAAACCGGTGAGGACCTCGCTGAAGACGAAACTGGCACGCATCGCAGGTACTTGTCCCTTGTTGGGTCGGGGCTGTCGGGGAAGGCGGGCGGCGGGGTCGGCTGGGGATCAGCGACCGATGCCGTACACCCCGCGGGCGTCGTCGCGGATCACGCGGCCGAGCTGCAGCTCGACGACCCGGCGCCGCATCGAGTCCACGATGGAGTGGTCGTGGGTGGCCATCAGCACGGTGGTCCCGGTGCGGTTGATGCGCTCGAGCAGCAGCATGATGTCCTGGCTGGTGTCCGGGTCCAGGTTCCCGGTCGGCTCGTCGGCCAGCAGCACCAGCGGCCGGTTCACGAACGCGCGCGCGATCGCCACGCGCTGCTGCTCACCACCGGAGAGCTCGTTGGGCAGGCGGTCGGCCTTGCCCTCCAGGCCCACGAGCTCGAGCACCTCCGGCACGACCTTCTTGATGGTGTTGCGCGGCTTGCCGATGACCTCGAGAGCGAACGCGACGTTCTCGGCCACGGTCTTGTTGGCCAGCAAGCGGAAGTCCTGGAACACGCAGCCGATCGTCTGACGCAGGCGGGGGACCCTGCGCCGGGCGAGCTTGGCGACGTCGAAGTTGGACACCATCACGCGGCCCTTGGTAGGCACCTCTTCCCGCAGCAGCAGCCGCAGGAACGTCGACTTCCCGGAACCCGAAGGGCCGATGAGGAAGACGAACTCACCCTTGCCGACGTCGACCGACACCCGTTCGAGAGCGGGACGGGTCGAGGTCTTGTAGACCTTGGAAACCTCTTCGAGCCGGATCACGGTTCGGCATACTACCCATGACTCTCGTTAAGCCCGGGTTGCCCGTGCCCTCATGCGACGAGGGACTCCCGTCGTCGCCGAGCGTGGCGTTCGCCGCGCCGGGCGGTAGCGGAAGTCCCTCGTCCGAAGGTTTCGCAGGTCTGTCGAAAGTGGATCAGGCGACCGCGGCCTGCTTGCGCCAGCGGATGCCGGCCTCCAGGAAGTCGTCGATCTCACCGTCGAGCACGGCGCTCGGGTTGCCGACTTCGTGCTCGGTCCGCAGGTCCTTGACCATCTGGTACGGGTGCAGCACGTAGTTGCGCATCTGGTTGCCCCAGCTGGAGCCGCCGTCCTTGAGCGCGTCCATCTCCGCGCGCTCCTCCTCCTTCTTGCGCTGCAGCAGCCGCGCCTGGAGGACCTTCATCGCCGCGGCCTTGTTCTGCAGCTGCGACTTCTCGTTCTGGCAGGAGACGACGATGTTCGTCGGGATGTGCGTGATGCGCACCGCGGAGTCGGTGGTGTTCACGCTCTGTCCACCAGGGCCCGACGAACGGTAGACGTCGACGCGGATGTCCTTCTCCGGGATGTCGACGTGGTCGACCTCCTCGACCTCCGGCAGCACCTCGACGTGGGCGAACGACGTCTGGCGCCGGCTCTGGTTGTCGAACGGCGAGATCCGCACCAGCCGGTGGGTGCCCTGCTCGACCGAGAGGGTGCCGTAGGCGTAGGAGGCGCTCACCTTGAACGTCGCCGACTTGATGCCCGCCTCTTCGGCGTAGGAGATGTCGTAGACGTCGGTGGGGTACCCGTGGCGCTCGGCCCAGCGCAGGTACATGCGCAGCAGCATCTCGGCCCAGTCGGCCGCGTCGACGCCGCCGGCCTCCGCGCGGATGGTGACGACGGCGTTGCGGTCGTCGTACTCGCCGGACAGCAGCGTGCGGACCTCGAGCGCGTCGATGTCCTTGCCGAGGCCGGACAGGTCGCCCTCGGCCTCCTGCACGCTGCCGGCATCACCCTCGGCCTCGGCCAGCTCGTAGAGCACGCCGATGTCGTCGAGGCGCTGGCGCAGCTCCGAGACGCGCCGGAGCTCGCTCTGGCGGTGCGACAGCTGGCTCGTGACCTTCTGCGCCTCCTCCGGGTTGTCCCAGAGGGTGGGGCTGGACGCCTGCTGCTCGAGCTCCGCGACCTGCGCACGCAGCGCATCGAGGTCCATCACCGACTCGATCTGCGTCAGCTTGCCGGACAGGTCCTTGAGGGCCGCATCGAACTCATCACTCACGATGTCCAAGGTTACGGCAAAACCCACGACCGGTTGCGCACCGGTCGTGGGCAGCGGCGGGCGTCAGGCCTGCGGGATCGCGTCGAGCAGCTTCAGCGCGGCCTTGGCCTGCGCCTGTGCGAACTCGGCGACGGCCTTCGCGTACGGGCCGTCGGCACCCTTCGTGGCGGCCTTCGCCTCGTCGAGCTGACCCTGGTAGGTGCCGCGGGCGGCGTCGAGCAGCGACGAACGCTGCTTCGCCGTCAGCGAACCGGCGTGCACGAGCCGCAGGATGAGCGGGCTGCGCAGGTGGTCGGGGCCGGCCTCGGACGTGAGCCACGTCTTGAAGGCCTTCTTGCCCGCCGCGGTGAGCACGTACTGCTGGCTCGAGCGCGGACCCTGCTTGCCCAGCCGGACGAGGCCCTCCTTGGACAACGCCGGGAGCTCGCGGTAGACCTGGCTGCGGGTGACACTGAAGAAGGCGCCGAAGCGCTCGTCGGCGCCCGCGACCAGCTGCCCACCCGTGGCGGGACCGTCGTGGAGGAGACCGAGCAGGGCGGCGGCTGTTGCATTCAATTCGGACACACCCCTACGTTCCCACTTCTTCGGCGGTATGTCCACAGTGGCCTCGGGATCTGTCCATTGTGGCTAGTGTTATCCCCTCATTCGGCCCAATCCGGAGGCAGGTCCACTGTGGACCTGGACACGCTCCGCAACCGGACGGGCGCCCGTTCCGGCGCAAAACGACCAGGGCGCCGGTGCGCAACCACCACCTGAGCGAATCGGCAGGTCAGCGCACGAAAAAGCCCGGCCTGCACCTTGTGCAAACCGGGCTGTTTCGCAGTAGCGGGGACAGGATTTGAACCTGCGACCTCTGGGTTATGAGCCCAGCGAGCTACCGAGCTGCTCCACCCCGCGTCGTGTGTAAATAGACTAACAGCAGGGGTCCAGGGGTTATTCCGGCACCCCCCGTTAACCCTCAGCGGCACCGTCTACCTGCGACTATGCCGCCTCGACCCACTGGCGGGCCCCGCTCAGCACCATCGCGAGCCCGTCGGAGAACCCGGCCTCGACGTCGCGGAAGATCGCGGCGCCCTCGTCGGCCGGGCCGTAGCGTTCGTCCCGCTCACCGGGCCGCGGGTACACGGCCTGCTCTTCGATGGTGAACCCGATCACGAAGCTGTAAACGGTGAACGTCGCCCGCACGGCGCGAGTGGCGTCGAGCCCGGCGTCGATCAGGCCCTGCAGCGGAGGCGGGCCGAGCAGGCTCAGGTCGTCGAGGTAAGTACCCGAGAAGACTTTCGCGCCGTCGCGGTAGGCCAGCAACGTGCGGCGCAGCGTCCTGGCCTGGTGCTCGAGGAGCTGCCACGGGTCGAGCCCGTCGGGCGGCACGCGATCGGCCACGGCGTCGGCGAGCATCTGCGTGGCCATCCGGTCGAGCAGCTCCTGCTTGTTCTTCACGTGCCAGTACAGCGCCGGCGCCTTGACGCCGAGGTCGCCGGCGATCAGCCGCAGGGTCAGCCCGTTCAGGCCGACGTCGTTGAGCAGGCGCAACCCCGAGCGCGCGATGTCTTGCCTGGTCAGGGCCATGGCGTCCTCCTCGCTTGACAATTTAACGATGTTAAGGGCACTCTGGCGGCAGGTCAATTTAACAACGTTAAGGAGTGGTCGTGAACGAGCTGCACGCCGATGTCGTCGTGGTCGGGGCGGGCCCGACGGGCTTGATGCTGGCCGCGGAACTGCGGCTGGCCGGGGTCGACGCCGTGGTGGTGGAACGGCTGCCCGAGCGCACCGGACTGTCGAAGGCGCTGAACCTGCAACCGCGCACCGCGGAGGTGCTCGACCTGCGCGGATTGCTGCCGAGAGCGGAGGAACGCGCGTTCGCCACCGTCCAGGAGGGACACTTCGCGGTCATCCCGGTGAGCTACGCCGGCTGGGACACGCCCCACCCGTACCAGCTCGGCATCCCGCAGGCGCGGGTCGAGGACCTGCTCGAGGAACGCTTCGCCGAGCTGGGTGGCAAGGTGCTGCGCGGGCACGAGCTCGGCTCGCTCACGCAGGACGACGAGGGGGTGCGGGCCGTCGCCGGGGAGCTGGTCCTGCGCGGCCGGTACCTGGTGGGCTGCGACGGTGGCCGCAGCACCGTCCGCAAGCTGCTGGGCGTGCCGTTCGAGGGCGACGACGGCAGCGGCTACGGCGTGGTGGCCGACGTCGTCGTGGACCGCGTGCCGGACGGCGCGGCCGGTACGTGGACGTCGGTGCGCGGCATGGTCCGGTCCGCCGGCCCGACGGGCTTCTGCGGCCTCATCCCGCTCGACGAGCCGCTGCTGTACCGCCTGACCTTCGGCGACCGCGCGCACCGGCCCGCGAACTTCCGCGATCCCGTCACCGCCGACGAGGTGCACGAGGCTTTCGCCGCCACGTACGGTCCGGCGGCGATCAGGGAGATCCGCTGGCTGTCGCGCTTCTCCGACGCGTCGCGCCTCGCGGCCCGCTACCGCACCGGCCGCGTCCTGCTCGCCGGCGACGCGGCCCACATCCACTTCCCCGCCGGCGGCCAGGGCTTGAACCTGGGTGTCCAGGACGCGATGAACCTGGGCTGGAAGCTGGCCGCGGCCGTCCGCGGGGACTCTTCCGTGCTCGACAGCTACGAAACCGAACGCCGCGCCGTCGGCGCCGCTGTGCTGGAGAACGTCGCCGCCCAGAACGGCCTCATCCCCCAGTCGACGTCGAGCCGCGCACTCCGCGCCCTCTTCACGACCCTGGCGGACTTACCCGACGTGTCCCGCCACCTATCCGGTTTGGTCTCGGGCCTCGCCATCCACTACCCGGCCCCCGCGGACGCCCACCCGTTGACCGGCGCGCGCCTGCCCGACTTCCGCTTACCGGACGGCTCGTGGGCCAGCACGCTCTTCCACGCGGGCCACCACGTCCTGCTCCGCACCCCCGGCGCCGACCTCTCGGCCCTGCCCCACGTCCCCGGCCCACTGTCCACAACGGACCTCCCGGCCCTGCCCTTCCCCTCCGCCGCCGCCCTCCTCCGCCCCGACGGCCACTTCTCCTGGCTCCCCTCCCACTAACCGCCCCGCACCACTGCCCTCACACTCCGCCCTCACCCACGACTCCCCCACCACCGCAGCTCCCCACCCCGGGACCGAGGGCACCCCCGACGCTCCCACCCACCCGGCACGCGACCCTCACCACCCGGAGCCAGGGCGCAGCCCGAAGCTCCTACCCACCGCAACCACCTGGGGAGGCGACACCCACCACCCAACTCACCCCACCAGGAGCCAGGGCGCAGCCCGCCGCTCCCACCACCTAGAGAGGGCAACACTCACCACCCAACGCAACCCACCTCGGGGGGTCCAGGGGGGCGAAGCCCCTCCTGGCGGGGGCCCGGGGGTTCGACCCCCGTAGAAATGCGAAAGAGGCCCGTGCTTGCGCATTCCGCAAGCACGGGCCTCCCACCTCTGTAGCGGGGACAGGATTTGAACCTGCGACCTCTGGGTTATGAGCCCAGCGAGCTACCGAACTGCTCCACCCCGCGTCGTGACACCTACCTTACGCCCTGGTTTCTCGGGGGTGCAAAGCAGGTGCCACTTCGCGTTGGCGACGTCACCCGCCGGGCTGCTGAGGGGTTCCGCTGCCGGCCGGTGGGGGGCTCGCCTTGGCCGACTCGTACTCCTTCGCGGCGGCGTCCAGTGCGGCGAGTGCCGTGCCCTGGTCGGCGAAGTTGCCGGATTGCTGGGCGGCCCTGAGCTTCGCCAGTGCCGACTGGATGTCCGTCACGGCTTTGTCGAGCGCCGGGTTGCTGCCGCCCGAGTTGGGCGGCGCCGCCGGCGACGTGGGGCTGGCCGGTGTCGTCTGTTTGGGCGGTGTCGTTGACGAGGACGGCGGTGCCCCTTCGACGGGTGTCGTCGCCGCGGCGCCGGTGCCCTTGCCGAAGACCTGATCGAGCGCCTCGTTGAGCGTCGGCGCGTAGCCGACTTGCGAGCCGAACGACACGAGCACACGGGCCAGCTGCGGGTAACTCAGCTGGTTGCGTTGTCTGATGTACACGGGTTCGACGTAGAGGAACCCGTCGGCGACCGGCAGCGTGATCATGTTGCCGTAGATCGGGACCACGTTGGGGTTGTTGAGCAGAGTCCGGTCGGAGGCGACTTGCTGGTCGCTCTGGAATCTGTTTTGGACTTGCACCGGCCCATCCACCTGGTTCGAACCACTGGCCGGGGGTAGTCGGAGCACTCGGATCGTGCCGTAGTCCTGCGGATCGGACGAGACCGACATCCACGACGCGAGGTACTGCCGTTGCAGACCGGTGAGCCCACTGGTCAGCTGGAACGTCGGCGTGCCTTCGCCCGCTGCGTCGGCGAGGACGTAGTAGCCGGGTTGGTTCGCGACGTTCGCGGCAGCCGTGGTGGCGCTGCCGTCTTCCGTCGGGTCTTGAGGGACGCTCCAGAAGGCCTGCTGTGCGTAGAACTCCTGCGGGCTGTCCACGTGGTAGCGGGCTAGGAGCTCACGCTGGATCTTGAAGAGGTCCTCGGGGTAGCGGAAGTGCGCCCGCAGGTCGGGTGAGATGTCCGCGCTCGGCTTCACCAGGCCCGGGAACACCTTCTCCCACGCGTTGAGGACGGGTTCTTTGTCGTCGATCGAGTACAGCGTGACCTTGCCGGTGAACGCGTCGACGGTCGCCTTCACCGAGTTGCGGATGTAGTTGATCGAGCTGTTGCCCTGCTTGGTCACGCCGTTGAGCGAGTCGTTGGTGGCCTCGCCGAGCTGCGTCTGCTGCGCGTACGGGTAGTTGTTGAGCGTGGTGTACCCGTCGACGATCCAGACGATCTTGCCGTCGACGACCGCGGGGTACGGGTCGCCGTCGAGCGTCAGCCAAGGCGCGACCTTGCTGACGCGGTCGCGGGGGTCGCGGTTGTACATGATCTTCGAACCGGCGCCGATGGCGTCGGAGAAGAGGATGTTGCGCTCGCCGTACTCGGCCGCGAACGCGAGCCGGTTGAACCAGCTGTCGAGCGAGACGCCGCCCGAGCCGTTGTACAGGTAGTTGCGCTGGCTGTCGGTGTCGTATTCGCCGGGCGCCTTGCCCGGTGTGCCACCGACGATCGCGTAGTCGTTCTCGTTGGCCAACTCGCCGTAGTAGATGCGCGGTTGGTCGACGCGGATGCCGGGCTTGCCACCGACGGAACCGGCGCCGGTGGCGTTCGTCGTGTCGCTCGTGGTGGCGATCGGGTAGCCGCCGCCGGAGTTCGAGTCGGACACGTCCGTCACGGCGCGGTCGATGGTGTTGGCCGGCGCGGCGACGAACCCGTTGCCGTGGGTGTAGACGAGGTGTTTGTTGATCCAGTTGGTCTGGTTGCCGGTCAGCCCGTCGGTCTTCATCTCCTTGGCGGCCACGATGTAGTCCTGCGTGGTGCCGTTGATCGTGTAGCGGTCGATGTCGAGCTTCGCCGGGAAGCCGTAGAAGTTCTCGCGGCCGACGCGCTGGGTGAAGGTGTCACTCAGCACGTTCGGGTCGAGCAGCCGGATGTTGGACACGGTCCCGGTGTCGGCTTTCACCGCGTCGGGCGTCGCCGTGTTCGTGCCTGGGTAGTTCTCGTACTTCACGTTCTGCAGGCCGAACGCCGCGCGCGTCGCGTCCATGTTGCGCTGGATCGACGTGGCTTCCTTGTCGTTCGCGTTGGGCTTGACCGAGAACTGGTCGAGGATCGCGGGCCAGGCGACGCCGATCAGCACGCCCGACAGGATCAGCAGCACGAGCGCGATCGCCGGCAGCTGCAGGTTGCGCAGGAACGCGCCCGCGAAGAACGCGACGGCGCAGATCACGCAGATGCACAGCAGGATCAGCTTCGCCGGCAGCACCGCGTTGAGATCGGTGTAAGTGGCGCCGTTGAACAGCGGCATGTCTCGATCGGACAACAGCAAGTTGTACCGGTCGAAGAAGTACTCGACGGCCTTCAGGAGCACGAAGATGCCGACGGTGATCGCGAGTTGCGCGCGCGCCGGGCCCGACAGCTGGCCGCCGCGGCCCGCGAGGCGGATGCCGCCGAAGATGTAGTGCGCGATCAGCCCGCCGAAGAACGCGATGACGACCGTGACGAACAGCCAGCCGATCAGCCAGTTCACGAACGGCAGGTCGAACGCGTAGAAACCGATGTCGAGCCCGAACTGCGGGTCCTTCTGCCCGAACGACGTGCCGTTGAGGAACAGTTGGATCAACTGCCAGTCGCCCATCGCCGACGCACCGGCGATGAGGCCGGTGATCACCGGGATACCGATGCCGAACAGGCGGATGCGCGCGACGATCATCGAGCGGTAGCGCGACAGGGGGTCGTCGCTGCCCGAGACCGGCACGAACACCGGGCGCGTCCGGTACGCGATGATCAGGCTGACCGCGAGCGTGCCGCCCACGAGGAGCCCGACGGCCACGAACAGGACTATCCGGGTCAGGATCTCCGTCGTGAACACCTGGCGCGCCTGGACCTCGCCGAACCACAACCAGTCGACGTAGGTGTCGAGCAACCTGACGCCCAGCAGCAGCGCCAGCACGATCACCGCGGCGACGATGAGGAGGATCCGGCTGCGGCGGGACAGCTTCAGGCTCACGGGCCTAGACGCCACGGCAACGCTCCTGTCTTCGTGAACACGATCGCGGGGACGCGGTCGTCCCTTGACGGTTTAACTCTACGGATGGGTTCCCGAGTTCCCGGGACCGCCCAAACCGGACGTCGGACGACGCCGTGCGGGGCGGCCTGCGACGATGTCGCCATGCTTCCGACCGATCCGCCCGCCGCCAATCCCGTCGCCGGCCTGGCCCGGGAAGTCGAAGAGTTCGTCGCCTCGGGCGGCTGGGACCAGCCGCCGCAGCTGTTCGCGCTGGTGCCCACCGCGGCGCTGCTCGACGAGCAGCCCGAGCTGGCCGGCCAGCTCGACCGCGCGAACCCGCTGACCCCCGTCGCGCAGGAGGCGCTGCCCGAGGGAGACCTCGCCGAATCGCTCGGGCGGATCGCCTGGCCCGAGATCGTGGTGGGCTGCGCGCTCGCGCAGGAGATCATCGTGCTGCCGCCCGACGTCGAGGCTGAGCTCGAGGGCGTCGCCGAGGCCGACGCCGAACGCTTGCGCCGCGCGGCGGCCGACCACCCGCGGCGCACCGAAGCGCGGCTCGTGGCGGCCGTGCTGCGCGAAGGGGATGTGGCGTGCGTGATGCGGCTGCGCGGTGCGCGACCGGACGAAGCGGGTGACGCCGACGCGCTGGACGAGATCGTCGAGAGCCCGGACCTCGCGCCCAACCTGCTCGAAGCGCTGAAGACGACGCTGCTGCCCTGAGCCGCCTTGAACCGGAGGCCTCCGCGTGGGGGCCTCCGGATCCGGGCGAGTGCTGGCACGGGGGTCCTCAGCAGTGCGTGGTGGGCCGGCCGGTCTTGAGGTTCTGGAGCTGGGTCAGCGCGTCGTCCAGAGTGGACACCTTGATCAGGTTGAGCCCGTCCGGCACGGCCGACTTCGCTTCGGCGCAGTTGTGCGCCGGCACGAGGAAGTCGGTGGCTCCGGCTTCGCGCGCGCCGACGACCTTGAACGAGATGCCGCCGATCGGGCCGACCTCGCCCGTCTCGCTGATCTCGCCCGTGCCCGCGATGTGGCGGCCGGCGGCGAGGTTGCTGTCGGGCTGCCCGGGCGGGGTCAGGCGGTCGATGATCGCCAGCGTGAACATCAGGCCGGCCGACGGGCCGCCGACGTCCTGCAGCGAGATGTTGACGTCGAACGGCGCCTGCGCGTGGTCGACGGCGGTCAGGCCCATGAAGCCCTGGGTGCGGTCGGAGCGCTGGGCCAGCGTGATCGGGACCGTGCGCTGGGGCCGGCCGTCGGACTGGAAGGTGACCTGCACGCTCTGGCCGGGCTTGGTGGTGGTGAGCGCGGCCGCGACGTCGGCGGCCTCCTTCACCTGCTTGCCGTTGACCGTGAGGAGTTTGTCGCCGGGCGCGAGCACGTGGTCGGCGGGGCTGCCGGACACGATCTCCTTGGCCACGACCTCCACCGGGTAACCGAGGTGGCGCAGCGCGGCGACCTGGGCGTTGCTCTGCGAATCCTGCAGCTGCTGGATGTTCTCCTGCTTGACCTGCTCGTTGGTCTCGCCGGGCCGGTAGTACTCCTCGCGCGGCGCGAGGGCGTAGCGGCCGCTGGCCCAGAGGCCGAGCGCGGTGAAGAGGTTGATCCCGTCGTTGAGGGACACGGTGGTCATGCGCAGTTCGCCGTTGGTCTGGAAGGACTGGTGGCCCTTGACCTGGATCACCTCGTTGCCGGCGGCGTCGCGACCGAGCGTGTCGTACGTCGGGCCGGGACTGATGGCCACGTACGGCACCTGGACCAGGAAACCGGCTAGGACGAACACCAGGAACAGCGCTCCGCTGACCAGCAGGGTCCAGCCGCGGCGCGTCATCCGCCGCTCTTCGCGGGCCGGTTCACTCGACGGCTCGGTCCGGCTGTTCGCGGTCGCGGTCTCCTCGTCGGGTTTGGTCACGAGCGACAGCGTACGGTGACCGTGTTCGCTTCCCGGTGAAGGCCATGGTTGACGCGCTGGGAGGGGCCCTACCCGCGTACGGTGGACGTATGAGCAAACCCCCGTTCGGTTTCGGACCGCCCGATCCCGACAGACGAGGCGACAACGACCCGGAGCAGCCGTCCGGCGCCGAGGCGTTCAACCAGCTCGGGCAGATGCTGAGCCAGCTGGGCCAGATGCTCAGCCAGGCGGGCTCCTCGAGCGGGCCGGTGAACTACGACCTGGCGAAACAGATCGCGCTCCAGAACCTCAGCGGTTCGGAGGACGCGAAGATCGGCTTCGCCTCGTCCACGGGCGACTCGTCGACCGCAGTGCGCGACGCCGCCCACCTCGCCGAGCTGTGGCTCGACGCGGCGACGATCCTGCCCGCCGGCGCGACCACCACCGTCGCGTGGTCGGCGCGCACGTGGGTCGAGAAGACGCTGCCGACGTGGCAGCGGCTCTGCGACCCCGTCGCGCAGCAGGTGTCCGGCGCGTGGATGCAGGCGCTGCCCGAGGAGGCCAAGCAGGCCGCCGGGCCGCTGCTGTCCATGATGGGGCAGATGGGCGGCATGGCCTTCGGCTCCCAGCTCGGCAACGCGCTCGCGCAGCTCGCCCAGGAGGTGCTGACGTCCACGGAGGTCGGCTTGCCGCTGGGCCCGGCCACCACGTCGGCGCTGCTGCCCGCGAACATCGAGAAGTTCACCGAGGGGCTGGAGGTGCCGAGCAGCGAGGTGGTCGTGTTCCTCGCCGCGCGCGAGGCCGCGCACCAGCGCCTGTTCGCCCACGTGCCGTGGCTGCGCCAGCGCCTGCTGGCGACGGTCGAGGAGTTCGCGCGCGGCATCACCGTGGACACCTCCGCGCTCGAATCGCTGGCCGGCCAGATCGACCCGGCCAACCCGGCGAGCATCGAAGAGGCCATGTCCTCGGGCCTGCTCGAGCCCAAGACCACGCCCGAGCAGGAATCGGCGCTGAAGCGGCTCGAAACCCTGCTGGCCCTGGTCGAAGGCTGGGTCGACGTCGTCGTCGCCGAGGCCATCGGCGACCGGTTGCCCGGCGCCGAGGCCCTGCGCGAGACACTCCGCCGCCGGCGCGCCACGGGCGGGCCCGCCGAGCAGACCTTCGCGACCCTGGTGGGCCTGGAACTGCGTCCCCGCCGGATGCGTGCCGCGTCTTCCCTGTGGAAGCTCGTGGGCGACCGCCACGGCATGGAGAAGCGCGACGGCCTCTGGTCCCACCCGGACCTCATGCCGACCGCGGAAGATCTCGACGAGCCCCTCGACTTCGCCGACCGCCTCGGCGAAACCCCGGTGCTCGGCGACGACTTCGACCCGATCGCCGAGCTGGAGCGGACCCAGAAGCGCGAAGCCGATGCTGCGGCCGATTCTGGCTCCGAAGCCGCCCCGAAGCCCGACTCGGACGACAAGGGCGACAAGGGCGACACCCCGTCGTCCTGACCCCTGCGCACCCGACCCCGGTCCTCCGCCGCCCCGCGACGGAGGACCGGGGTCGTTTCGGGCGTCTTCTCGCCACTCAGCCGGGGGTCGCGCTCAGTCTTCCTCCGAAATCCCCCACCCCGCCGCCGCCGACAAACCCTCCAGGTACCCGATGGCGCGCTCCGTCTTCGGGTAGCGGTTCACCAACGTCCAGAACGCGGCGTCGTGCCCCGGTTCCCGCAGGTGGGCGAGCTCGTGCACCAGCACGTAGTCCAGGACCCACGACGGCACCCGCTGCAGCCGGTCGCTGACGCGGATCGTCGCGTCGACCGGGGTGCAGGAGGCCCAGCGGGTGCGCATGGGCGGCACCCAGCGCACGCTCGCGGGGATCGCCCGCGGGTGCACGTACTTCGCCGCCAGCACGGCGCAGCGCGCCAGCAGCGCGTCGTCCGACGCCTTCGGTGACGCGGGTTTGCGCGGCTCTGGGCGCTGCAGCTTGCGCTCCATCTCCGCGACCCAGTGCCGTTCTTCCGCGCGGGACAAGTGTGCCGGGATGAGCACCACGAGGGTGTCGTCTTTCCAGTACGCGGTGACCGTCCGGCGCCGGCGCGTGCTGCGCCGTACCTCGACCTTGTGTTCAGGAGTGTCCGACGGGGGGTTCGTTCCGCCCCGGCCCCTCAGCGAGGGCATCCGTGCTTCGACCACTCGACAACGGTAAGGCCAGCGGCCGACAACTTGGAGCGCCTTAAGGTCACAGCCCCGAGTTGTCCACAACTTGCCTGCCCTGTGGATAACTCGCGGATTTGGGGCAGGGCAACGCCGTGTGGGTGTCAAGCTGATCATCATGACCTTGTCCACCGTTCCGCCGCCGGACGTCTTGCTGCCGGCCTACCCGACGCTGCTCCCGGGCCTCCACGTGCTGGAACGCGGCGACGGCGAAATCCAGATCGGCCTCGACCCGCGCCACGGCGTCGTGGCCGGCCGGCTCGAGCCGAGCGTGGTCGAACTCGTGCGCCGGCTCGACGGCAGGCGCCACCTCGACACCCTGCTCGCCGAGAGCGAACACCTCGGCCAGCTGCGGCTGCTGCTCAAGCAGCTCACCGCGTTGGGTCTCGTCACGGAGGCACCCACGCCCACCGCGAAGCGCGTCGAGACCGGTTTCTGGTCCCTGCGCGCCCGCCACCACCAGACCGCGCTCACGGAACGACGGCGACAGAGCCTGGTGACCGTTCGCGGCGACGGCCGGATCGCCGTGGCCGTCGCCGTCCTGCTGGCCAACGCGGGCGTCGGGCACATCGACGTCCGCGCGTCCGGCGCGGTCGGGGAAGCCGACCTCGGCTCCGGCCTCACCACCGCTGAGCTGGGCCTGCCGCGAAGACGGGCGGTGCTGAACGTGCTGGCTCGCGTCGCACCCGACGTCACCACCGGCCGCAACCACCACCGCACGCCCGACGTCGTGGTGCTCACCGATGCGCTGGTACCCGCGCCGGAGCTGGTGGCCGAGCTCGTCGACGCGGGCGTCCCCCACCTGCCCGCGAAGGTCCGCGACGGCACGACGATCGTGGGCCCGCTCGTCGTCCCCGGCCGCAGCGCCTGCCTGCGGTGCTGCGACCTGCACCGCACCGACCTGGACGCGGCGTGGCCGCGGCTCGCGAGCCAGCTCGTGGACGTCGACCAGCGGCCCGATCTGGGGGCCGTGCAGTCGTGTGCCGCGCTGGCCGTCGCGCAGGCGCTGCGCGTGCTGTCGCCGAGCGCGGAACCGCCGCCGAGCTGGAACAGCACCATGGAACTCGACGCGTTCGAGGGTCGCCTGCGGCACCGGTACTGGGAGCCCCACCCGGACTGCGACTGCGGCGCCCCCGAACCGCACCCGGAGACGTAGCCCACACCCACCGGCAGGCTGCGGCGGGCAAGGTCACCAAGGCAGAATCGCAGGGTGACCGACTCCGCCGCAGACCGCGAATCAATCGCAGACCGCGAATCAATCCTGCCGCGACGAGGTGCCGCCCGCACCGCGAAGCTGGCCAGCATCCCGATCGGGATCGCCGGACGCGCCGTCGGCGGGTGGGGCAAGCGGCTCGCGGGGCAGAGCGCGGACCAGGTCAGCGCGACGTTGTCGGCGAAGGCCGCGGAGCAGCTGTTCGAGGTGCTGGGCACGCTGAAGGGCGGCGCGATGAAGTTCGGCCAGGCGCTGAGCGTGTTCGAGGCCGCCGTGCCCGACGACATGGCCAAGCCGTACCGCGAGGCGCTGACGAAGCTGCAGTCGGCCGCCCCGCCGATGTCGGCGCAGCAGACGCGCCGCGTGCTCGCCCAGCAGCTCGGCCGGTCGTGGGAAGGCCGGTTCGCGCACTTCGACGACGTCCCGGCGGCGGCGGCGAGCATCGGCCAAGTCCACCGCGCGACCTGGCACGACGGCCGCGAGGTCGCCGTGAAGGTCCAGTACCCGGGCGCCGACGAGGCGCTGCGCAGCGACCTGCGGCAGCTGCAGCGGTTCAGCCGGCTGTTCCAGGCGTTCGTACCCGGCACGGACGTGAAACCGCTGCTCGCGGAGCTGGCCGACCGCATGGACGAGGAGCTCGACTACCTCAACGAGGCCGACAACCAGCGCGCCTTCGTGAAGGCCTTCGAGGGCGACCCGGAGTTCCTGATCCCGCGGGTGGTGGCGAGCGCGCCGAAGGTCGTCATCACCGAGTGGGTCACGGGCACGCCGCTGGCCAAGGTCATCTCCGAGGGCGACCGCGAGATCCGCAACCTCGCGGGCCGGCTGCTCATGGAGTTCCACTACTCGTCGCCGGCCAGGGCGCACCTGCTGCACTCCGACCCCCACCCCGGCAACTTCATGATCACCGACGACGGCCGCCTGTGCGTGATGGACTTCGGCGGCGTCGCGAAGCTGCCCCACGGCATCCCGCGCCACCTGGGCGAGATGACCCGCCTGGCGCTCGACGGCGACTCCTCCGACCTCATGCGGCTGCTGCGGGAGAACGGCTTCGTCCGCACCGACTCCGACCTCTCGGCCGACGAGGTGCTCGCGTACCTGGCGCCGTTCACGGAGCCGCTGGCCACGCCGACGTTCCACTTCACGCGCCGCTGGATGCAGAAGCAGGCCGGCCGCGTCGGCGACACCCGCGGCAGCGACTTCCGCGTCGGCCGGTCGCTGAACCTGCCGCCCGAGTACCTGATGATCCACCGGGTCACCGCGGGATCCACGGGCATCCTCTGCCAGCTCGACGCCGAGGTGCCCGCGCGGGGCATCGTGGAGCGCTGGCAGCCCGGGTTCGCGCGCTGAGTTGTCCACAGGCTCCGGCGTTTTGGGCGCCGCAGAGCGGGAGTTGTCCACAGATTCGAAAAGCCGGTTCCACTCGGATGGCCGAGCGGTCATCCTCGAACCATGACGACTACCGCAAGCACCCGCGCCGTTGCGTTGAGTGATTCGAGCGCCTTCGCCTCCGCCGCGGGCGTGATCGACTTGAAGCGGCTGCGCAGCGCCGGGGTCTCGAACCGAAGAGCCGCGAGGCTGGCCCGGCCGGGCGGACCGTGGCGTCGCGTGTACCCCGGCGTGTTCCTGACCCAGGACAAACCGCCGACCCGATTACAACTCCTGCACGCGACGATCGCCCGCTACGGCCCGACGGCCGTCATCACGGGCGTCGACGCACTGCGGGCCCACGGCGTCACGCACCCGGCCACCGACGAGATCCACCTGCTCCTGCCGCACTACCGCCGTCCGGGTTCCGAACACGGCGTGCTGACCTGCCGCACGGCGCGCCTGCCCGAGCCCGTGATGATCAACGGCCTGCCCTACGCGAGCCCGGCGCGCGCCGCCCTCGACCTGGCTCGCCGCGAGCAGGACCCGGCCGCGGTCGAGCGCCTCGCCACGCTCCCCCTGCTCTGGGGCCTGTGCGACCGCACCGAGCTACTGGCCGAACTCAACGCCGGCAACCAGCGCGGCTCCGCCACCGTCCGTGCGGTGCTCCGGGCGCTCGACACCCACGAGGCCTTCGCCCACGGCCACGCCCTGCGTGTCGTCCACGAGACGCCCCTGCCGGCCCCGCAGTGGAACGTCTCGGTCTGCGACCGCCGCGGCCGCCGCATCGGCACCGCCGACGCCTGGTGGGACGAGGTCGGGCTCGCCTGGCGCTACCGCACCGCCGCCGGCCCCACCGACTTCAGCCACCTCGCCCTGACCGCCACGGGCACCGTGCTGATGCGCTGCACCCCCGAGCAACTGCACGAAACCCCCAAGGCCGTCGCCCGCGAACTCGTCCGCGCCTACACCCAAGCGGCCCGCACCCCGCGCCCGAAGGTCCGCGCCGTGTACCGGTCGGGAACGGCCGCCTAGCGGGTCGCTCCCCGGGCCCCTACCGGGGCGCTCCTGGTCCCCCACCGCGCGCTCCGAAGTGTTACTTGGGGCCGCCTGCCCGGCACGCTGCGAACCGGCGCACAGCTCCCCTGGCCACCGGCAGCCCGCCCGACGCGGTGCGGCCGTGCGCACTCCCGGCTCGCCGGGCCGCGAGCTGCTACCGGCCGCGCGGTGTTCAGCAGGCGTGCCGCCGCCGAGGTGCGCCACCGCCGAGGTGCGCCACCGCCGGAGGTGCGCCGCAGCAGAGGTGCGCCACCGCCGAGGTGCGCCACCGCCGGAGGTGCGCCGCAGCAGAGGTGCGCCAGTGGCCTGCCCGCAGGCCACTGGCACACTCGCGGCCATCGAGCGCACCACTCACCGGGCCACAAGCCGCATGCCTGGGAGCAGCACCAGGTGCCCTGCTGCGGTCGAGCGGGCCGCTCGCCTGACCTCACGCGGCCACCCGCTGCGGTCCCGGTCCGGCGCACCACTCGCCGGCGAGCGCCGGCCTGGTGTCGGTCGCCGTGGCCTGCGTGTGCTGGTGAACGGCGGCCCGTGAGCAACCGGCGCGTGATCCGCGGTAGTCGCACGGGTCGCCCGGGCGGGTCGGGCCGTCAGGGGGAGGAGGTGCGGTCGGAATCGGAAAAGATCACCAGTACTCGTCGGGGAGTTTGGCTTCGATGTCGCGCACGTGGTCGCGGGCGCAGTTCGGGCACAGCCAGCGTTCTCGGCCGTCGTCCTTGGTAGAGACCCAGGAGAGGGCGGCGAGGGGGTCGGATTCGCCGGAGCGGGGGCGGCTGCAGCGGGAGCACGTGGCGTCGGGGGCGGTCACGGGCGTCGTCCACAGTGGACGATTTTCGCGCCGGTGAGGTAGAGGTCGTGGCGGGCGGCGAGGTGGTGGGGGCCGTCCGGGTCGAGGAGGGAGGTCAGGGTTTCGCGGTCGTCCGGGGTGAGGTACTCGCCGCCGAACTCGAAGATGCGCGTGATGCGGTGGACGACGTAGTCGGCCAGCATCGCAGGACCCGGCGACGGGTGGTGCACGAGCGCGCCGAACGAGTCGACGTCGGTGAGCCCGGCGTGCTCAAGCGCCGTGGACCAGCCGTACGGCATCGCGACCGCACCCTCGATGCCCTCGCGCATACCGATGAACCACTCAGCCTGCGCGGCCAGCAACCGGTCCTCGAGCCCCGGCCGCCCGATCCCCAGATCCCAAGGGAGACAACGGAAATCCAGCCCACCCTCAGCGAGCGCCACCAACCCGCCCGCCTTGGCGACCCGCGCGAGAGTCCCCACGGCCGCCTGCTGATCCGGCAAGTGGTGCACCACGCGCGACGCCCACACCAGATCCGCCGCCGGCAAAGACTCCGGGAGCTCCGCATCAGCGAGATCCCCGAGCACGGCCCGCACCTCGACAGGCCCGGCACCGACCGCGCCGGAGCCACCCGCAGGCACCGGACCGGACCCGGAACCGGCCACGCCCGTCGCGACCGGACCCGCAGGGGAAACCCCTGCGCCCGAACCAACCTCGTCGGCCACACCCGTCTCGACCGAACCGGCGGGCGCGACCGCGTCGCCGGAACCAACCCGCTCGGCCGCGCCCATTGCGGCCGAGCCATCGGGCGCAACAGCGTCATCAGAACCGACCGTATCGGCCACACCCGTCGCAACCGAACCGGCGGGCGCAACCCCAGCACCGGAGCCAACCGTGCCGGCCACACCCGTCGCGACCGGACCCGCAGGGGAAACCCCTGCACCCGAACCAATTCCGCCAGGCACGGCGACAGCCGGTGCCGCACCAGAACCGGCGGCCGAAGGGCCGCCCGAAGCGGCGGCCTTGACCGTTTCCTCGGCGACGGCGAGCAGCTCCGGCGTCGCGTCGACGAGGATGAGGGTGCCGCCGCCGTGGGAGGCCAGGGCGGTGGCGAAGTGGGTGCTCATGCCGCCGGCGCCGCAGCCGAGGTCGACGATCGTGGCGCCGCGCGGGAGGGCCGCGACGAGGCGGCGGGCGATCGCGGACTGGGCGTCGGCGTCGAGGGTGTCGGCCGTGCGGAGCTGGGTGAGCCGGTCGGCCCAGTCGATGTGGTCGTGGGTGTGGCTGTGGGAATGGTGGTGTGCGGACACGACCCTCATTCAACACCCGAACCCCGCGGCCGAACGAGCCGACGGACCGGCGACCGCGCGGTGAACTCCGTGCGAGTTCAGGGAAAAAGCCGGAAGGCCGGCCACCGAAGTGACCGGCCCTCCGCGCGGATCAATCCTGGAACCGGCGGGAGCGGTCGGCCGCCCACCGGGCGACGCGGGCCCACCGGCGCGCGGCGCGTGCGCGACGCCAAGGGCGTTGCGCTTGTACTTCTTCCTCCAGATCCCGTATTCGGGCCCTGGACAGTTCTTCGTGAAGCAACATTTCGCTGGTCTCCTGAGTGTCGTTCTGCTGGGGAAGTGGCTGCGCGCGATCCGGTTCACGGGTGCGCGCCTCGTAATCGCGGATGGTGATCAGCTCGACGGTCATGCGGCGGCGCTCCCGGCAGCGGCAGCGGGCTCCAGCGCGGCGTTCTTGCGCGGACGGCCACGGGGCCGCTTCCGCGCGATGACGACACCACGCTCGAAGATCTCGCCACCCCAGACCCCCCACGGCTCGCGCCGGGCAAGGGCACCCGCGAGGCAGGCCTCGCGGACGGGGCAGTCGGCGCACAGGGACTTGGCGCGCTCGAGCTCGGCAGGCGACTCGGCGAACCAGAGGTCTGCGTCGCGGGAACGGCAGGGCAGCTCGAGCTCGGGGGCGGCGACCCCGTCGAGCAGGTCGCCGATACCGAGGTCGAACCCCTCGGCGAAGGCGATGGCGGACGACATTTCCGTGCTCCTCTTCATCGTTGCGGTGGTTTTCGGACTGTCGATCGAACTGGACAACTTGTTCCTCGGGGTTGTGCAGCCAAAAAAACACGAAGGCCGCGGATCCGGTTACCGGTTCCGCGGCCTTCGTGAGCCTCGTGTCCTGACTAGGTCAGGAACTTCGCTCCCGTATCGACAACGGAACACGGAACTGCTTGATGGTCGGCAGATCGACCTCGACCTGCGGGTACGCGCCAACGAAGGCAGCGTTGGCCAGGGTGACCTCAACCGAGGTCCACGTACGCTCATCGACCCGGCGGAGTCCGCCGAGGTGAGCACTCGTGGACACACCGGTACCCTGGCGCGAAGCGGGGATGAGTCCGCAGCCGGACAGACCGGTGCCAGGGTTCGTGAGCGTCATGTTGCTGATCATTTCACCGGCACCACCTTTCGCTGTCCGGACGCTGCCGCACCGGGCGGCACTCGTCACATGGATCCCCAGACCGGGCTCTTCCCACCCGGGTACGTGCAGGTTATTGCCCCTGCGAGACGGGGGCAACTCATTTTCCCGAAAACTCTCCGAAGCTACGAAGATCGCGTGCGAGCAGCGGGTTCGCCGCATCGATCAGGGTGCGGACGCGGTCAAGACCGCATCGTCGAGCGGACCACGTCGAGCACCTCCGCGCCGAAGCGTTCGAGCTTCGTCGCGCCGATCCCGGAGATCGACACGAGCGCTCCGTCGTCGGTCGGTCGCTGTTCGGCGATCGCCATCAGAGTCGCGTCCGTGAACACCACGAACGCCGGCACCTTCAGCTCCCGCGAACGCTCACCACGCCACGTCTTCAGCTTCTCGAGGAGTTCTTCATCCACTGTGGACGGGCACTTCGAACACCGCCCCAGCTTCACCTCCAGCGTCTGCAGCAGCGGCCCGCCGCAAAGCCGGCACCGCGCGGCCTTCGTGCCCGCCGACGACACCTGCTGCGACCGCGCGACGCGGGCCGCCGGGTGGTCCTCCGGGATCAGCCCGTAGAGGAACCGGCTGCGCCGCCGGTTGCGCCGGCCGCCCGGCGTGCGCGACAGCGACCACGACAGCGACAGGTGCTCACGCGCCCGCGTGACGCCGACGTAGAACAGGCGGCGCTCCTCTTCGACGGCCGCCTCGTCGCCGTCGGCGTGGAGGATCGGCATCGTGCCCTCGGACAGGCCGACGAGGAACACCGCGTCCCACTCCAGGCCCTTCGCCGCGTGCAGCGACGCCAGCGTGACGCCTTCGACCGTCGGCGGGTGCTGAGCCGCCGCGCGCTGGTCGAGCTCGGCGACCAGCCGCGGGAGGTCGGCGTCCTCGACGGTCGCCGAAAGCTCCTCGGCGAGCTCCACCAGCGCGAGCAGCGCGTCCCACCGCTCCTTCGCGGCGCCACCCGCCGGTGGCTGCTCGGTGAGGCCGACGCGCGCGAGCACCGAGCGGACCGTCGTCACCAGGTCGGGCCCGGCGGGGTCGCCGGACGCGACGCGCAGCGCCGACATCGCCTGCCGCACCTCGGCGCGTGAGAAGAACCGTTCGCCGCCGCGGACGAGGTACGGGATGCCGGCCTCGGTGAGCGCCTGTTCGTAGGCCTCCGACTGCGCGTTCACGCGGAACAGCACCGCGATCTCGCTCGCCGACACTCCCCCGTCGAGCAGCTCGCGCACGCGCCGTGCGACGGCCGAGGCCTCCGCGGACTCGTCGTCGTACTCGGCGAACCGCGGCTCGGGCCCCGCCTGCCGCTGGCCGACGAGCTTCAGCCGCGAGCCCGCCGGCCGCCCGCGCGCGGCGCCGATCACCCGGTTCGCGAGCGCGACGACCTCGGGCGTCGACCGGTAGTCGCGCTCGAGCCGCACGACGGTGGCCTCGGGGAACCGCCGCGTGAACTCCAGCAGAGGCCGAGGCGAGGCGCCGCCGAAGGAGTAGATGGTCTGGTTCGCGTCGCCGACGACGGTGAGGTCGTCGCGGCCGCCGAGCCACGCGTCGAGCAGCCGCTGCTGCAACGGCGTGACGTCCTGGTACTCGTCGACGACGAAGCAGCGGTAGCGGTCGCGGAACTCCGTCGCGACGGCCTCGTGCTTCTCGAGGACGGCCGTGGTGTGCAGCAGGAGGTCGTCGAAGTCGAGGACCTGCGCGGAGTTCTTGATCTCCTCGTACAACCGGTAGACCTGCGCGACCTGGGCGACCGGCGCCGGGGTGTCGCGCTGCGTGCGCGCCGCGACGGCCGGGTAGTCGTCGGGTGACACGAGTGAGGCCTTGCTCCACTCGATCTCGCTCGCGAGGTCGCGCAGGATCTCCGTCTCCGTGCTCAGCCGCGCACGCTGCGCCGCCTGCGCGACGAGCCGGAACTTGTTGTCGACGAGGTCCCACGGCCGGTCGCCGACCACGCGCGGCCAGAAGTAACGCAGCTGCCTTCGCGCGGCCGCGTGGAACGTGAGCGCCTGCGCGGCGTCGACGCCGAGGCCGCGCAGCCGCGTGCGCATCTCGCCCGCCGCGCGCGCGGTGAACGTGACGGCGAGCACCTGCCCGGCCGCGACGTGCCCCGACCTGACCAGGTGCGCGATGCGGTGCGTGATCGTGCGCGTCTTGCCCGTCCCGGCGCCGGCGAGGACGCAGACGGGTCCGCGCGGCGCGGCGGCGGCGGCACGTTGCTCGGGGTCGAGCCCGTCCAGGAGGCTCGGACGGCTCTTCGGAGACGATGCGCTTGCCACCCCGCGATCCTCGCAGAGGGGGCCGACGGATTCGTGGCAGGGCACGCGGCCGTATCCTGGTTAAATGGCGGGTAAGCAGGACAAGGAAGCGGCCAAGCAGGCCAAGGCGGAGAAGCGCGCGGCCGGCAAGGCCCGGCGCGGTCAGCTCTTCGAGGCGTTCAAGATGCAACGCCGCGAAGATCCGATGCTGATTCCTTGGATGGTCGGCTCGATCGTGGTCGTCGCCGGTGTGCTGTTCGGCGTCGGGTTCATCTTCAACATGCAGTGGGCGCTGCTGCCGCTGGGCGTCGTGCTCGGTGTGCTGCTCGCCGTGATCATCTTCGGCCGCCGCGTGCAGAAGACGGTGTACACGAAGGCCGACGGCCAGCCGGGCGCGGGCGCCTGGGCGCTGGAGAACATGCGCGGCAGCTGGCGCGTGACGCCCACCGTGGCCGCGACGACACAGCTCGACGCCGTGCACCGCGTGCTGGGCGCGCCGGGCGTGATCCTCGTGGCCGAAGGTGTGCCGCACCGCGTGAAGACCCTGCTGGCGCAGGAGAAGAAGCGCGTGTCGCGCCTGATCGGCGACACCCCGATCTACGACTTCACCATCGGCAACGACGCCGACGAGGTGCCGCTCAAGAAGCTGCAGAGCACGCTGATGAAGCTGCCCCGCAACCTCAAGCCCCCGCAGGTCGACGCCCTCGAGGCCAAGCTCGCCGCCCTCGGCAACCGCGGCGCGGCCATGCCGAAGGGCCCCATGCCGGCGGGCGCGAAGATGCGCAACGTGCAGCGGACGATCCGGCGACGCTGAGCTGGGGTTTGCCGCTGTGAAGAGGCCTCCGGGGTTGGTTCCCGGGGGCCTTTTCTTGTGTGGGGTGGTTGGTGGCTGTGGTGATGCGGCCCTTGGGGTCGGGTGGCTGGCGGTCGGGTGGACTGCGGTCGCGTGGCCCGAGGTCTTGGGCTTGCGGTCGGCGGCCTGCGGTCGCGCGACTTGCAGTTGTGTGGCCTGGGGTCGCGTGGCCTGGCTTGCGGTCCGGCAGCTTGGGCTCGCGTGACCTGCGGTCTTAGGCCTCCGGTCGGCGGCCCGCGGTCGCGTGACTGGCAGGCGCGCGGCCCGCGATCTTGGGCTTGCGGTCTTGGGCCTTGCGGCTGCGTAGTTTGAGGTGGGGTGGCCTGCGGTCTCGGGGCCGTGGTCGGGTTGCTTCCGCCGTCGGCTGGCCGCCCAGGCTCCGCATTCGGACTCCGGCGGACCTGAGGCCGGTCGGTCCCTCGGCTGTACTGGTCCTGATCAATGGCCCATACCGGCTTCCCTCGTTATCGGCCCGGTCCTGACCACCGCATTTCCGCCGGCAGTCGACCGCTGGCGTGATGCCGGCCTTCTTCGCTCCTGGCGAACCCTTCCACTCTTCGACTTACGGCGAGGCGATTCACGCTGTTCACAGCGCCACCGCACCCCGATAGCGGAGTTGTCCACAGCATCCTCGAGTTGTGGACAACTCAGCCCTCGATTGCCTTGACCACGGGTTTTGTCGGGGGTGGCCGATAGAATGGACGTGGGACGCCCCCTTGGGAGGGTGGGGGCTGTGTCCCGGCAGGAGCTGTGTCCCGGCAGGAGCTGTGTCCCGGCAGGAGCTGTGTCCCGGCAGGAGCTGTGTCCCGGCAGGAGCTGTGTCCCGGCAGGAGCTGTGTCCCGG
>NZ_JBITBT010000047.1:0-10256 GCF_044452505.1 Amycolatopsis sp. NPDC051903 | reverse complement strand
CCGGCAGGAGCCGGAGTCCGGCGAGAACCCAGCCAGCGACAACGAGGGCAGCCGAAAACCACCCAGCGCAGCCCAAACCACCGAAGGCGAAGGGCAGAACCTCAGCGCATCCGGATCACAACAGTGCCGGTCACCCGGTCCAGCCAGTTGCGGCCGTCCGCGTTGCGCACCAGGGCGGGCACAATCACGACCGTCAGGATCATCCGCACGATCGCGCGCCAGGGTCCCACCATCGAGCCCCCGTCGAGGCGGGCGACGCGGATGCCGGTGGCGGCCATGCCGACGGTGAAGCCGAAGAAGGTCACCGGGATGGTGGTGATGACGGCCCAGACCACGCCGGCCCACCAGTTGAAGGTCTGCATGGCCGCGACGTCCTGGAGGTCGTAGCGGACGAACAGCGTGGTGATGAGGCCGGCGACCACCAGGTCGACGACGAGGGCCAGCAGGCGCGAGCCGAAGCCCGCGACGGAGCCCACGCCGGATTCGGGCAGGCCGAACGCTTCACCGGGCCACTTGGGCGCGGTGTGATCGCCGGTGCCGGTGCCCGGTAGCCACTCGCCCGTCCATCTCGCCACCCGTCCAGGGTATGCCGGTGGCGTGGAACACATCTGCCCTGGTCGGATAGGGGTGGCGCGCGACCCGTTAACACCGGCGAAACATACGGGTGACGGTCGGGCAACACCGTGCTCTTAGCGTGAGCCGAAGAGAGTAAAGCCGAGCGAGCTCGATCGAAGAAGGAGTCACCGAGGGTGCCCACTACTCCAGACGACATCCAGCGCCTCATCGCCGACGAGAAGGTGGAGTCCATCGACGTCAGGTTCTGCGACCTGCCGGGCGTCATGCAGCACTTCACGGTGCCCGCCAAGGCGTTCGACCTCGAGGCCTACGAGGAAGGCCTGGCCTTCGACGGCTCCTCGGTCCGCGGCTTCCAGTCGATCCACGAGTCCGACATGCTGCTGCTGCCGGACCCCGAGACGGCCCGCATCGACCCGTTCCGCAAGGCGAAGACGCTCTCGCTGAACTTCTTCGTGCACGACCCGTTCACGCGCGAGCCCTACAGCCGCGACCCGCGCAACATCGCGCGCAAGGCCGAGCAGTACATCGCCGAGTACGGCGTGGCCGACAACGTGTACTTCGGCCCGGAGGCCGAGTTCTACATCTTCGACTCGGTGCGCTTCGACTCCGCCGAGCACGCCTCGTTCCACGAGATCGACTCCGTCGAGGGCTGGTGGAACACCGGCGCCGACGAGGTCGGCGGCAACCAGGGTTACAAGACGAAGTTCAAGGGCGGCTACTTCCCCGTCCCGCCGGTCGACCACTTCGCCGACCTGCGCGACGACATCGTCCGCCAGCTGCAGGGCTCGGGCTTCGAGATCGAGCGCGCGCACCACGAGGTGGGCACCGCCGGCCAGACCGAGATCAACTACAAGTTCAACACCCTGCTCCACGCCGCGGACGACCTGCAGCTGTTCAAGTACATCGTGAAGAACACGGTGTTCGCCGCCGGCAAGACCGCGACGTTCATGCCGAAGCCGCTCGCGGGCGACAACGGTTCGGGCATGCACTGCCACCAGTCGCTGTGGAAGGACGGCCAGCCGCTGTTCCACGACGAGTCCGGCTACGCGGGCCTGTCCGACACGGCGCGCCACTACATCGGTGGTCTGCTCAAGCACGCCCCGAGCCTGCTGGCCTTCACCAACCCGACGGTGAACTCCTACCACCGCCTGGTGCCGGGCTTCGAGGCGCCGGTTTCGCTCGTGTACTCGCAGCGCAACCGCTCCGCCTGCGTCCGCATCCCGATCACGGGCAACAACCCGAAGGCGAAGCGCGCCGAGTTCCGCTGCCCCGACTCGTCGGGCAACCCGTACCTCGCGTTCTCCGCGATGATGATGGCCGGCCTCGACGGCATCAAGAACAAGATCGAGCCGCCGGAGCCCATCGACAAGGACCTCTACGAGCTGCCGCCCGAGGAGGCCAAGAACGTCAAGCTCGTCCCGGGCGACCTGGGCACGGTGCTCGACACGCTGGAGCAGGACCACGACTTCCTGCTCGAAGGCGGTGTCTTCACGCCCGACGTGATCGACACCTGGATCTCCTTCAAGCGCGAGAACGAAATCGACCCGCTGCGGCTGCGCCCGCACCCGTACGAGTTCGCGCTGTACTACGACGTGTGATCGGCGCGGGGCTGCGAACAGGCTTTTCGCCGGTCGGAGCCCCCACCAGGCCGTCACCGGGCTTTGAGGGCCGGCAGGTGACAGCCAGCTAGACGCGGGACGGCGGTCGAGGGGAAAACCCCGACCGCCGTCCCGATTTTTTGTGCGGATCCGGCGGTCGTCAAATCCGCTCGGCGAGCAGCGCCTGGCCGGGACCGGAGAGTTCGCCGAGCGTGTCGCCGCGTCCCGCGAGAGCCATGAGCAAGGCTTCGCCCGGCCCCCGGACTTCGGGCCCGGAGCCGCGGGACCAGCCGACGTCGGTGGCGACGAGCGTGAGGCCACGCGCTCGTTTGGGCGCGCCGATGGGTGGTGCGGTCAACGCCAGCCGCAACGCGGTTCGCAGGCGGTCGTGCGGGATCTCGCGGGGCAGGCCGAGCGGACGGCGGATGTCCTGGTGGTGGATCGTCGCGTCCAGGAGCGCGATCATGCCGCTGCGAACGGCGGTCAGCCCTCGCGGCCGCTGGTGCGCGTGCAGCAGATCGATCAGTTCCCGCGGGCTGCGCGAGTACTCGCGGATGCCGATCTCGTTGGCCCTGCTGAGGGCGAACCCGCCGCGAGCGAACCGTTTGACGACGCCCGCCCAGCTCAGTTCCTCGTAGCTGATCACGTGCGCGACCACGTCGCGCACGGTCCAGTCGCCACACAGGCTCGGCGCCTCCCACTGCCGGAGGGTCAGCGTTTCGAGGAACCCGGCGAAATCACTGCGTTCCTGCACGGCCAAGGTCATCACGTCGGCCGCACTCGGCTCCTGACTGGTCACCCGGGCACCTCCACGGAACCTGCGGACACGCGTTCAATGAGGTCCGAGCCTCTCACGGGGGACCGACAGTTCGCAGCCGCGCGCTAATCCGCGGCAGGCGCTCGCGCGATGACCACACCACCCGGCACGCGGTCGTCCGGGTTGAGCAGGAGCTCCGCCTCGATCGCGAAACCCGCGTCGCGCAGGAGCGCGGAGACGACGGCCGGCGTGCGGCGGTGGATGTGGACGTGCATGGGGTGGCCGCCGTAGCCGGAGGTCTTCAGCGTGGTCTCGGAGCCGACGTGGAAACCGATCAGCACCACGCCACCGGGCCGCAGCACGCGCCGGAACCCCGCCAGCACACCGGGCACGTCGGCGTCCGGCACGTGGATCAGCGACCAGAACGCGAGAACGCCCGACACCGACGCCGCCGGGAGCGTCAGGTCCGTCATCGACCCCACCTCGAACCGCACCCCCGGCTGGGCGCGACGCGCGTACGCGATCATCTCCGGCGACAAGTCGACGCCGAACGCGTCCACTCCGAGGCCGCGCAGGTGAGCCGTCACCCAGCCCGGTCCGCAGCCGACGTCGGCGACCGGCCCCGGGCCCGCCAGCTCCGCGAAGAGACCCAGCAGGGCCCGCAGGTACGGCTCGTCGGCCAGCCGGTGCCGCAGCTGCGCGGCGTAGGTCGCGGCGACGGTGTCGTAGGACGTGCGGGTGTCCGCCAGCCAGGGTTCCATCACTCGGCCGTCGACAGGACTTTGAGGTTCAGACCGGCGCGCTCGAAGTGGCCGCGCGGGTCGTCGACTAGCTTGCGCCGCACCAGGTCCATGAGGCCGACCGTGCACGTGATCTCCGCCGAGAGCGTGCCGTCGAGCTTCACGATGCGGGAGGTCATCCAGAAGACCTTCCCGTCGCCGAAGCGCGCGTCGCACGACACGTCGACGACGTCGCCGCCGCGCAGTTCGCGGCGGTAGACGACGTGGGACTCCAGCAGCACCGGCGCGAGGTTCTGCTCGCGCAGCCGTACGTCGCCCGCGGCTTCGAAGAGCTCGATGCGCGAAACCTCGCCGTAGGAGTGGTAGACGGCGTGGTTCAGGTGCCCCAGCGAGTCGAGTTCGTAGTGGCGCACCTTGATGCGGGTGCGAAACGGTTCACGATCGGTCACGAGCCCACTCTAGGTCTCGTAGAACAGCTCCTCGACCACCGCGTGCGCGCGCCGCGTCACGCGCCGGTAGCTGTCGAGGAACTCGCCCGGATCGTCGTCGACGGTGTAGCCGAACACGCGCGCCACGGCGGCGAGGTCGCGGCCCGAGCCGGGCACCTCGTCGACGGCCTTGCCACGCACCAGCATCCCCGCGTTGCGCACGCGCGTGGCCAGCAACCACGCCTCGCGCAAGGAATCCACCGACTCCGCGGGCGCGATTCCCGTGTCCGCCAACGCGGTGAGCGCGTCGAGCGTCGACGTCGTGCGCAGGCTCGGTTCTTCGTGCGCGTGCTGCAACTGCAGCAGCTGCACGGTCCACTCGACGTCCGCGAGCCCGCCGCGGCCCAGCTTGGTGTGGCGCGTCGGGTCGGCCCCGCGCGGCAGCCGCTCGGTTTCCACCCGCGCCTTGATGCGCCGGATCTCGCGCGCCTTGGTCGCGTCCAGGCCGCCTTCGGGGTAGCGGATCGGATCGATCATCGTGATGAACCGCTCGCCCAGGTCCTCGTCGCCCGCGATGAACCGCGCGCGCAGCAAGGCCTGCGCTTCCCAGATTTCGCCCCAGCGCTGGTAGTACGCGCGGTAGGAGTCGAGCGTGCGCACGAGCGGACCGTTGCGTCCTTCGGGCCGCAGGTCCGCGTCGACGAGCAGCGCCGGGTCGGAACTCGGTGCCCCCAGCATCTTCCGCACGGTCTCGGCGACCGACGACGCGAACTTCACCGCGTCCGAGTCCGACACGCCTTCCGCCGGCTCGCAGACGAACAGCACGTCCGCGTCCGAGCCGTAGCCGAGTTCCGCTCCGCCGAGGCGCCCCATGCCGATCACTGCCACGGTCGCCGGCGTGCGGCCCAGCTCCGCCTGGCGCTGCCGGTACGCCGCGGCGAGCGCGCCCTGCAGCACGGCGACCCACACGCTGGAGAGGGCTTCGCACACGGCCGGCACGTCCAGCATCCCCAGCAGATCCGCGCACGCGACGCGCAGGATTTCGTGGCGCCGCAACGAACGCGCGGCCGCCACCGCCGCGTTCAGGCCCGGCTGCCGGCGCACGGCCGCGCGCAACGACGTCGCGACTTCGGCCGGTTTGCGCCCGGTCAGCCGCGCCGGATCACCCAGCAGCTGCAGCACTTCCGGCGCGCGCACGAGCAGGTCGGGCACGAGGTGCGATGTGCCGAGCAGGAACGCGAGCCGTTCCACGACCGTGCCCTCGTCACGCAGCACCCGCAGGTACCACGGAGTGTCTTCCAGCGCCTCGGAAACCTTGCGGTACGAGAGCAGCCCGCCGTCGGGATCCGGGGTGTCGGCCAGGAAGTCGAGCAGCACGGGCAGCAGCGCCTGCTGGATCGCCGCGCGCCGCGAAACACCCGCAGTGAGCGCCTTGATGTGCTGCAGCGCGCCTTCCGGCGCCGCGTAGCCGAGCGCGGCGAGCCGGCTCGCCGCCTGCTTCGTGGTGAGCCGCAACGCTTCCGTCGGCACGTTCGCCACGGACTGCAGCAGCGGGCGGTAGAAGACCTTCTCGTGCAGCCGCCGGATGCCCTGCGCGTGGCGGCGGAACTCGGCGAGCAGTTCCTCGCCCTGGCTGCGGCCGCGCGCGGCCTTGATACCGCACGCGCGGGCGAGAACGCGCAGCTCGGCGGTGTCCGTCGCCTCGGGGAACAGGTGCGTGCGCCGCAGCCGGCGCAGTTGCAGCCGGTGCTCGACGGTGCGCAGGAACTCGTACGACGTCCCCATCTCGGCCGCGTCCGCACGGCCGACGTAGCCGCCTTCGCCCAGCGCTTCCAGTGCCTCCATTGTGGACGGTGAGCGCAGCTCGGGGTCGACTCGGCCGTGCACGAGCTGCAGCAGCTGCACGGCGAACTCGACGTCGCGCAGCCCACCGCGGCCCAGCTTCAGCTCGCGCTCGGCGTGTTCGGCGCTCACGTGGTCCTCCACGCGCCGGCGCATCTGCTGCACCTCGGTGACGAAGTTCTCGCGGTCGGCGGCCGACCACACCATGGGCGCGACCATCTCCGCGTACAGGCGGCCCAGCTCGGGGTCACCCGCGACGGGCCGCGCCTTGAGCAGCGCCTGGAACTCCCACGTCTTGGCCCACTTCTGGTAGTACGCCGTGTGGCCTTCGAGCGTGCGCACGAGCGCGCCGCTCTTGCCCTCGGGCCGCAGTGCCGCGTCGACCTCGAAGCACGCCTGGCCGACCACGCGCATCATCGTGCTGGCCAGCCGCGTCGCGACCGCGAGATCACCCGCGCCGACGAAGATCACGTCGACGTCGCTGACGTAGTTGAGCTCGCGCCCGCCCGTTTTGCCCATGGCGATCACGGACAGCGCGCCCTCGGCCGGCGCCCCGACTTCCGCCTCGGCCACGGCGACGCCCGCCTTCAGCGTGGCCTCGGCCAGCAGCGTGAGCTGGCTCGCGACCTCCTTGAACGACGGGTGGTCCAGGCCGGCCTCCACGAGGTGCCCGAGGTCGGCCGCGGCGATGCCGAGCAACAGCCGCCGGTACCCCGTGCGCAGCGCCTGTTCGGCGGGGTTTCCGGTGAGGTATGAGCCGTCGTCCTGGCGCAGGTCCTCGAGCAGCCGATCGGTGAACTGCTCGGGGACGGTGCAGCGGTGGTCGGCGAGGCAGCGCCACTCACCGGGGTGGGCGGCGAGGAAGTCGCCGAGCGCGGTCGACGTGCCGAGCACCGAGACGAGCCGGCCGCGGAACGTCCGGTTCTCCCGGAGCGTGCGGTCCAGATCGGGCCAGCGGGCCTCGTCGGCTTCGCGGATGCGGTCGAGCGCCTGCAGCGCGAGGTCGGGATCGGCGGCTCGCGACAGGGCGCCGAGCACGTCGGTGACACCGTCGACCGGTCCCGCGGCGTCCCACCAGCCCGCCGCGCGCAACTGGGCGTCGGCCCGGGTGTCGGTGAAGCCGTACCTGGCCGCCGATGGGGCGGTCCGCGCGCGCTCTGCCATCTCCCTCACCGTAGCCGGATCCGGTGCGGCTGGGCAGCCGGGCACGCGTTCGGCGTCAGGCGGCGAGGCGGTCGGGTTCCGTGTCGGCGGGCATCGGCTCGGGGACCTGGAAGCTGTGCGCGGTGACGGGCTTGCGGCGCGAGAGCAGGTAGATGCCGAGGCCGATCGCGATGCCGGCCACGCCGACGCCGATCGTGCCCGCAGTCCCGAGTGACGCGAGCTCACCCGCCGCCGCGCCGACGAGCGCGGCCGCCGGCAGCGTGAACAGCCAGGCGATGACCATGCGGCCCGCCATCCCCCAGCGCACCGGCGCTTCGTGCCGGCCGACGCCGGAGCCGACGATGCCGCCCGAGCACACGTGCGTGGTCGAGAGCGGGAAACCGAAGTGCGAGGACAGCAGGATCACGGCCGCGCTGCTCGTCTGCGCCGCGAAACCCTGCGGGCCTTCGATGTCGGTCAGGCCCTTGCCGAGGGTGTGGGTGATGCGCCAGCCGCCGAGGTACGTACCGAGGGCGAGCGCGGACGCGGCGCTGATGATGACCCACACCGGCGGCGCGGAGCCCGCCGGCAGGGCGCCGGCGGTGACGAGCACGAGGGTGATGACACCCATGGTCTTCTGGGCGTCGTTGGTGCCGTGCGCGAGCGAGACGAGCGACGCCGAGACGATCTGGCCGATGCGGAACCCGCGCCCGCCGCGCTTGCGCACGAACACCTTGTAGACGACGTACGTGACGGCGGCCGCCACGACTCCGGCGATCACGGGCGACGCGGCGGCCGGCACGAGGACCTTGTCGACGATCTTGCCGAAGTGCACGGAGTCCGCGCCCGCCGAAACCCAGGTGGCGCCGATGAGACCGCCGAACAGCGCGTGGGACGAACTCGACGGCAGGCCGACGTACCACGTGACGAGGTTCCACACGATCGCGCCGACGAGCCCGCCGAACACGATGGCGGGCCCGATCTTCGTGTCGTCGACGAGCCCGCTGGAGATCGTCTTCGCGACCTCGACGGACAGGAACGCACCCACGAGGTTGAGCACGGCGGAGATCGCGACCGCGATTCTGGGCCGCAGCGCGCCGGTGGCGATCGAGGTCGCCATCGCGTTGGCCGTGTCGTGGAACCCGTTGGTGAAATCGAATACGAGAGCGGTGACGATGACGACGACGACCAGCAGCGAGGGGTCCACCCCGACCTCCGAACCCTACGGAAACACCCACTCGCAAGGTACCTGACCGATCGAGTGAATCGTCAACGCAGCGTTAGTGATCAGGACATCATTCGTTAAGCCAGCGGCAACGTGTGTTGACTCTCTGACGCAGTTGCCAGCTCCCCGGCCGCCAATCGGACGAACCGGTGAGCGAACGGCCGCCAGGTCTCGGCGATGTCGGCGTGCACCGAGATCAGGTTCTCCGGCGTCAACGCACCCGGACGGGTGAGCTCCGCCATCTCGGGCTCGTCCTCCGCCCAGCGGCGCACGAGGTCGGGCGTCGTCTCGATGTGGAACTGGACACCGTAGACGCAGCGGCGCAGCCGGTAGGCCTGGTTCGGGTACAGCGGCGCGGACGCGAGCAGCTCGGCGCCCGGCGGGAGGCGCTTGACGACGTCGTTGTGGAACTGGATCACGTCCTGCATCAGCGGCAGGTCGGCGAACAGCGGGTCGGTCCAGGCGGCGTCCTTCTTGGAGACGAGCGAGGGGCCGACCTCGGGCCCGTCCTCGCCGACGGCGACCTGGCCGCCGGTCGCCGCCGCGAGCAGCTGGGCGCCGAGGCAGATACCGAGTGTCGGCAGCTGCTTGCCGGCGGCCTGGCCGAGGAGTTTGCGAACGTCGGCGAGCCACGGGTGGTGGTCGTCGTCGAGGGCGCCCATGCCGCCGCCGAGGCAGACGACGCCCGCGTAACCGTCGAGGTCCGCCGGCAGCTCCTGCTCGGGCGGCAACCGCACATCGAGCTCGGCGCCGGCTTCGGTCAGCCAGTCGCCGAGCGGGCCGAGGGGGTCGCCGGCGTCGGGTTGGATGATCAGCAGACGTGTCACGCCTCCAGGGTACGGACCGGTGTAGTGGTCTCGACGGGGTAGCCGCTCGCCTGCCAGGTGGTGATGCCGCCGGACAGGCGCTTCGTCGTAAAGCCGAGGGCGGACAGGCGCAGCGCACCCTGGGTGGCGGCGTTGCAGTGGATGCTTTCGCAGTAGCAGACGTAAACGAGGCTCCGGTCGAGGTCTCTCGTGGTGGCTTCGGAGACGTCGCGGTAGGGCAGGTTGATCGCGCCGGGGATGCGCGCCCGTTCGTACGCTTCGGCGCCGCGGCACTCGACGAGGACGTACCCGTCGGTGCGGCCCTCGGCGAGGTCCTGCGCGAGATCGACGGGGTCGACTTCGAAGCCGAGCTCGCGCCCGAAGTACGTGACGGCTTCCGCGGGGGTGGGAGTGGAGAACTGGAGGATGCGAGGTGTCATGGGCATATCGTCGTCGGCCGAGGGGTGCCGGCCACAGAGCCGGATCCAGGTGATCGGGTCAGCTAACCTGGGATTTCCTCGTTCGGGCCGCGCTTCGCCGGGAGTTTCTGTTGGACGTCTTGCCTGACCGCGCTGGGGACTCCGCGGACCTCGACGCCACCGACTGGCACCTGCTCGACCTCCTCCAGGCCGACGGCCGCCTCACCTACTCCGAACTCGGCCGCCGCGTGTCCCTGTCCGCGCCGGCCGTGACGGAACGCGTGCGCCGCCTCGAGCAGCGCGGCATCATCACGGGCTACTCGGCCCAGGTCGACGCCACGAAACTGGGCCTCCCGATCGAAGCGGTGGTCCGCGTCCGCGTCCGCAGCCTCGACGGCCCGCGCTTCCGCTCCACCATCCTGCCGCTGCCCGAGGTCACCTCCGCCGACCACATCACGGGCGACGAGTGCTGGCTGCTGCGCGTGCGCTGCCGCACCACGGGCGAACTGGAAACCTTCGTCGAGCGCGCCCAACGCTACGGCGAGACGACGACCTCGCTGGTCTTCTCGTCTCCCGTGGTGAGCCGGCCGATCACCCGGCCCCACTGACCCTGGCCGCCGGGGGACATGCCCCCGCCCTCCCGAGGGGGGCGTCCCCGAGTCCATTCTATCGGCCACCCCCGACAAAACCGGGTGGTCAGTGGCTGGGTGGGGTGGTTGTCC
>NZ_JBITBT010000046.1:0-79101 GCF_044452505.1 Amycolatopsis sp. NPDC051903 | reverse complement strand
GTTCTGCTCGCTCAAGACGTTCCTCCGGATGTTCGACCGAGCACGGGCTCGGTGACGGGATGGGGTTCCTCGACCTCGGCTGCCGCCGGTCAACTCCTCGGCGGTCGGCACCGCCGCAGCTGTGGCTCGTGCCGTTGGCCGCCGTCGTCAGTTCGATTGGTGTAAGCCAAGGGAGGAATCTTTCGGGGGCCGGCGAAAACTTGCCCTGAAATCCCCAGAGGGCGCCCATCCGCGCAACGCAACTGCTCGTGCCCGGTGCCTCGCAGTCGGCGTTCTGTGCGAGCTCGGCTACCTCGGAGAAGAGGTGATCGAGCCCAGAGACTGGCAGGTCGACTGGTACAGCACCAGCCGCGGGCTGATCCGCGCCGCCCACCGTCGGCGCTCGGCGAAACGATGTCCGCCGGCGCGATGGGCCAGGGCGTGCGCGGTCGAGCACTGCACGCTCGGGCCGAACTCGCGTCGGCCTCGCGCGCGATCACCTTGTTGAACGCCAGGTACCGACCGTGCTTGCGGGTGGCGGCGCCGAGCATCGTCGGAGTGGTGGTCTTCCCGGCGCCGGCCTGCAGCGCCAGGTGATCGCCGCGGCGGGGCATCCGGGCCCGTCCGGAGGCGGACGCCGGGGCCGTAGTCGCGAAGTCGGTCCCTGCTGCCCGCAGCCGAGCAGCTCGACATCGCCGACTACCCGTTGCGCGACGCCGATCACCGTCATCAGATTCGCCGTTGCTGTGCCTGGAGGCGTGCCAGGCCGCGAGAACCGGCCGAGCGGAAAGGTCGGACTGCAGACCACGATGAGCCGGACAGACGTGCGAGCACCCGCCACTCCTCATGCCGGGAACCGCTGCAGGGCAGGATGCGCAGCGTGATGTGGTCGGCGCCCGACTCCACAAATTGTTCGATCCGGTCGGCGATCTTCGTCGCACCGCCCCACGCGACCAACCCGTCGACCAGGAAGTCGCTGCCGCCATAAGCGAGATCGCCGTCGGCGGCTCGGCTGCCCCGGAGCTCGAGTCAGCTCCTGATGAGGCTGATGATGTGGCCGAAAGTGAGATCTGATGCGAGTGCCGTCAGGTCGCCGGTCTCGAGATTCGCTGCAGCCGCGCGGATGGCTCCGAGAGCGTGCGTGTACGGGTCGACTCCGAGGCTGATCCGACGCACGCCTATCGTCTGCAGCTCCTGCAGGCTCACCCCGTCTGACGGGCCGACGAGGAGGTTGACCGGCTTGGGAGCGACGGCCTCGACGACCGCGCTCACGGCGGCGAGATCGGGAAGGTTCGGCGCGTAGACGACGTCAGCTCCCGCTTCCGCGAATGCCGTGAGGCGGCGGATGGTGTCGTCGAGATCGGCGATTCCCCAGAGGAAGTTGTCCGTACGGCCGGTCAGAACGATCCGTCCGCGTGCGGCCTTGGCGGCGGCCTCGATGCGGCGTACCGCGTCGTCGAATCCGCGAATCGGCTGGGCGGGGTCGCCGGTGGTGTCTTCGATTCCGATGCCGGCCAGGCCACGGGCGATAGCGGCATCGACGGTGGCCCGGACGTCCTCGGGAGTGTCGCCGTAGCCGTCCTCGAAGTCGCCGTTGATCGGCAGGCCGCTCACCGAGGTGAGGAGCGCGGCGTGATCCAGGTGTTCGTCGCGGCTGACGGCGTGGATGCCGTCGAGCCGGCCCAGGGTTGCCGCGAAGGCCGCCGAGGAGGTTGCGATGGAGGCGAATCCGGCTTCCTTGAAGAGCAGGGCCGACGGGGCGTCCCAGGCGTTCGGCATGATGAACACTGTTCGTAGCGCACGTGTTGCGTCGTGTCAGACATGGTGATGGTCTTTCTGCGGTTTGACGGTCGTTCGATGCGCGTCCGGGTGCTCGCCGCGCACCTGGTCAGTGTCGGTTCGAGCCGTCGTATTACGGCAAACCGCGATACGGACGAGGCCGGAGCCAGAGCTATTCAGGCGAAGGTGAAGAGCCGGTCGGGCGCGAAACGCGAGATCGGGGTGGCGTATGCCTTGGCGGTGTCGGGGTAGCCGAGTGCGAGCAGCACCGTGGTCGTGTGCCCGGTCTCGCGGATCTTGAACGCCTTGTCGACGCTGGCCGGGTCGAACCCTTCCAGCGGCATGGCTTCGATGCCGAGCTCGGCCGCCGCCATCATCGTCATCCCGAGCGCCAGGTAGGTCTGCTTCTCCATCCAGTGGTTCAGGTCTTTGTAGCCGTAGTTGCGGAGGTTGAGGAAGTCGCGGGTCATCGACTCCCAGTGGGCCTGCTTCGCCGGGTCGGGGAAGCGACCGTCTGCTTTCTCCTTGTCGAACACGGCTTCGAGGTGATCGTCGGGCACGTCCACGCGAGTGGTCATGATGATCGCGTGCGAGGCGTTCATGATCTTCTCGCCGTTGTCGGCGAAGCGTTCGCCCAGATTGTTCGCGAGCTGCCTCTTTCCTTCGTCCGTTCCGAGGACGTAGAAGTGGTTCGGCTGCACGTTCACCGACGTCGGCGCCGAGCGCAGGAACTTCAGCAGCTGCTGCAGTGTTTCTTGCGGGATGGTCCGGCTTCCGTCGAAGTATCGGGTGAGGTGCTTGTTCATGATCTTGTCGAGGTCCATGTCGATCTGCTTTCTTCTTGCGGTGCCGGGAAAAATGGTGAGGTGGGGAGCCGGGTCCGTGATCAGGCGGCGGTGTTCTCCGCCCGGGTTGCGGGGATGTCGACGTCGGTCTGGTTGACGTTGTTGAGGAAGTTGGTGAGCAGGAACACCACGGCGATCGTGACGATCGCCTGGATCTGCCCGTCGGTGTAGCCGGCTCCTCGCACCGCCGCGATGTCGGCATCGCTCACCTGGCCACGGGTTTCGACGACCCGCTGCGCGAAGCGGGCGACCGCCGCGCGCCGGGGATCGGTCGAGCTCCCTGTGCGAGCCAGTTCGATGTCGTCGTGCGACATGCCGCCGAGTTCGGAGGAGACGTATGAGTGCGTGGCCTGGCAGTAGTCGCAGCCGTTGGTCTGGGAGACCGCGAGCGCGATCGTGTGCCGGGTCTTCGCATCCAGAACCCGGCCGATCTTGCCTTGCAGGGTCATCACGATGTCGAGAACGGCCGGATTCGCTGCCAGGGTCGCGAACATGTTCGGCACGAAGCCGAACTGCGCGCGGACACCGTCGAGGGTGCCCTGCGCTCCCGCAGGAACCTCGTCAGGAGTGGGGGTGGTCAGTCGGGACATGGCGTCGGCCCTCCGTTGAGTCGTGCGGGTGGTGATCTTCGGCGGTGGCCACGAGTGCCACCCCCGAATATTTTGGGCTTGCTAGCCCACTTCCGGAAGCTAACACCATCAGAGAGTGGGCTGTCAAGCCCAATTTTTGGTAGGATGGAGACCATGGAGACGGACCCGGGACCTCGGCAGACCCACAAGCTCACCGACAAGGGGCAGGCGACGCGCGCCCGCATCCTCGAGCACGCGGCGAATCTCATCTACACCCGAGGCGTTCACGCGACGAACAACGACCAGCTTCGCCGCGTCGCGGGCGTGAGCGGCTCCCAGCTCAACCACTACTTCCCGAACAAGGAGAGCCTCGTCCTCGCCGTCATCGACTGGCAGGCGGACGGTGTCCTCGCCTTCCACCGCAGCGACAAGTTCGACGGCTTCGACACCATCGACGCGTTCCGGGCGTGGGCGGACTTCTACGTCGCCCACGGCCGTCCGTTCCAGGACGGCTGCAGCCTCGGCTCGCTCGCGAGCGAGATCGTCAAGACCGACCTCGACGTTCACCAGCAGCTCGCCGCCACCTTCGAGCAGTGGCGCGACATCTTCCGCGATGGACTCGAGCGGATGCAGCGACTCGGCCGCCTCGACGCCACGGCCGACCCCACCCGGCTCGCGCACGCCCTTCTCGCCGCGTATCAGGGTGGCATGCTGCTCGCGCAGATCGCCCGGGACATCGAGCCGCTGCGAGACGCCTTGTACGCCGCGGTCGACTACCTGGAGACCTTCGCGATATCCCCCGGCGCCGACGGGCCGCGAGCGCAGTAACCGAGCATTCGGGCAGAAGTTGCCAGGTCTGCGAGACCGTGCTGGAACTGGTCAGGCATCGGCGACGACGAGGAAGACCGTCATGGCCAGGTTCCGCGCCGCGGAGCAAGCGGTGAAGGCGGCGAAGAAGCCGACGGGGGAGAAACGCACACCACCCGATACTGCCTGGGCTGATGGTGGAAGCCGGCCAGACGGACCTGCGGCTGACCAGACTGCGGTGTCTGGAACGACCACCAGGTCGACACTTGATCCCCTGCGGGCTGCGCGGGCCAAGACGGCACTCAAAGCAGGTGAGGGCCCCGAGGACCAAGCCGGTTCTCGGGGCCCCTTTTTGGCGGCCTGACCCTTCCTCGACCGCGTCACGTCCGCGCACCAGCCGAAAATGGCGGCTCACACCACCGGGCGACGGCCCCGCACTGCCACCACACCCAGCGAAGCGAACCATGAACCCGGTCGTGCCAGCTTCTCCTTCCACCGCCAGACCGTCTCGGGGTCGAGGATGTCGCCGCCGGCGCGTTCGGCCAGCTGGTCAAACGTCAGTGCCAGCCATTCCGTCCCGAGCGAACCGCCCTCGGCGAAGGGAACTTCGCATTCGACGCCGATCTCGGTGAGGCCGCGGGAGACGGCCAGGCGGGGCAGCTTGCGACCGTAGTCGACGTCGGCGGCGGTCGCGAGGAGGTCGCGGCAGGTGCGCATGGCGCGGGCGTGGTCGGGATCCTCGTCAATGACACCACTGGAGAACATGTCGCCCTCCTCCAGCAGCAGCCAGCCGCCCGGGCGCAAGGCCGCCACAAGCCGGCCGAGGACCTCGTCGCGTTCGGGCAGGTGGTTGAGCAGCAAACGGGCGTGCACCACGTCGAAGGCGCCCTCCGGAAGCGGATCGACCCGCACGTCGGCTTGGCGCACTTCGACGTTCGCGGGCAGGTCGCGCAGGCCGCTGACGTCGAGGTCCACCGCGCTCACGCGCCCGGACGGACCGACCTGCTCCCCCAGCCAGCGCGCGATCGACCCCCCGCCTGCGCCGGCCTCGAGGCACGCCCAGCCGGGCGCAAGCCCCAGCGCGCTCAAGCGCCGGCGCGTCGTCGGGTCGTAGGCAGCCTCCAACCCCTTGAGCCTGCGTTGCGCGCGTTCCCACGCGTTGGTCAGCGCGTAGTCCGTGCTCACTCCCACCTCCGTCGGTCGATCTTGTTCGATGGTCAGGTTGTGCGTGCGGGCCCGATGCTCCTCGGACCGGTCAAGGGCGTGACGAAAGGCAGTTGCCTTGTCGGTTATTGCCGTCGCACTTCCTCGTCGTGGGCTGACACAAGGGTTTCCTGGAGTTTGGCGATGGCGAAGCCCCACGCCTGGCCGGGGGTGGTCTTCGGTGGGACGATGATCTCCTCGGCGCTGGTGACCACGTCGAGCAGCACTGGCCCCGGGTGGGTGAGGGCGTCGCGAACGGCGGCGTCGACCTGGTCGGGGTGCTCGACGCGGACACCGTGGATGCCGCAGGCGCGCGCGACCGCGGCCAGATCGGGGTTCTTGAGTTTCGTGCCGAACTCGGCGATGCCGGCCTGCTCCTGTTCGAGCTTGACCATACCGAGCCTCGAGTTGTCGAACACCACGATCTTCACGGGCAGTTCGTAGGCCGCGACCGTGAGCAGTTCGCCCATCAGCATCGTGAGACCGCCGTCGCCGCAGAACGCAACGGTCTGGCGTCCGTTGCCCAGCTGCGCCGCGCCCAGGGCTTGCGGCAGCGCGCTGGCCATGGAGCCGAGGTTGTAGGAGCCGAGCAGCCGCCGGTTTCCGTGCAGGGTCACGAACCGGGCGAGCCACACCGTGGACATGCCGGTGTCGGAGGTGAACACCGCGTCGTTGTCGGCGTGCCGGTCGATCGCCGCGGCGAGCACTTCGGGGCGGATGGCGCGCTCGTGGTTGTCGAACTGCTTGCGGACCCGGCCTACGACGGTGGAGTCGTAGCCGGGATCGGCGAGGTGTTGCTGGCGCTTGTGCCAGGCCGTGTACCGCTCGCGGGCGGCGGTGAGGTGGCTGCGGTCCTGCTTCGCGTTGAGCAGCGGCCGCAGGGCGGCGAGCGTGGCGCGGGAGTCGCCGACGAGGGCGTGGTCCACGTGGACGCGGCGCCCGATGCGTTCGCCGTCGGCGTCGATCTGGATCACGGTTTTGCCCTTGGGGTACCAGTCACGGTACGGGAAGTCGGTGCCGACCATGAGCAGCACGTCGCCGTGGTCGAGCGCGTGTTTCGCGGCGGGGTTGCCGAGCAAGCCGGTTTGCCCGACCTGGTGCGGATTGTCCCGCTCGAGACTCTCCTTGCCCTTGAGCGTGAGCACCACCGGCGCGGCCAGGGTTTCGGCGGTGCTCAGGACCTCGTCGCGGGCCTCGCGCGCTCCGGAGCCGACGAGCATGGTCACGGTGCTCGCGCCGTTCAGCACCTGCGCGACCTCGTCGAGGGCCCCGGCCATCGGCGTCACGGGCGGGTGCTGGCTCACGAAGCGCGGCTCACGCGTCCCACTCGGCACGTCGCGGTCGCCGACGTCGCCCGGCAGCGTCAGTACTGCGACACCGCCGCGGGCGTAGGCGGCGTTGACGGCCAGCTCCAGCAGGTACGGCAACTGGGCCGGGTCCGTGACGGTGCGGCAGAACACCGAGACGTCGCGGAAGGCGGCGTCGTTGTCGACTTCCTGGTGGTAGTCGCTGCCGATCTCGGAGCTGGGGACCTGGCCGCAGATCGCGAGCACGGGCACGTGGGACTTCTTGGCGTCGTAGAGGCCGTTGAGCAGGTGGATCGAGCCGGGGCCGACGGTGCCCATGCAGACGCCGATCCGGCCGGTCAGCTGCGCCTGCGCGCCCGCGGCGAACGCGCCGGCTTCCTCGTGGCGGACGCCCATCCAGCGGATCCGGGACTCGTGGCGCAGCGCATCGGTGATCGGGTTCAGCGCGTCGCCGACCACGCCCCACATCGCGGACACGCCATGGTCGGCCAGGCTTTGCACGAGCATTTTCGCGACAGTGGTCATCAGTGGCCCTTCAGCTGAATGTTCACCTCTGACAGCGTCGCTGGGCCGATCAACATTACCGGTCGGTCGATCACGGTCGATCCGAGCGAGCAGGTCGAAGAAAGCCGGCCGCGCGTGCCGCGGTGGTTCGGGCCGACGCCGAGGTGAACGCAGTGCTCACCGGTGCACCCGGCGGGATGCGAGCTTCGGCTTCTGTCCACCGGTGCTGCCGTGCGCTCCCGCGGCCGCCAGGCCGTCCACCGTCCGCTCGGAGATCAGGGCGTGCTCGAACTCCACGATCAAGCCGAGGACCTGGCAGAACATCCGCTCGACCGCGGCGGAGGAGTCGATGCCCTGGTCGAGTACCACCAGGTGCACGCCCTTCGCCTGCAGCTGCTTGGACACCTCGATCAGGTGCGCCGGTGACCGACCGAGCCGGTCGATCTTGGTCACCGTGAGCCGGTCGCCGGCCAGGTTGGTCCGCAGCAGCGCCTTGTCCAGCTCCGATCGGCGGGCGGGTCGGAGCAAAGGCCGCGCGTCCACGATCAAGTTCGGTCGGGGTGGCGAAGGACGGGGCCGGTGCGCATGGCTGGCGCTGGGCGGTGTGGCGCGGGGGTGCACGCGCACCGCAATGTCGCGGCCTTGCGTGCGGTGCCGGGGCGGTTCGGTGGGCCGGCGTGCGTGGTGGTCGCGGAGGTGGCGGTGTGCGGCGACCACAGCCGCGAGCCGGTCGCGGGTCGCGCACCTTGTAGGGCGTCCAGTCGGGTTCGAGACGATGCTCCAGGTCGGCGCCGGACAGTTCCACGGCGCAGCCGCCCGCAGTTTTCCGCGGACACCACACATCCGCCACGACGATCATTGCCTCTACTGCGTTGGACGCGTTCGTTCGCACTCTTCGGTGACCGGGCCCGCTCGAGTGGTTCCCGTTTCCGGATGCCAAGTGGACCCAGATCCCGAGCCGGACCCACGTTAGCGTCGCAGTTATGTTGGCTGGCGGGAACACCGAGGTCACCGGCTTGCTCCGCCGGCCATCCTCGAGTGCGGAAACCTCCGTGTCCCCGGCTCGCCGAGTTGCCAGCAGCCGATGAGGGCCTACAGTCCTATCGCGACAGTGGGCCTGTTTGCGGTCGCGTTCTCCAAGGCAGGCTCCTGGGAGTTCGTCGACAAAGTCCCGCTCGGTAGCAGCCGAGGAGGCTCTGGCGCGGCCGAGCTCGACCTCATCCTGCCCACAGTGACCGGCGCGAGGGCGCCCGTGGACTCGGCCTACGTGGCGCACTTACCGCTCATCGACGACGTCCGCCTCGAAATCATCGAGCTCCGCGTCGGACGAGCCGTCCCACCGGACCATCCAGGTCATGGGCTCCCGTTCGACCCGGACGTGCTCGAGCGCTTCTCCTGCAGCCAGTGACACAAAACTCAGCGAAGGAGCCGCACGTGTCCAAGCCAGTTGCCTCTGCCGGCGACACCGCCCCGAAGACCGAGACTCTGGAGCCCGTCGGAGACGGCATTTGGGCTCTCACCGAGAGCGACAACAACGTCGGTGCCATCGAGGGCGAGAACTTCCTCGTAGCGTTCGACGCGCGTGCGACGCCGCTGATGGCGCGGCGGTGGCTCGAGCAGCTGCGCCAACACACCGACAAGCCGGTCAAGTTTCTGGTGCTGTCGCACTACCACGCCGTCAGGGTGCTCGGCGCAACGGCATTCGAGGCCGAGCAGATCGTGGCGTCCGCCGAGACCGAGCGACTCATCGCCGAGCGTGGGAAGGGGGACTGGGACGTCGAGCTCGGCCGCCTGCCCTGGTCGTTCGACGGGCACGAGGAGATCCCGGGGCTGACGTGGCCGACGCTGACGTTCGACCGGAACCTCAGCATCGACCTCGGCGGCAACCGCGGCACCGTGGAGCTGTCGTGGCTCGGCAAGGGCCACACCTCCGGCGACATCGTCGCCTATGTTCCCTCGCAGAAGGTCCTGTTCACGGGTTGTCTGGTGGAGAACGGTTCGGTCGTCTACAGCGGTGACGCCTACCACCGCGACTGGATGACCGGGACCCTCGACAAGATCGCCGAACTGGATGTCGAGGTGCTGGTCGGCGGCGGTGGCCGGATCGCACGCACCAAGGCTGAAGCCCAGCGCGCGATCGACCTCACCAGAGACTTCATCACCAGGCTGTTCAGGGCGGTGGAGAACGTGAAGCACGCCGGCGGCGATATCAGGGACGCCTACCGGGCCGCCCGTGAACAGTTGCTTCCGGACTACGGCGGCATGCCGGTGTTCGAGCCCGCGATGGTCTTCGACGTCCAGCGCGTGTGGGAGGAACTCGACGGCAAGGCGCCCGCCATCTGGAGCCTCGCGCGGGACCACGAGGTCCGGAGCCAACTCACGAAAGACTGATTCTCTCTCCTCTGTCGGCTGGGGTCGGCAGGGCGAGGAGGTTCTGTGGCGCTGGGACGTCGGTCGAGCGGTTCCGGTGTCAGGAAGGAGGCGCCGATCTGTCGCGGACGGTGGTCTTCATCCACAGCCCGCCCCACTCGGTGTCCGGTTCCGACGACCAGGTGGTACCGGCCCGGTGCCGTGCTCCTCCGCGGATCACCACGACCAGCCGGACCTGCCGGAAACGTCAGATCGTGCTGGTGTCGATCACGTAGCGGTAGCGCACGTTGCCGCCGCCGACCTGGCGGAGCGTGTCGAGCGCGTCGTTGATGCGCTCGGCGGAGAGGGTTTCGATCTCGGAGACGATGTCGTGCTCGACGCAGCAGCGGAGCATTTCCTGGGTCTCGGCAATGCTGCCGATCGACGACGAGGTGAACGAGATCCGGCTGCGAATCAGCGAGAACATGCCGATCGAGACCGGGCCGTCGGGAGCGCCGAGGTTGACGAACGTGCCGTCGAAGCGGACCAGTGACAGGAGCTGGTCGAAGTTGAGGGCTGCCGAGACGGCGCACCGGATGATGTCGAAGTAGCCCGCGCGCTCGAGGAAGGTCGCCGGATCGGTGGTGGTGCGGAAGTCGTCCGCCCCGAAGGCGAGCGCGTCTTCCTTCTTGCTCGTGGTCTGGCTGAGCGCGGTGACCTCGGCGCCGAGAGCGTCAGCGAACTTCACCGCGAGATGATCGAGGCCGCCCACGCCCAGAATCCCGATCTTGGTACCCGGGCCGACGTCGAAGCGCCGCAGCGGCGAGTAGACGGCTATGCCGGCGCACATGAGTGGCACCGCGGCGGCCAGGTCGAGACCGTCGGGGATGCGGACCAGGTAGTTCTCGTCGACGACGATCGAGCGCGCGTAGCCGCCGTAGGTCGGCTCACCGGCCTTGTCGAGACCGTTGTAGGTGACGATGATCTTCGGGCAGTAGTGCTCCATGCCGTTGAGGCAGAACCAGCACTCCCGGCAGGTGTCGACGAAGTTCCCGATGCCGACCCGGTCACCGACCCGTGCCAGTCGACGCCGGCGTGGATCTGTTCCACGGCCAGTCCGGTGATCTCGACAAGGGTTCGTCGTCGATGAGGCGGGTGGTGTTCGCGCGCACGGCGCGCACGACCTTGCCGGCCCACAGTTCGGCGTTGACGAAGGAGCGCTTGCGGTACTGCCGGACCAGTCGTTGCAGGTGCTCGTCGGTGTAGCCGCTGACCATCCGCACCCCGTCGAAGTCGGCGTCGTGGGCGTGGATGGCCGAGGAGTGGATACCAGCGCATACAACACGATGTCGGCCGCCACGATCTTGCCGCAGAAGTCGCAGAGGTCAGGCACACCCTGCTGGGGCGCGCGGTCCTGCTCGCCCACGCCTCCGGTGTACACCGCCCCGCCGGGGCACCAGACCGCGGGGTCATATCCGTGAATTGGTGCACAATCTGCCGCTCGCGAGGGCGCTTCGGTCGCGATTCCTGGCGTCAGGTTGAGGTTCGTGCGGGACCCATTCCGTAAGGAGTCGGTGCGGCTCGGCCTGGCACTGGAGGAGATGTGCTTGTTCGCGGCGCAGGCGATGCGGGACACGACGACGGCGCTGCTGACCGTGGACCGCGCGCTGGCCGAGCGGGCCATCGCCGGTGACGTCGAACTTGATATGCGGCGCGTGCGGGTGTGAGGCGCGGGCGAAGAAGCTGCTGGCGTCGAGGGTTTCGGTGGCCACACCGCCGCCGTTCGTGCTCGCTGTCGGGTACTGCGCGGACACGTTCGAGCGGATGGGCGATCTGGCTGTCCGGATCGCCGAGATCGCCTGGTTCTGCCATCCGCGGTCTGCTGTCCCTGCGGTGCTGATGGACAGGTTTGGGCGGATGGGGGAGCTCACCTCCGTCGTGGCCGAGCGGCTCACCGCACTGTTGGCAGAGCCGGTCGAGGGGATGTACGCCGAACTGGCTGGTGTCGACTCCGCCGGGCACCCCAAGACGGTCTACGTCCGTGAGGAAGCGGTCGCGCAGTTCCTTACCGACCGGGTGCTCGGCAGTGAGCGGGATCGGTTGCTGCTGGGCGAGGCCGGCCCGACTGTCGACGAGGTGGCCGAGGAACCGGCGCGCCGGTCGGAGGCGTTGCGCCGAGAGGTCGCCGACCTCGGAAAACGGCAGCAGTCGCTTCTCAGGCAGGCGTCGGAGGGCGATCGATCCGTTCACGCGAGGCTCGCGAGGCGCCTGCAACAACCCGGAGGCGCAGAAGCAGGCTCGTGTGACGCAGGTCGAAGACCTGGAAGCCGAACCCCGGGACGAGCCGGGCGCGCCTGGGCACGACGAGGCGGCCGTGCTCGACGCGCTGCCGACCCTTGCCGCGGCGCCACCCGACCTGCTGAGGACGCTCTTCGAAGTGCTGAGGCTCGAAGTACGCTTGCTTGACGACGATCATGTCGACATCGGCATCACACTGCCAGCACGGGAAGTGCCTGCGGTGGCCCAAGTGACGGAGAGGATCACCGACGAGATGACGGACGCACAAGCGGCGTCCGCCCACGAGCGCGCCGAATCCTGGGTAGATGTCGTCTGTGCCCCCGGTGAGATTCGAACTCACACTGGACGGGTTTTGAATCCGCGCCGGAAACAGCCCCTGACCTGCATGGCGTGGGGTCGCTCAGCTGCGTGGACCGCGCATAGACCGCGTCCGGCCCAGAGAGCAGGCGTAGCCCTCGGGCACGTCCATGCTGGGCTGGAAAGCCTTGGCTCCTGACACAGCCGAAGGTTCCGCCGCGCTGGCAAGACAGACTGGCGGATTTCCCCCGTTTGGCGGCCCCGACGCATGCCACCTTGGCGATACGACGACGTCTGAGTTTCGATCGCAGGCTAGTTGCGCCAGACTGTGACGTGTGGCCGAACTAGTGTTGACGGACGAACGTCGTGGTGAGTTGCTCGCGCTGTTGGACGATGAGCAGCGTCTCCAAGTGGAACATCCAAAGCTGGCTGAATACCTGGCGGCGGCGCCGAGCCTACGTGGTACCGGCGACGACCAGATGGACGCTGCGTTCGACCTGCGCTTCATTCACTACATGGCCGACGGGACTTCGACGAGCGCGAATCCGTACTGGGAAATCGTCAAGCCGCTCGTTTTCGAGCATGAGGGTCGCCGGGTGGTGAATGGCGGACGCCCCTCTGGCAGTGTGCGCCTTGCATACGCGGAGACGATTTTGCAGTCGGTCTACGCGTACGCAATTCCGTCTTCCGAGACAGTGAAATGGGCGGCGGGATTCTGCGCCGGGCGTCCGCTCCTGGAGTTGGGCGCTGGGCGCGGCTACTGGGCCGCGCAGCTAAGTCGGTCGGGAATGAGTGTTGATGCCTATGACATCGATCCGCCCGACGCCGCAGACAACGCATCGTTTACCCGTTCACCGGGTCAGCGCAGTACATGGCACCCCGTCGGCGACCTACACGCATTCGAAGCCACTGACCGTGATTGGTCGAACACTGTTCTATTTCTGTGCTGGCCGCCGGGGTGGGGGAACAAGATGGCTTCCGAAGCTCTTGCCCGGTTCGAACGGGCCGGCGGTCGCCGTCTGCTGTTCGTTGGCGAGCCGAAGGGTGGCAAGACGGGCGACGACGCGTTCTTCGAGGCCCTGTCGGCGGGCTGGGACCTTGCGGCCGAGGACGCGCAGTTTGTGTCGTGGTGGAACGTGAGGGACGTGGCGCAGGGCTGGGTCCGGCGCTAGCTTCTGAGTCGAGCGAGCCCGCGTTAGCGGGCCGCTCGGTCAGGTGTCAAGGGGTGCTCGTTAATCCTCAGCCTTGCTGCTCGGCTCAAGCACCATCCTGAAGACAAACGCTTCATACCGGTCGCGCGGGTACGACACGTCTGAAACCATAATCACGCGCTCATCGGCCGCTGAAAATTTCTGATGGACCGTTTTGACCAGGTCTCCCGGTGGGGTTCGGAGCCACTTGGCGTGCAGTGGAACGGGAATCTGATCGGCGATCGTCTCCTCAAGAACTGTCGCACCGTGAATTCCGAAGGTGCCCACGGGTTGGTACGTGTCCGAGACTGAAATCGGTTGACCATCTTCGGATGCTCGTGTGATCACATGAGTAACCGCATCGCCCTCTGCGAGGTTGAATAACTCCGCGAGTTCAGCCGTTGCCGGAACTTCGTCGGTTTCCCGTTCGACGCGAATGTCCCGACTTGACTCGTTTTCGAATGTGGTCTCCGCGGTCTCAAGCTGGCGCTCAGGGGACACCCTTACCAGGTTCTGCTGACTTGCTACGAAGACTCCGCGCCGTCGGACTGTCCTGACAAGCCCCTGGTTCTGAAGAAGCTCAATTGCCTTTCGGACAACAATGTCCGAAACGCCACTTCGTTCCGCGATCTCTGCATAGCTGGGTAGCTGAACTCCAGCGGGAAGATCACCATTTCGAATGCGTCGGGCGTATTCCCCTGCAATGGCTACATATGCCGGTTCGGCCACGCATGACTCCCTTCTATTCAACCATTCCCCTGATATCCCGATGAAGTATACACAACTTCGTATACATAGGCGCTCGCTAATGGGTGGTCCGGCGCCGGCTTGAGGTGCCCCGTCTCGCGGGCTCCCTTGTTCTCGCCCCGTCCTGCGCGCTGGGTCCCCGTCGTCGCGGGTGCGCGGGACCCGTTACCGAGTTGTGATCTTAAGTGAGTTTCCCCAGGTCGAGAGCGCTATTTGCAGCTTCGTCGGGCTGTCGCAACAACTCTACGTATACGCAGAACTTGTACGGATACGAAGTTACGTATACGTTGAGAAACAAGCGACCCGTGAGGGGTCGGAGAAGGCACGGAAGACAGAAAAAACCCCGGTCGGTGGTGGCACACCGACCGGGGCACGCACCGAGACCTTGGGAGAACCGATGCAGTTCGAGAGTACGGACTTGGAGAGCGACGAGCTGTTCCGAGTCCGAGTCGTCGCTGCCAAGCTGGATTGTTCGCTCGCGACGATCTACCGCGCCGTCGAGTCCGGCGCACTGCGTGCGATCCGTCTTGGCACCGGTAAGGGTGCCGTCCGAATCCCCGGCCAGGCTGTCCAGGAGTACGTCGCGGCATGCCAGCTGGCCGCTGCGACTCGGACGAAGCAGGCCCACACGAACACACCGCAGGACAGCGTTTCCGCGGGGGGTGCGGCCTGATGCGGACGTTCAAGGCTTTCCTGATTTCGGCGGTCCTGATCGCCTCTGGCGTGCTCGCGAGCGAATGGCACGTCAAGGTGGCAGTGATCTGGCCGTGGCTGGTGACCGTCGGCGTGGCCGCGGGCGTGCTGGGCTTGGCGGAGCTGATGAAGGGCAACGCGGCCCGGGTGGTGACGGTGGCGGCTGGCCTTGTGGGGCTGTCGCTGTGGTTTCTCGGTTGGGTGCCGGCCGAGACGCCGGGCTACGGCGTGTGGCCGTGGGGCTTGATCCTCGGCAGCCCGGTCCTGTTGGTGGCCATGCTCCTGGGCCTGCGGGGTCGGGGCGGTTCGCGCGGTCTGATCGGCCGGTGGTCGCGCCGTTCGCGCCGTAACGGTGGTGTGGCGTCGCGGTGGCAGATCTGGCGGGTGGCCTCGAAGCGCGCGATGCGTCGCAAGGCGAAGGTGCTCAAGCCGAGCCTGCGCAAGGAGATGTGGTGGACCCGTCGGCAGACGCCGGTGACGGCGTACGCCACGCCGATCGCCCGGGTGGGGCGTCAGCGGATCTGGTCGCCGGTGGAGGACGTGACGCTGCGCTTCGGTGGCCCGCGTTCGGGTAAGACCGGGGAGTTGGCGTGCCGGATCCTGGACGCGCCGGGTGCGGTGATCGCGACCTCGACACGGACGGACCTGATCGACCTGACGTCCAAGCTGCGCGAGCAGCGCAACGGGCCGACGTTCGTGTTCAATCCGTCTGCGCTGGGCAAGCTGGAGTCGACGATCACGTTCGACCCGCTGACCGGCTGCGAGAACCCGGTGACCGCCACCCACCGCGCCGCGGACATGCTGCCGGCCGATGGTGGTGACTCCGAGCGGGAGCACTGGATCGCCCAGGCCCGCCGTGCCCTGGCCACGCTGATGCACGCCGCCGCTCTCGGCGAGCTGACCATGAGCGATGTGGCCGGGTGGGTCGCAGACCCGGAAGAGTCTTCGGACGAGGTGCTGCGGCTGCTGCGCCGGTCGCCGGAGGCGTCGTTCGAGGCGGCAGCTCAGCAGTTCCTGACCACGAACGACCGCACCCGCTCGTCGATCACCACGACGATCATGCCTGCGCTGGCGTGGTTGACCGACCCGAACGCGAAGGCCGCCGCGACCGGCGGTGCGTTCGACGTGGCCGAGCTGCTCGAGTCGCGCGCCACGGTCTACATGCTCGGCGCGGAGGAGGGGCACACGGCGCCGCTGGTGGCCGCGCTGACCTCGCACCTGGCGCGAGAGGCCCGCCGCATCGCGTCGGAGTCGCTCGGTGGCCGGCTGGACCCGGCGCTGACGCTGGTCCTTGATGAGGCCGCTCTGGTGGCTCCCGTGCCGCTGGACAAGTGGACCGCGGACATGGGTGGCCGCAACGTGACGATCCACATCGGGGCGCAGTCGCGGGCGCAGCTGCGCCAGCGCTGGGGCGACACCGGGTGCGCGGCGATCATGACGAACTCGGCGACCGTGCTGATCCTCGCCGGGGCCCGCGACGGCGACGACCTGCAGGCGTACTCGCTGCTGACCGCGGACCGGCACGAGATGGTCGAGTCCGAAGACGCCGACGGCCACGTCACCGGCCGGACCCCGCAGCGGGTGCCGGTGCTCTCGCCCGGGCAGATCGCCCAGCTGCCGGAGCTGCACGCGGTGATTGTGCGCCGGGGGATGCCCGCGGCGATCGGGCAGCTGCAGATGGCGTGGAAGCGCGGCGACGTGAAGGCCGTGGAGCGCCGCGAGCGCTGGACCGAGTTCTACGAGCGGTGGGACGTCCGGCGCGAGGAGTGGACGGTGCGGTTCGCGGCGTTCGTCGACATGCTGGCCGACCGCGTCGAGCCCTGGGTGGCCCGAATCGAGGACTGGTACGCGACCCGCAAGGCCGCCCGCGCCGACGTCGTGATCCCCGCGCAGGACCACACCGAGCCTGTCGTGCGCGCCGAGGTGACCCGGCTCGACGTCGCCGACTCGGCGCCGGGGTTCGTTCAGCGTGGCGACGCTCCCGCCGAGGAGCCGCTGGCCGTGCTGGACGCCGAGCTGGAGGCCGAGGCCGGCGAGTGGACCGAGACCGCTGCCGACGTCACCGACGAGCGGGGTGAGCAGCGATGAGCACCCTGACCACGCGACTTCCTGCTCTGCTGCAGACCGGTCACGCCACGATCTCGGCCAGCTACGACGCGAGCGAGCCGTACGCGATCGCGTTCGGGTTCGACGCGGTACAGCCCGGTCTGGAGTGGATGGTCAGCCGCGAACTGCTGGCCGACGCCCTGATCTACGGCGCGGCCGGCGAGGGCGACCTGAAAGTCACTGCCCGCGGCGACCTGGTCGTGCTCGGCATGTCCACACCCGAGGGCACCGGGACGGTGGTGCTGCGTCGCGACGACGTCGACACCCTCGTGGTCGCGACCCACCGGATCGTGCCGCCCGGGCAGGAGTCCGAGCACCTGGACTGGTCCGACACCGCGGACTTCCCGGGGGTGAGCCGGTAATGGCCACCGCAACGACGCAGCAGACCAACGCCCGCGGGTTCACCGACGGGTTCGGCGGGATGAGCGAGGCCGACGCGGCAGCGCTGGTGTCACGGATTCAGGCGGGAGACTCCGAGGCGCTGGGCGAGTTGTACCGGCACGGCAGGGAACGCGTCGAGCGCTACGTGGCTCGGCGGATGGTCGAACAGACCGACGTGGAGGACGTGGTTCAGGAGACCTTCCTGCGGGTCCCCGAGATGACGCGGGAGTTCAATCCGGACACGCACGAGGTCGGCGCGTGGCTGTGCGGCAAGGTCGCCCGCCACACGCTGACCGACTACGGCCGCAAGGACCGCTTCCGGCGCTTATCGGCACAGGAGGCGGCCGGGCGAGCGCTGTCGGAGGCAGTCCACCTGGGCCCTGCCCAGGACGCGCACGAGCGTGAGGCGACGCCGCTGTCGCCGCGGATGGTGCACGCGCTGGCCAAGCTCTCCCCGGCACAGCGGCGCGGCATGCAGCTGCGGTACCTGGACGAGATGACCACGGAGCAGGCCGCCGAGGTCGCCGGGTCGAGCGCCGGAGCGATCGTGCAGAACTGCCTGTCGGCGCGGAAGAAGCTGCGGGCGGAGCTGGCGGACCTGGCGCCGGTGTCGACCTCGGTGCTGGACGGGATGAGCAAGAAGGACGCCGTGCTGACCGCGTTGCGCACCACCGACAACGACATGCCCGCGGCGCTGGCGTGGCTGCGCGAGCAGGGCATCACCGTCGATGAGTCCTACGCCTACGGCATCCGCAACGGCAGCCGAGTCGCGGCGGCCCCGATCGAAACGGCGCCGAGGTCGGACGCCGAGATCGCCGCAGCGGAGAAGGAGTTCGCGCGGGCGAGCGCGTCCAGGCGCGCGACGAAGAGGGAAGTGGCGTGCGCGGCGGCTCGGGTGCACGATGCCCGGCACGGGCGCTTGCCGTCACCGGATGAGCTCATGGGGCTGGTCGAGGGCTTGTCCCGCACGACCGCGATCGTCGGTCTGCGTAATGCACGTCAGCAACTCGCGGCGGCAGATGGCGACACCACCGCTCCGCAAGCTCCGCGCGATCACCGGGGGAGCGGTGCCGAGCTGCCGGCCGTGGCCAAGACCGATCAGGAGCGCCAGCCGAAGCGAGGCCAGGCATACCAGGCGGCACAGCAGTACTGGAGGGATCACCGCGAGCTGCCGACCGTCGATGAGCTGACGGAGCACTCCGGCATCTCCCGCGGCACCTGCGGGAACGTGCTGGCCGAGATCCGCGCGGCGATGACCGAGACGCCCGAAGCGCCCGGGATTCCGGCGCCACGGGCCGCAGAGCCCGAGCAGCCGGTCGAGGACCGCGCGGCGACGGCGCTGGCGGTGTCGCGGCGCCAGACGGACGCCGCACTGACCGCAGCAGCGTCAGCGGTGCAGCAGCTGCGAGCGGCGCCCGAGGCGTGCGCCGAGGAGGCCGAGCGCGAGCGGTCGCAGCAGGTCGCGAGCTGGCAGGCCGACGAGGCCGCTGCCGCCGGCCGGGACGCGCTGGAACTCGCGTCGTGATTGCCGCTGCGCCGGGCCGGGTGGCCACCGTGCCGCCCGGCTCCGGCCGGCCTCTGGACCTGATTTCTGCGACGACCGGGGAGAACCGATGAACGAGATCCTGACCTGTGTCCTGTGTGGACGCCGGGGCGTGCGGGACTTCGAGCCCGCCGACGCGCTGTCGTGGCGCTGCGTCAACCGCGATGCCTGCCAGCGCCGCGTCGACGAGGCGGCAACGGAGCGACCGTATCTGCCGGGCGCCACCGAGGCCCGCACCACCAGTACCGCCGGAGCGGAGCCGGATGCGGCGCTGGCGGGGATCGCCCGCGAGGTCGAGGGGCTGCGCAAGGCCACCGAGACGATCCCGTCGCTGTTCAAGCAGGTGGAAGACCTCGCACGGGTGGTGCAGGACCTGGCAGCGAACATCGCGGCCCGACCGGGTGGTGGGGGCGCGGCGATGTCGTGGCTGGTGATGCCCGACGACCTGCCGCTGACGCGCGAGGTGCTCGACGAGCTGTGCGGGTGGATGCGGGAGGTGTTCCTGCGCTACCCGGACGCGGTGGGCGCGCTGCCGGAGTGCTGGCTGTGGCACCCCGACGTGGTCGAGGAGCTGCTGTGGCTGATGCGCGTGTGGATCGCCGCCTACCAGGACGAGGACGCGTCGGCGGGCCGGGCGGGGGACTGGCACGACCGCTACCGCCCGGGCGTGGTGAAGCGGATCAAGAACGCCACCGGCACCTGCTCGCTGGAGAACCACCAGCACGGCGGCAGCCACCACCGGGCCGCGCCGACGGTGCCACTGACGGACGCGGCGGACCAGGTGGCCGCGTGGTGGGCCACCGCCCGAGAGGACGCCGCGCCGGAGCCCACAACCGAGCAGTTGTCGGCCGCGCACGCCGCCCAGGCCGAGCAGCGCCGCAACGGGAGTGGTCGTCGATGAATGGAGACAACGTGACGACGCGGCGGGAGGAAGCCCGGGCGGACCGAGTCGCCGAGGCCGAACAGCGGCGCGCCGACCGCGCGGCCGAGCGGGCCGAACAGCGGGAGGACCAGCGGCTGAAGTTCGAGCAGCGGCGGGATGCCGAGTCCGCAAAGCAACAGGCCCGCACCGCGGAGCGAGAAGCACGCAAGGCGACGCGGGCCCGACTCGCAAAGGCTCTCGTCGCGGCGGCACGCAAGCACGCGCTGGATCTGCTGTTCGTGCCGGTGATCCTGGTTCCGGCGGTGCTGGCATGGTCGGCCATGGCGACCTACGGCAAGCAGGTATTCGGCCCGGTCGGCGTGTTGCTGCCGTTGTTCAGCGAGGCCGCCATGTGGGCGTTCGCCGCAGCGGTAACCATGGGCGTGCGCCGCGGTGACCCGACCCACTGGCTGAAGGCCGGGGTGTGGGTGTTCGCCGCTGTCGCGGCGGCGTTGAACTTCCTGCACGGCTACTCGACCGGACACCACTGGGACACCGGCGTCGTGATGGCTGTGGTGTCCATTGGCGGTGTGGTGGTCCACCAGTTGATCACTGCCCGGCCTTCGGCTGGGCGCGCTCAGACCGCCACGAGTCCCGCCGAGTCCTCGGCAATCGTTCAGCCGGAGCCTGTTCAGCCGCCCGGCGTCCAGCCGCTCCCCGTTCAGTTTGAGCCTGTACAGCTGGAGTCCTTGGACGCGTCCAAGACGGTGGCGGCGGATGGATGTACAACCGCGCAGCCGGAACCCGTACAGACGGAGCCGTCTCGCGAGGCCGCGGCCGAGGAGCCCAAGCGGGAACGTCCAGTCCCGACACCGTCGTCCCCGAAGCGCGACCGTGCGCGCGCGGCGGCGCGCAGGCACCAGGTCACCCACGGCGCCCTCCCGACGGTCGATCACCTCATGGAAATCGCCGACGTCTCCCGAGGCACAGCCGGAACCGCCCTCCAAGAACTCCGCGAGCAACCCGCACCACTGCAACTCATCACAGAACTCAGCAACACCAAGGCCAACTCATGATCACCAAGTCACTCACCACAGCAGAACCACCAAGCAAGCCACCAACTCAGACCAAGACCACCAAGAGCCACTCACCCAGCAACAACTCACCAAGCCACAAACGAGATGCACACCTCGGCATCACGATCCGATGGGCCGCTGCGCCGTGGCCGGCGCGCGGGAACGCCACTGCCGTTGTTGATCTCCACCGACCGCTAGTTGATCTTGTAAGGGGGTTCTGATGCTGTCGATCGGGCGGGGTTACTCGGTCAAGTACCTGACCGACGAGGTCGCGAAGGGCCGCGAGAACTACTACACCGACGCCGTGACTGAGGGAGAGCCTCCGGGCCGCTGGTACGGCGCAGGCGCGGCGAAACTGGGCCTGACGGGGCTCGTCGATGAGCAGGACATGCGCGCGGTCTACGAGCAGTTCGTGGACCCGCGCGACGAGCTGTTCAAGGACTCGACCCGGTGGGCCGAGGCGTCCACTCTGGGCCACACGGGACGGAACTATCCGACGCCGGATGAACTGTACGCCGCTGCGTTGGACGCGGAGCCGCATGCGACGGCTGAACGTCGCGAGCAGTTGCGGTTGGACGCGAACAAGGGCGCGCGGCAGAACGTGGCCTTTTTGGACGCCACGTTCAGTGTCCAGAAGTCCGTCACGGTCTTGCACACGGCGTTCGAGGCGCAGCAGGTGCAGGCTGAACGGACGGCTGAACGCCTCGCCGATGCGTGGGCACAGGCGGTCGCCGCGGGCGCGGATACGGGCGAACTGGCCGAGCTCGTGCGTCAGCGTGACGACGCACGTGCGGTCGCGGTGTCGTGGCGGGCGCACCGCGATGCGGTCGAGGATGCGATCTGGGCCGGGAACCGGGCGGCGCTGGACTACCTGTCCGAGCACGCCGGCTACTCCAGGGTCGGGCACCACGGCGGGGCCGCCGGGCGGTTCGTCGACGCCCACGACTTCGTGGTCGCGTCGTTCTTTCAGCACGACTCCCGTGACCACGATCCGCAGCTGCACATCCACAACGCGATCCTCAACCGCGTGGAGGGCTCCGACGGCAAATGGCGCACGTTGGATTCGAAGGCGATCTACAAGTTCCGCGGTGCCGCCGCCGCGGTCGGCGAGCGCACCACCGAGGAGCACATCGCGCGTGCCCTGGGCGTGCGGTTCGCGGCCCGGCCGGACGGGAAGGCCCGCGAGGTTGTGGGGATGGATCAGCGGGTGATGGACCTGTTCAGCTCACGCCGCCGCGCGATCACGCGCAAGACGGCGAAGTTGGTCGACGCGTTCGAGACGCGGTTCGGGCGCGAGCCGAACTCTCTGGAGCTGGACCGGCTGCAGCAGCAGGCCACGTTCGCCACCCGCAAGGCCAAGTCCCATGACGGCGAAACCACCGAGGAGCGGCTGGAGCGCTGGGATCGGGAGCTGCGCGCCGAGGTCGCCGACGGTCTGGCCGGTGTCGCCCGCGACGTGCTCAACCAGCCCCGGGGACCGCGCGAAGCGACGGAGTGGTCGCCGGAGGAGGTGCTCAAGACCGCGCTGGCGGATGTGCAGTCGAAGAAGGCCGGCTGGACCGCGCCAGACCTGACACGGGCGATCTCAGACGCCTTGCCGGATCAGCTCGGCGATCTCGATGGCCAGCAGATGACTCGGCTGCTCGACACCCTCACCGCGGAAGGGGTGAAGCTGGCGACGCCGCTCACGACAGCCCGGCCGGGGGTTGCGGTGTTGCCGGATGAGCTGAAGCTCGCTGACGGCCGCTCAGCCTACGAGGCGCCGGCCGGGCAGCTGTACGCGACACCGGATCATGTGCACACCGAACGTGCGCTGCTGGCCTCGACGGCCCGTGGCGGCGCCCCAGCGCTCGATGTGTCCGCAGTGGACGGCTTCGTGTCGGCGCTGGCTGAGCAGAACGTCGTCCTCGGCGCCGACCAGGCCGCCGCCGTGCGGGGAGTCCTGTCCTCCGGCGCGGCGGTGGAGTCGCTGGTCGGCCCGGCCGGCACGGGGAAGTCCTTTGTGGTCGGCGCGGTAGCCAAGGCGTGGCAGGACACCGACCTGTGGAACGGACAGGAGCGCAAGGTTGTCGGCCTGGCGTCCAGCCAGGTCGCCACGGACGTGCTCGCCGACGAAGGGCTCACGGCGAGGAACATCGCACGGTGGCTCAACGCCCAGGCCAAGCTTGCCGAAGGGTCGACACACCCGGAGCACGAGCCATGGCGGCTGACCGCTGGGGATCTGGTGGTGGTCGACGAGTCGGCTATGGCCAACACGGCGGACTTGGCGAAGATCCACCGCTACGTCGAGCAGGCCGGGGCGAAGCTGCTGCTGACCGGTGATCACCGGCAGCTGGCCGCGGTCGGTGCGGGCGGTGGCATGGAATTGATGGCCGATGCGGGCGCGGCCTACGAGCTGACCGAGGTCCGTCGGTTCGCGGCCGACTGGGAGCGTGCGGCGTCGTTGCGGCTGCGCGACGGTGATGAGTCGGTGCTGGCGGACTACCACAAGCAGGGCCGGATCGTGGACGCCGGAACTCGGGAACAGGCCGAGACGGCCGCGGGCAAGGCGTGGCTGGCCGACACCCTCGCTGGGAAGCACTCGATCCTGATCGTGGACACCAACGAGCAGGCCGCGCAGCTGTGCGCCGAGCTGCGCAACGACCTCGTCCGGCTCGGCAAGGTGGCGGAGTCCGGGGTGCCGCTGGGCAAGCAGGGCACCTACGCCGGCGTCGGGGACCTGGTCCAGGCCCGCAAAAACGGCTGGGACCTCGCGGGGTTCGACGGCAACGGCGAAGTGCCGATCAACCGCAAGCGCTATCGCGTGCTCGACACCCGCGAAGACGGCGGGCTGGTCGTGGCCCGCGTCCTGGGCCGTGAGGACGGTGTGGGCGAGGTGCTGGGAGAGCGGATCACGCTGCCCGGCTCCTACGTCGGCGAGCACGTCGCGCTCGGCTACGCCTCGACCGTCCACAGTGCCCAGGGGCTCACGGTCGACACCAGCCACGCGGTAGTGACCGAGTCGACCGGACAGGAAGCCCTCTACGTCGGGCTGACCCGCGGCAGGCACGGCAACACCGCCCACGTCACCACCGTGGCCGTGCCGAAGGACGCACCCGACGGCGTCACCCTGGAAGCCGTCCGCCGCAAGCCCACTGCGGTGCTCGCCGGGACGTTCGACGGCAGCGCGCCGCAGCGATCGGCGCTGCAGGAGGCGACCGAGGCCGCCGCCGAAGCCGAGGCGATCCGCACCCCGGCCGAGCTGCTCGCGGACGCGACGGAGCTGGCGACAGCAGGTCGCACGGCCCGGTGGCTGGACGACCTGGTGGAGGAGGGGAAGCTCACGGAGAACCAGCGGGCGCGGATCGCCGCCGAGGACGGGGCGCCGACGCTGGCGCGGTTACTGCGCCGGGCCGAGCTGGCCGGCCACGACCCGCGGCAGGTCCTCGACGACGCAGTGGCCGCCCGGGACTTCGCCGGGGCACGCGAGCTGTCGAACGTGATCCACCGGCGGATCACGAGGTCGGTGCGACTGGAACCGGTCGGTGACTCCTACACCGATTGGCTCCCCAAGGTCGACGACGCGCAGTGGTCGGCCTACCTGCAGTCGCTGGCAGTCACCGCTGACCAGCGGCGCCGGGAACTGGGCCAGCAGTTGGCCGACGACCCGCAACAGTGGGCGCTGGAGGCCTTCGGGCCCGTGCCCGAGGAGACCGAGGCCCGCGACGAGTGGATCCGGCGGGCCGCGGTGGTGGCCGCGCACCGCGAGCTGACCAGCCACGACGACGACGCGGCCGCGTTGGGTTCGGCGCCGAAGGCCGGGCAGGTGCAGGAGTACGCGTCGTGGCGAGCCGCGTGGCGGGCTCTGGGCCGCCCGGAGGAAGGAGCCGACGAGGAAGAGATGACAGATGGCCGACTGCTGGTCCGCGTGCGGGCGTGGGAACGGGAGAAGGCGTGGGGACCGGAGTTCGTCGGCAACGAACTGGCCGGCACCCGCCAGGCCCAGCAGCGGCACAGCCAGGACGCGACGATGCGCCGCGCCGAAGCCGACGCGGCCACCGACGAGACGGAGCGCGCGCGGCTCCTGCAGGAGGCCATTGAGGCCGAGGCGCTGGCCGAGGTGCTCAGCCAGCGGGCGGCCGAGTTGGAGATTGCGGACGAGGCGCGGGCGATGTGGCTGGCGCACACCGCCGAAACCCGCGCAACCGCAGACCGGGCCCGAGCCCAGTTGAACGCTCGCGCAGTCGAGCGTGGGCCGGAGGAGAAGGTCACCGCCGATGGGTGGCTCGACGCCCACAACGAGCACATGGCCGTCGAGGATGCTCACCGCGACGTCACCGACGAGCACGACCTCACCGACGTGACCGAGCAGCAGGCCGCAGACCTCGCGGCACTGCACCAGCGTGACGAGATCGGAAGCGAGGACACCGAGACCGAGGTGGCCGACCTTCGAGAGGTCGCGGCCGAGGAACCGGCGGTAGTCGACTCGGATGAGGTGCGTGTGCCCTCAGCGCCGGAGACCGCCGACACGATCGAACACGCTCAGCGGGCGTTGCGGGAGGTCCAGGCCCGCGAGGCCGCCGACGCACAGCGGGCCGCCGAGGAAGCCCAAGCGAACGAGATGTACCGGCGCCACACCGTGGACACCGCCGAATCGGCGGCGGTCGACGACGACGCGGCGGTGGCGTCGTGACCGGTCAGCTCGCGATGCTTGGCCATGGTGGGGCGGGGACCTTGATCGGAGGCTTCTCGTTGCCCCACCACGCCCACTCGAACGTCCAGTACACCTGCTCCAACCAGCCGGGCCGCTTCGTCAGCCAGTACGGCACTGGGCGACGCTGCAGCAGCTTCGCCGCCGCCAGCGACTCCTCCAGGATCGTTTCCTCGATCGCTGACCCGAACCGCTGCGTCACCGGGGCGTCCGCCATATGCCACTTACCGTTGGCCGGCCGCACCGTCGCCGTAGCCAACCACCGGCACGTCTGCACCACACCGAAGTGCGCCCACGACAGCGGCTCACGCTCGTACAGCTGCTCGGCAGCGAGCCACAGCCGCGCGAACTCCACCTTCGACACCCCGCGCACGTTCCCAGGCGGGATCTTGTCGAAATCGCTTCCCGTCAACTCCATACCGCCGATGGTGGCACCCAGCACCGACAAGAACTGCCACCGAGCACGAGAGATGTGGACCGAAAGGGTGATGCCCTACGGGCCTGAGAGGCGAAAAGAAAAAGATATGTCCTCGCCGGACGGGCAGGTCTCCAGGATGGTCGAGAAGAGCAGAACGGTTGCGTTCGTGCGTGCCTGTCGTCCATCCCGTCGACCTCCACAAGGGCTATCAGGCCTGTCAAGGGGGCAGACCGCAGGCACGCTCACCACAGCAGGACGGCGCCCCCTTGACAGACCTGATCGGGCTGGCGCCAGGTCGACGGGATGGACGAAGAGGCCCCCACTTGTAGGTGGTCAAAAAACCACGCTCGGCGCTGATGAAATTGAGCGAGAGTAGCCGGGCTTCACGCTGAATCCGAATTTGCCGCGGACGAAAACGAACACGTCCGGGGAACTTTACTGACCAAAAATGACTCGAAAGGTCCTTTTTCTATGCCTACGAATGACGGGTCCGGCGCGATGCTGACACTTGAAGAAGTGTGCGCCGAGCTGCGAATCAACCGATCAACATTCAACGATTGGCGTGCAAAGAAGTGCGCACCGCCATGCTTGAAATTGCCCAACGGGAAGCTGCGGTTCCGGCGATCCGAGCTGGATCGCTGGCTGCGCTCATGCTCGGAGGTGACTGCGTGATGGAAGCAACGTTCGATGTACGTATCTGGGACGTGCGAGTGAAGACAGGACGCCCGCGCAAGGACGGGAAGCCGGGAAAGAAGTCGTACGTCGTGCGCTGGGTTGTCGCCAGCCAAGAGTTCCCGAAGACGTACGCGACTTCAGCGCTGGCGGAGAGCTTCCGCTCAAAGCTGGTCGTGGCTCAGCGCAACGGAGAGGCGTTCCGCGTCATCGATGGACTTCCCGTCTCGATGGCACGAGCCGAGAACGACCAGTCGTGGTTCACGTTCGCGCAAGAGTACGTGGACATGAAGTGGTCCCGCGCCGCTGCGAAGTCCCGTGCGGGCAATGCTGATGCGCTCGCGACGGCGACGTTGGCCCTTCTCGCGAGCTCCCGCGGCAAGCCGGAGGACAAGGTGCTGCGCCGGGCGATGACCGGCTGGGCGTACAACTCCCGCAGACGGGAAACGAGCAAGCCGGCCGATGTTGAGGCCGCGCTGGAGTGGCTGGGCTCGAACACAGTCAAAGTGTCACGGCTCGACGACCTCACGATGCTCCGGGGCGTGCTCGACCGTCTTGCGCTGAAGATGGACGGCACGGCCGCCGCGGCGAAAACCGTCTACCGGAAGCGTGCTGTCGTGTTCAACGCACTGGAGTTCGCGGTGGAGAAGACGCTGCTCCTGAAGAACCGGTTGCCTGAGGTGAAGTGGACTGCGCCGAAGCGGGTGCGGGCGATCGATACGCGTGTGGTCGTCAACACCCGGCAAGGGCCGCAGCTGCTGGCGGCGGTGGCCGAGCAAAAGGTGATGCGCGTGCCGGCAGGCTCATCCGAGCCGGTGATCGTGGCGCGCCGCTCGTCGGGGCCGCGACTGGTTGGGTGCTTCGGGGCGATGTACTACTCGGCGCTTCGGCCGGAGGAGGCGGTCATGCTCCGAGACGTCGACCTCAAGCTGCCGCGGAAGGGCTGGGGCGAGCTGCTGCTGTCGGAGACTGCGCCGATCGCGGGTGCGGCATGGACGGACAGCGGCGAGCGGCGCGACCGCCGTCAGCTCAAGCAGCGCGCCAAGGGCGAGGTGCGGCCGGTGCCGTGCCCGCCGCCGCTGACCGCAATGCTGCGCCGCCACGTCGAGCAGTACGGCGTCGCGGAGGACGGTCGGCTGTTCCGGGGCCTCGACGGTGGCGACGTCGCGGAGTCGACGCTGGCGCGGGTCTGGGACAAGGCTCGCCAAGCGGCGCTGTCCGGGGAGGAGTACCGATCGCCGCTGGCGCGTCGACCGTACGACCTGCGGCACGCGTGTGTGTCGACGTGGCTGGCTGCCGGCGTCCAGTCCGCCCAGGTGGCTGCCTGGGCCGGGCACTCAGTTGCTGTACTGCACGAGGTGTACGCGAAGGTGCTGGCAGGGCTGGAAGAGGTATCGCTGGCGAAGATCGCCACGATCCTCGGTTTGGCCGAGGACGAGTAGGCGCCGGCCGCCTCCGCCGCCACGAACGTGGACCGCGAATAGACCGCGCGTAGCCGTACTTTGCCGGTCGCCGTCGCGCGCCACCGGTCGACACAAGATCGGCCCCTGACCGGGTTGCGCCTGGTCAGGGGCCGATTTGTGCAGGTGGGCCGTGGTGCCCCCGGAGAGATTCGAACTCTCACTGGACGGGTTTTGAATCCGTTGCCTCTGCCAGTTGGGCTACGGGGGCGTAGCCGGACGAACTCTACGGGATCAGTCGCGCACGAGGTGGACCGGGGAGGGGGTGTCGCGGGCGCCACTTCGTGGTGAACGCCATCTTGGGATCTGGATCGTTCCCGGTAGTCTGACCTTTCGCGGGTTACCGCGAGTCAACCGTCCCGCCGAGCCTTCAGGAGGACCCCGGTGACCGAACAGGCTACCGAGGCCAACGGTGCCGCCACCGTGCCGCAGCGTCGGGTGCTCGTCGCCGAGGACGAGGCGCTCATCAGGCTCGACCTGGTCGAGATGCTGCGTGAAGAGGGCTACGAAGTGGTCGGCGAGGCGGGTGACGGCGAGGAAGCCGTCAGCCTGGCCACCGACCTCAAGCCCGACCTCGTCATCCTCGACGTCAAGATGCCGAAGCTCGACGGCATCGAGGCCGCGGCCAAGATCACGAGCGACCGGATCGCGCCGGTCGTCATCCTGACCGCCTTCAGCCAGCGCGACCTCGTCGAGCGGGCCCGCGACGCGGGCACCATGGCCTACCTCGTCAAACCGTTCGCGAAGCGCGACCTCGTGCCGGCGATCGAGCTGGCCGTGAGCCGCTTCTCCGAACTGCAGGCGCTCGAGGCCGAGGTCGCCGGCCTCACCGACCGCCTCGAGACGCGCAAGGTCATCGACCGCGCCAAGGGCCTGCTGATGAGCCGGCAAGGCCTGTCCGAACCGGACGCGTTCCGCTGGATACAGCGCACGGCGATGGACCGCCGCACCACGATGAAGGCCGTCGCCGAAGCCGTGGTGGAGAGCATCGGCTAGTACCTCACTCGAACGGGTGACAAAGCGGGCGTGACCAGGGGGTCGCGCCCGTTTTGGTGTGGTGTGCCGTCGCTCTGCGCGGTCTCAAAGGGCACGTTTGCTACCTTCGAGTCTGATCATGCCTCGTTACCTCTTCACCGAACGAGCGGAGTCCAGAAGACTGCCACCAGAAGTCAGGCCGTAAGTCAAGTGCTCCGATCGAGGCTTACTCGCACACTCAGTGTAATCACCCGGTTGTCAAATTACGACAATCGGGTGGAAACCGTCCATTACTGCCGGTGACGACCGTCACGATGTGGATACAAGACGCTGAGTAACTCTGTGCAACACCTCACGGGGCGGCTACTTTCAGCGGCCAGATCAGGTCCCACGCAGGGACGAACCGCTCATGCGAGCGGTTGGTTGGCATTTGGAGGAACGAGTGCAGAGAGCACGACTCACGAAGATCTTCGTGCTGGCGGCTGCGGGGGCCATCTCCCTGAGCGCGTGCGCGGCGCGGAACGACAGTGGTTCGAGCGGCGGCAACGCCAGCGCGCCGCAGGCGGCCGCCCCGTCGGCTGCCGCGAACGCCGCCGACCCGGCGGGCGACGGCAAGGCGCAGTGTTCGCCGACCTCCATCGCGTACGCCGGCACGATCAACGGCGCGAACGCGGCCCTGGGCATCAACATCCTCAACGGTGCGAAGCTCGCGGTCGACCAGCACAACAAGGCGAACCCGAACTGCCAGGTCAAGCTGGAGCAGTTCGACACGGAGGGCACGCCCGACAAGGCGCCCGGCATCGTGACCCAGATCGTCAACACGCCGTCGATCATCGGCGTGGTGGGCCTCCCGTTCTCGGGTGAGTCCAAGGCGGCGGGCAACATCTTCAACGGTGCCGGCCTCGTGACCGTCACCCCGTCGGCCACCGCTCCCGCGCTGAGCACCAACGGCTGGAAGACCTTCTTCCGCGGCCTCGGCAACGACAACAGCCAGGGCCCCGCCGCCGCGAAGTTCATGACGGGTGAGCTCGGCGCCAAGAAGGTCTGCGTCATCGAGGACGACTCCGAGTACGGCACCGGTCTCGCCGCGACGACCAAGCAGGGCCTCGGCAGCGCCCTGGCGTGCGAGGACAAGGTCAAGACGAAGCAGACCGACTTCTCGGCCGTGGTCAACAAGGTCAAGGCCGCGGCGCCCGACGCGGTGTTCTACTCCGGTTACTACCAGGAAGCCGCTCCGTTCGCGCAGCAGCTGAACGACGCCGGCGTCACCGCGAAGTTCGTGGGCCCGGACGGCGTGAAGGACGACGAGTTCGTGAAGGGCGCCGGCGACGCCGCCGCCAACGCGTACTTCACCTGCCCGTGCGTGCCGGCGGACCAGTTCACCAAGTTCACCGACGCGTACAAGACCGCGACCGGCAAGGACCCGGGCACCTACTCGCCCGAGGCCTACGACCTGGCCACGATCCTGCTGAAGGGCATCGACTCCGGCAAGACCACGCGCCCGGCGCTGCTCGACTTCGTGAAGAACTACGACGGCCAGGGCCTCACGAAGCACTTCAAGTGGAACGCCCAGGGTGAGCTCGCGTCGACCACCGTGTGGACCTACAAGGTCGAGAACGGAAAGATCGTCCGCAACACCGAGATCAAGTAGCCAAGAATCCCTTCCGGTAACCGGGGTGCGTGTCCGGCGGCTCGATCCCGCCGGACCCGCACCCCGGACCCACATGGAGAACTAGTGTGTCGATGACCCATGACCTGAGCTCGCTCGTCCTGGCACAGGGCGACAGCTGGATCACCTTCGACGTGAGCGGATTCCTGGACCAGTTCTGGGCCAACACGATCGACGGTCTTGCTTACGGCAGCATCTACGCGCTCGTGGCGCTGGGCTACACCCTCGTCTACGGCGTGCTCAAGCTCATCAACTTCGCCCACTCCGAGGTGTTCATCTACGGCGCCTACGCGACGTGGTTCACCTTCTTCGGCCTCGGCTTCCGGCCCGGTAGCACCCCCGAGCTCCCGGTGTTCGAACTGATCGGGTTCCTGCTCATCGCCCTCCTGGCCTCGATGGCGGTGTCCGGCGGCACGGCCGTGCTGCTCGAACGCGTCGCCTACCGTCCACTGAGGAAACGCGGCGCACCGAAACTGGTCTTCCTGATCACCGCGATCGGCGCGTCGTTCGTGCTGCAGCAGATCCTGTTCATCTGGCGCGGCGGCAACGCCGAGCAGGGCATCCGCCTGCTGCGCAACGAACCGGTGTTCAAGATCTTCGGCGCCGACGTCACCAACGTCACGATCATCACCATCATCGCGTCGATCCTGCTGATGATCGCCACGGACCAGTTCGTCAACCGAACCAAGTTCGGCCGGGGCATCCGCGCGGTCGCGCAGGACCCGGACACCGCCACGCTCATGGGCGTGAACAAGGAACGGGTCATCACGCTCACGTTCCTCATCGGTGGCCTGCTCGCCGGCGCGGCCGCGCTGTTCTACATGATGAAGATCCCGCAGGGTGCTTCGTACCAGGGTGGCTTCATCCTCGGCATCAAGGCCTTCACCGCCGCGGTGCTCGGCGGTATCGGCAACCTGCGCGGTGCGCTGCTCGGCGGCCTGATCCTGGGGGTCGTCGAGAACTACGGCCAGACGCTGTTCGGCGGGGAGTGGCGCGACGTCGTCGCGTTCGTGCTCCTGGTGCTGATCCTGATGGTCCGCCCGACGGGTATCCTCGGTGAATCGCTCGGAAAGGCACGGGTATGACGGTGACCTCGACAGCACCGGCCGCACCCGCTCCGGCCAAGCGCAAGCGGCCGATCTCGGACTGGTGGAACAATCTGCCGCGCGTGCAGCAGTGGCTCGTGCTCGTGCCGCTGGTGGCGCTCGTCTACCTGCTGCCCGTGCTCAACCCGCCGATCATCACCACGCAGCCGGGTTACGACTTCCCGATCGCCATGTTCGAGGTGTCCCGCTACGCGCTGGTCGCCATCGGCCTCAACATCGTCGTCGGCCAGGCCGGACTGCTGGACCTCGGATACGTGGGCTTCTTCGCCGTCGGCGCGTACGTGATGGCGCTGTTCACGAGTCCCGACTCGTCGCTTCACAAGCTGCCGTTCCTCGTCGTGCTCCCCATCGCGATGGTGGTCACGATGATCTTCGGCGTCATCCTCGGGACACCGACGCTGCGACTACGCGGTGACTACCTCGCGATCGTGACGCTGGGGTTCGGCGAGATCGTCCGGCTACTGGCCGACAACGTCGACCCGCTACGCGGCAACCGCGGTTTCCAGGGTGTCGGGCACCCACCGGGCACGAACGCCGACGGCACGGCGCTGTTCAACAACACGAACGGCATACCGTGGTACTGGCTCTGCGTCACGGTCATCATCATCGTCCTGTTCCTCGTCGGGAACCTGGAGCGCAGCCGGGTCGGCCGCGCGTGGGTCGCGATCCGCGACGACGAGGACGCGGCCGAGATCATGGGCCTGCCGACGTACAAGTTCAAGATCTGGGCGTTCGTGTCGGGCGCGGCCGTCGGCGGTCTCTCCGGTGCGCTCTACGCCGGGCAGCTGGGCTTCGTGAACAACCAGAAGTTCGACGTCGTCACGTCCATGCTGTTCCTCGCCGCGGTGATCCTCGGCGGTGCGGGCAACAAGGTCGGCGTGCTGCTGGGTGCCATCGTGGTGGCGTACGTGCCGCTGCGGTTCCAGGCGATCGCCGAGTACAAGTACCTGATCTTCGGCCTGGCGCTGATCATCCTGATGATCTTTCGCCCGCAGGGCCTGCTGGGTGCGCGGCAGCGGCTGCTCACCTACGGCAGGCAGGCGTACCAGCGCCTGCTCGGCAGGGGCGAGCAGATCTCGAGCGACGGTTCGCTGGCCCCTGAGACCACGGGAGAGAAGGCATGACCGCCCCTGGCAACGGCACGGGACCGGAGGTCCCGGCCGAGGGCGGCCTCGTGGCCGAGGTCGCCCAGATGAGCGCGGAAGAACTCGCCGAGCACGAGGCGGAGGTCGCCGAGGTCGTCGCACCGGACCGTGACATCGCGGTTTCGGTCGGCCAGACGCTGCTGAAGGTCGACGACGTCACCGTGCGCTTCGGTGGCCTCGTCGCGCTCGACTCGGTGTCGTTCGACATCCGTCGCGGCGAAATCCTGGGCCTGATCGGCCCGAACGGCGCCGGTAAGACGACGTGCTTCAACGCGATGACCGGCGTCTACCGGCCCACGTCGGGCCGGGTGCTGCTGGAGGACAAGCCGCTGGGCAAGGCCTCGCGCCACGCCATCACCCAGCTCGGCATCGCGCGCACGTTCCAGAACATCCGGCTCTTCTCCGAGATGACGGCGCTGGAGAACGTGGTGGTCGGCACCGACGCCCGCCACAAGACCAGCCTCGTCGGCGCCCTGCTGCGCACGCCTCGCCACCACCGCGAGGAGAAGCAGGCGATCGAGAAGGGCATGGCGCTGCTGGAGTTCGTCGGCATCGCCGACCGGGCGGCCGACCGCGCGAAGAACCTGCCCTACGGTTACCAGCGGCGCCTGGAGATCGCGCGGGCGCTCGCGACCGAGCCGAAGCTGCTGTGCCTCGACGAGCCGGCCGCCGGGTTCAACCCGGCGGAGAAGGAAGAGCTCATGGGGCTGATCCGGACGATCCGCGACGACGGCTTCACCGTCCTGCTGATCGAACACGACATGAAGCTCGTCATGGGCGTGACCGACCGGATCGTGGTGCTGGAGTTCGGCAAGAAGATCGCCGAGGGTGTGCCCGCCGAGATCCGGCAGAACCCCGCGGTGATCGCCGCCTACCTGGGGGTGCCCGACGATGACGTTGCTTGAGCTCGACAACGTGTCCGTCCACTACGGACGGATCCAGGCCGTGTCGGGGCTGTCCATCACGGTCAACGAGGGCGAAGTCGTCACGCTGATCGGCGCCAACGGCGCGGGCAAGTCCACCACGATGCGGGCCATCTCCGGGATCCGGCCGATCTCCGGCGGCACGATCCGCTTCGACGGCGAGGACATCTCGCGCCTGCGCGGTGACCTGCGGGTGGTCCGCGGGATCTCCCAGTCGCCCGAGGGCCGGGGGATCTTCCCCGGCATGACGGTGCTGGAGAACCTGGACATGGGCGCGTACGCGCGCAAGGACCGGAAGAACCTGCAGCCCGACTTCGAGCGCGTCTTCGAGCTGTTCCCGCGGCTCGCGGAGCGCAAGAGCCAGGTCGGCGGCACGATGTCCGGTGGGGAGCAGCAGATGCTGGCGATCGGCCGCGCGCTGATGGCGAAGCCGCGGCTGCTGCTGCTCGACGAGCCGTCGATGGGGCTCGCGCCGCAGTTCATCCAGCAGATCTTCCGGATCATCACGGAGATCAACCGGCAGGGCACGACCGTGCTGCTGGTGGAGCAGAACGCGCAGCAGGCGCTGTCGCGGGCCCACCGGGCGTACGTGCTCGAGACCGGGCAGATCACCAAGTCCGGCACGGGCAAGGAACTGCTGGCGGACAACAGCATCAAGGAGGCCTACCTCGGCGTCGGCTGACGGCGGGAGCTCCTGCGAACCGGCCCCGCGCGCTGTGGCGTGCGGGGCCGGTTCGCGTCGAAAGCCCTGCGACGGCGGGGGTTTGCTGGACCGCACACGCAGGGGAGGACGCGATGCGGATCGCCGGGCCCGAAGCTGTCGAGAGCGTGTTCGGGGTTCCGCCGGTTCGGCGGTCGCGCTGGAAGTGCCGGCGCGCGGAGACGTGCCGATCGAGGCCAGGCGCGGTGGTGCGGCTGGCGCTCGTCATCGGGCGCAACGAGCGCGTGTACGACGTCGCCTACCGGGCCGGGGGCCGGTCCCGCACGACGCAGGTCAGGCGGGCGGTGCAGGTGCGCCGGCCCTCGTCGTCGGTCAGCACGATCTCGGCGGTGATCGTGCCGCGCCCGACGTGCAGCGGTGTGGCGACCGCGGTGACGGTGCCCGAGCGCACCGCGCGGTGGTGCGTGCACGACAGCTCGAGACCCATCGAGGCGCGGTCCGGCCCCGCGTTGAGCCCGGCGACCACGGAGCCGAGGGCTTCGGCGATCGTCGCGTTGGCGCCGCCGTGCAGCAGGCCGTAGGGCTGGAGGTTGCCCTCGACGGGGATCGTGCCGACGACGCGCTCGGGCGAGGCCTCGATGATCTTCAGCCCGATCTTGTCGTTGAGCTGCTGGTCGGCGGCCGCGGGGTCGATTCCCACGAAGGTGCCCAGCTCGATTTCGCCGGCCTGCTCCGTCACGCAACGCTCCTCAACCTATGCGACCCGTAAGAGTGTCGGACCCTCACCTTAGACTCGGCCCCGTGAGCCCGAGTGAGAACCGAACCGTAGCGAACACCACAGCCGCCACCACCACGGCCGAGCGGCCGAAACTGCTGCTCATCGACGGCCATTCGATGGCCTACCGCGCCTTCTTCGCGCTGCCCGCGGAGAACTTCAAGACGAAGACCGGGCAGGTCACCAACGCGGTGTTCGGCTTCACCTCGATGCTCATCAACCTGCTGCGCGACGAGGAGCCCACCCACCTCGCGGTGGCGTTCGACCTCTCGCGCAAGACCTTCCGGTCGGAGACCTTCGCCGACTACAAGGCCAACCGCAGCACCACGCCCGACGAGTTCCGCGGCCAGGTCGACCTGGTCAAAGAGGTGCTCGACGTGCTGGGCATCCCGTCGCTCACGAAGGAGAACTTCGAGGCCGACGACATCATCGCCACCCTCACCACGCAGGCGGGCGAGAACTTCGACGTGCTCATCTGCACCGGCGACCGCGACGCGCTGCAGCTGGTCAACGACCACGTCACGGTGCTCTACCCGAAGCGCGGCGTGTCCGACCTGGTGCGGTTCACCCCGGAGGCCGTCGAGGAGAAGTACGGGCTCACACCGAGCCAGTACCCCGACTTCGCGGCGCTGCGCGGCGACCCGTCGGACAACCTGCCGGGCATCCCGGGGGTGGGCGAGAAGACGGCCGCGAAGTGGATCCGGCAGTTCGGCACGCTGGCGGACCTCATCGACCGCGTCGACGAGGTCAAGGGCAAGGTCGGTGACGCGCTGCGCGAGCACCTCACCGCGGTCACCCTCAACCGGCAGCTCACCGAACTGGTCCGCGACGTGCCGCTCGACGCGGTGCCCGACCAGCTCGAGCTGCGGCCGTGGGACCGCGAGGCCGTGCACCACCTGTTCGACGAGCTGGAGTTCCGCGTGCTGCGCGACCGGCTCTTCGCCACGCTGAGCAGCGCCGAGCCGGAGGCCGAGGAGGGCTTCGACGTCTCGGGCGGCGCGGTCGAGCCGGGCAAGCTGGGTGAGTGGCTGACCGCGCACGCCGGCGAGGGCGCGCCGGTGGCGCTGGCGTTCCGCGCCACCGGGGCGTCGATCCGCTCGGACCTGCGGGCGCTGGCGTTCGCGGCGCCCGACGGCGAAGGGGCGTACGTCGACGTCACGGCGATGGACGAGGCCGACGACGCCGCGCTGGCCGCGTGGCTCGCCGACGAGAAGGTGCGCAAGATCGGCCACGACCTCAAGGTGGCGCTGCACGCGGTGCGCGCCCGCGGCTGGACGCTCGCGGGCCTCGTCATGGACACCGCGCTCGCGGCCTACCTCGCGCGCCCGGGCCAGCGGACGTTCGAGCTCGACGACCTCGCGCTGCGCTACCTGCACCGCGAGCTGCGCTCGGAAGCCGGCGAGGGCGACGGCCAGCTGTCACTGCTCGACGGGGGAGCCGAGGGGCTCGAGCAGCAGGAGATGCAGCAGGAACTGGTCAAGGCGCGCGCGATCTTCGAACTCGCCGACGCGCTGGCCAAGGAGCTCGAGCAGCTGGGCGGCGCCCGCTTGCTCGCCGAGCTGGAACTGCCACTGCTCGAGGTCATCACGGAGCTGGAGGCGGCGGGCATCGCCGTCGACGTCGAGCAGCTGACCGAGCTGGAGGCGCACTACCTCAGCCGGGTCACGCAGGCGGCCGAAGAGGCGTACAAGGTGATCGGCAAGCAGATCAACCTGGGCTCGCCGAAGCAGCTGCAGGTCGTGCTGTTCGAAGAGCTCGGCATGCCGAAGACCAAGCGCACCAAGACCGGCTACACCACCGACGCCGAGGCGCTGCAGAGCCTGTTCGAGAAGACCGAGCACCCGTTCCTGCAGCACATGCTGGAGCACCGCGACGCCACCCGGCTGCGCACCACCGTCGAGGGCCTCATCAAGTCGGTCGCCGACGACGGCCGCATCCACACCACGCTGCAGCAGACGATCGCGGCCACGGGGCGCCTGTCGTCGGTCGACCCGAACCTGCAGAACATCCCGGTGCGCACGGAGGAAGGCCGGCGCATCCGCGACGCGTTCGTGGTCGGCGAGGGGTACGCCGAGCTGATGACCGCGGACTACAGCCAGATCGAGATGCGGATCATGGCGCACCTGTCGCAGGACGACGGGCTGATCGAAGCCTTCAACAGCGGTGAGGACCTGCACACGTTCGTCGCCTCGCGCGCGTTTTCCGTGCCGGGTGAGGAGATCACGCCGGAGCAGCGCTACCGCGTGAAGGCGATGTCGTACGGCCTGGCCTACGGGCTGTCGGCCTACGGGCTCTCGCAGCAGCTGCGCATTTCGACCGAAGACGCGAAGGCGCAGATGGAGGCGTACTTCAACCGCTTCGGCGGGGTGCGCGACTACCTCCAGTCGGTCGTGGGCGAAGCCGCGAAGACCGGGTACACCGAAACGATCTTCGGCCGTCGCCGTTACCTGCCGGACCTCAACAGCGACAACCGGCAGCGCCGCGAGATGGCCGAGCGCATGGCGCTCAACGCGCCGATCCAGGGCAGCGCGGCCGACATCATCAAGGTCGCGATGCTCAACGTGCACCGTGCGCTGGTCGAGGCGAAGCTGCGCAGCCGCGTGCTGCTGCAGGTGCACGACGAACTCGTGCTCGAGGTCGCCGAGGGTGAGCGCGCGGAGGTCGAGAAGCTCGTGCGCGAGGGCATGGGTTCGGCTCACGACCTCGCGGTGCCGCTGGAGGTTTCGGTCGGGTACGGCCGTTCGTGGAACGAAGCCGCGCACTGACGGATCGCGTTCGCCGCACCGGCTCCTTCCCCGGCCGGGAGGGAGCCGTTGCGGCTACTTCGCGTCACTGCGGAAATCACCGGGTCGTGGCCGCGCCCGACCCGGGTGCCGGTGCAGGTGATCTTCAAGCGCGACAACGCTGAGCTTCGCCCACGTGGTCCCCGGCCAAGGGGGACCCGCGAAAGGACGGCGAACGATGGCGAGCGAACTGCAGAGACGCAAGATCACCACCGTGTTCGATGCGATGGACGTCGACGGCGACGGATTCCTCACCGAGTCCGACTTCCAGGCCCTCACCGACCGCTGGACCCACACCCGCGGCCTGGCCCCGGGTTCGCCGGAGGCGCGGCGGCTCACCGAGATCATGATGGGCTGGTGGACCACGCTGCTCGCCGCGTCCGACATCGACCGCGACGACAAGGTGACGCTGGACGAGGTCCTGCTCGTGGTGGACCAGCTGGGGGACATGCCCGGCGCGGTGCGCGCGACGGCCTCGGCGATGTTCGAGGCCGTCGACGAGAACGGCGACGGGCGCATCTCCCGCGAGGAGTACCGCCGGCTGATCGAGACCTGGAACGGCACGGCGACCGACACCGACACGGTGTTCCCCGTACTGGACCTCGACGGCGACGGTTACGTGTCCGCCGCCGAGTTCACCGAGCACTGGGTCGAGTTCTGGGCGGGGGACGACGCGGCCGCGCCGGGCACGTGGGTGTTCGGCCGGTTCGAGCTGCCGCTGGCCGCCCGCTGACGGCCCGCGCGCCGCGGCCCGCCGCCACTGGTGGCCGCGGCGCGCGGCCGGGTCGGGTCCGGTTCGCGCCGGTTGGGGAAGCTCGATGCACCAGATCGCACCTACCGGGACGGCACAGCCTGCGCCGCGCCAGGACGATCGCCGCGCCCTCGACAGCACCTTCTTCGGCCCGGCGCAGGCTGATCTCGGCCGCGAGCCGCGCCGGGCGGCCGGTGTGCGGGCGGCGTCGAGCGGGTGACCGCGCTGGTGGCGGTGGGGCCGGTTTCGGTGTCGGCTGGGCTTTTCTTCGTTCGGGTTCGGGGCGGAGCTGAGCCGGGGCTGCTGTGTGTCGCTCGGGCGGCGGCCGCGCGCTGCCGAACGGGTGGCGGAGCGGGGCCGGCAAGCGCCCTTTTCCCTGCCGGGTCGGGATTTCTCCAGTCCGGTAGCGCAGCTGCAGTCCGATGTCATGCCCGCCGCCAGGAACGGTGCGCTCGCAGGATCGGCGTCGGGCGAGCTCCCGGGTGTCCGATGTGGACTGTGAAGCGGGTCAGAACAACGTCGGTGGTTCGGCCGGGATCGGCTCGGTGAGCGGCTCGACCTGCGGAACGCGGGCCCGCACGTCGTCGTGGAAGCGGCGGGCGAGTGCCAGCGCGTCGGCGTTGTCCGGGGTGTGGATGAACACCGTCGGGGAGCGGCCTTCGCGCAGCCAGCCGACCACGGTGTCGGCCCACGGGTGCCAGCCCTCGGCGGTCTGTTCGGCGTCGTCGCGGCCGATGTAGCGGACCACGGGGTTCGCGGTCAGCGCGTGGAGCCGGCGGGGCATGCGTGGTTTCTTCGCCCACGCCTCCTGTTCGGCCTCGCTGCGCGGCGGCGTCGCGAACAGCACGGTCGTGTCGAACGTGATCCACTCGGCGCCGATGCCGCCGAGGACGCGCTCTAGCCACTGGACCGCCCGCGCGTTCTCGAAGAACGCGCGGTGCCGCACCTCGATCGCGTACCGGTGCTCGCGCGGCAACCGCCGCAGGAAGCTCGCGAGCGTGCCGAGGTGCTCCGGCGAGAACGACGGCGGAAGCTGGATCCAGAGGGTGTGGCTGCGCTCCGCCAGCGGCTCCACCGCCGTCAGGAAGGCCTTGAGCGGCACGTCGACGTCGCCGAGAGCCCGCTCGTGCGTGATGGTCTTCGGCAGCTTGAGCACGAAGCGGAAGTCCGCCGGCGTCTGCTCGGCCCAGGTCTCGACCGTGGCCCGGGACGGTGTCGCGTAGAACGTCGTGTTGCCCTCGACCGCGTTGCACCACGTCGCGTACGCCCGGAGCCGTTCGCGCGGGGCCAGGGGGTGCGGCAGGTAGCGCCCCTGCCAAGGGCCGTGCGTCCACATCGCGCAGCCGACGTGGAGTTTCATGCGAGCGAGCCTAGCGGGTCCCCCGCAGCGGAACGGGCGTACGGCGCTGTGGCCGTGGTGGGCCGTCGACGGTGATTCACCCGGGTCACCCGCCCACTCAGCGGTACCCGCGTCACCGCCGCCTCACTTAGCGTGACAGGGCAGGTGTCGATCGATAGCGGAGGACCGAGAGATGATCAAGCGGCTCTTCAAGTTCGTCATGCGCCACGGCTGCTGCTCGGCGTGCACCGGCAAGGGCTGCGGCTGCTGCGCCAACTGCGGCTGACCGCAGCGCGGGAACGGGGGCTCGGTCGCCTCAGCCGCGGCCGAGGCCCCGGATCAGCACCATCACCGAATCACGCACTTCGGCCCGCGAGCGGGTGGGCTGGAAGACCTGCCAGTCGAGCGCGACGACCAGCATCGTGCCGAACAGGCCGGCCGCAGCGGTCTCGATGGCGACGCCGTCGGGCAGGCGGCCCGCCTCGGCCAGCCGGTGCAGCTGGCCCTTCACGATCGAGATGATCTCCTCGCGCAGCAGCGCCAGCGTGTCGTGCCACCGGCCCGGTGTGCGCCACAGCTCGCTCACCACGATCTGCGAGAACCCCGGGTACTCGGCGATGAACTCGAGCGTCGTGTCGACCTGCGCCTCGATCACGGCGAGCGGGTCGTCGTCGGTCACGGCCGCGCGCAGGCGCCCGGCGAGCAGGTCGACGCCGAAGCGCAGCAGGCTGTCGACCAGCCCGTCCTTGGACCCGAAGTTGTAGTACACCGTGCCCTTGGCGACGCCCGCCTCGGTCGCGATCTCGTCCACCGTCAGCCCCACGAGGCCCCTGCTGGCCGAAAGCCGCAGGGTCGCCTCGAAGAGCTTCCGCTTGGTCGTCTCCCTCACAGGCTCAGCTCGGGCTTCAGCGCGGACACCGACCACACGCGGTGCTTGCGGGCGGCGAGGGTCGACAGCACGATCCCGCCGGCGAGGTAGGCCAGCAGCACCCCGACGTCCCCGAGGATCTGCAGCGACGCGCCGCTGTAGAGCAGGTGCCGGAAACCGTCGATCGCGTAGCCCATCGGCAGCACCACGTGCAGCGGGTAGAGCGCGTCGGGGATCGTCTGCCACGGGAAGGTACCGCCCGCGCTCACCAGCTGCAGCACCAGCAGCACGAGCCCGAGGAACTTGCCCACCGCGCCGAAGAACGCGTTGAGCGCGTGCACGACCGACGTGAACGCCAGCGACACGAGGACCGCGAACCCGATCGCGCCCAGCGGGTGCGCGATGTGGATGCCCACCAGCCACGTGACCGCCGCGAACAGCACGATCACCTGCGCGATGCCCAGCACAGCCGACGAGAGCCAGCCGCCGAGCGCCACGCGCAGCGGGGCCGCGCCCGCGGTGAGCGCCCGCGTCGACAGCGGCCGGATCAGCAGGAACAGCACGAACGCGCCGATCCACGTCGCCAGCGAGATGAAGAACGGGGCCAGGCCCGCGCCGTACGTCCCGGCGGACGCGACGCCGTTGGACGTCACCGCGACCGGGTCGGCGATCGTGTTCGCCGTGGCGGTGCGGGTCGGGTCGTCGGGGTTGGGGATCTGCGACAGCCCGGCCGCCAGCCCGTCGCGCAGCTGGGCCGCGCCGCTCGCGAGCTGGTCGGTACCCGTGACCGCGGTCTTCTCGCCGTCGTTCAGCTTCGCCGCGCCGTCGCGCAGCTGGCCGGCGCCGTCGGACGCCTGCGCGATCCCGCTCGACAGCTGGGGCGCGGCCGCGGCCAGCTGGTGCGCGCCGTCCGAGACCTGGCGCGCGCCGCTCGCCAGCTTCGCGAGGTCGCCGTTGGCCGATTGGATCTTCGTGTTCGCCTGGTCGACGGGGGAGCGCAGCTGGTCGAGCCGCGCGAGCAGGTCGTTCACCTGGCTGTCGGACAGCCCCGCGTTGTGCAGGTCGGTGTTCAGCTGCGTGCGGTAACCGTCGAGGCGGCCTTGCAGGTCCGACGAGGCGGACGCCGCGAGCGAGGCCGCGTCGGCGACTTTCTGGTTCCCGTCGGCGACCTGGCCCGCGCCGCTCGCGAGCTGTTGCGTCTGGCTCGGCAGCTGCGCGGTGCTCGATTCGAGGGTGTCGAGGCCGGTGGCGAGCGAGCTCGATCCGGTGGCCAGCTGACTCGCGCCGTCGGCGAGCTGGTGCTGGCCGGTCTGCAGCTGCGCGGCGCCGTCGGCGAGCTGTTTCGCGCCGTTGGCCGCGTCGGACACCTTGCCGTAGATCGTGGAGAAGCCGACGAGGAACCGGTCGGCCGCCTCGCCGCCCACCTTCTCGGCGATCGTCTTGCGCACCTGGTCGGCCACCTGCTTCGCGATCGTGCCCGCGAGGTAGTTGTTGGCGTCGTTGGTGGTCAGCGTGATCGTCGCCTGCTGCGGCGTGAAGGTGCCGGACGAGAGCAGCGCGGCCGAGAAGTCGCGCGGGATCCCGATGGCGAAGGAGTACTTGTCGTCGCGCACGCCGTCGCGAGCGTCCTTTTCGGACACTTCGTGCCACTGGAAGGTGCCCGACTTCACGAGTTCGCCGGTCACCTCACGGCCGACGTTGCGCGTCGCCCCCGTCGAGTCCTTCGCGCCGGCGTCGGAGGTGAACACGGCGGCGGGCAGCTTGTCGAGGCGGCCGTAGGGGTCGTAGTTCGCGTACAGGTAGAAGGACGCGTAGAGCAGCGGCACCAGCACGAGCGCACCGAGTGCCAGCTTCGGCAGCGTGCCGGCCGAGAGCCGGCGCAGCTCGTTGCGCGCGATGCGGAACGCGTTGAGCCCGCCGGCGCGCTTGTCGGGGGAGGTCATGCCAGGTCTCCTTCGGCACTGAGCGCGCTGCTTTCTTCGACGCCGGCGAGCAGGCGCACCGGTCCGGGTTGCGCGGTCGACCCGATGCGGGCCGGCGGGTGGGGCAGGGCGGCGGCCGGCGTCGTCGCGGTCAGCACCGCGATCGCCAGTCCGCGCTTCGCGTGGTCTTCGGCGACGGCCGTCCACGTCTCGACGTGGCTCGTGTGCCGGTCGGGGGTGTCGAGCACGAGCACGCGCACGCCGGTGCGCTCGGCGGCCAGTTCGGCGAGCAGCCGCGTCCGCAGCGCGGGCTCCAGGTTCTCGAACCGCGTGCCGGCGAAGGGTGCGGCGTCGTGCCCGGTGAGCCAGCGCTGCACGTCCTCCTTGCCGGCGGGCCGGTGCGCCAGCGCGAGTTCCTCGCCCGCGACCACGCGCAGGGCGAGCGCCTCGTCGGGCTCGCTGACGCCGGGGGCGTCGACCACGGCGACGAGGTCGCGCAGCAGGCCGGGCACGTCGGCGGTCACGGTGCCGGTGGACGGCTTGACGCGGCCGGCGAGCGCCAGTGCGAGCGCGGTGATCCCGACGCCCGGCTCGCCGTGGACCAGCGTCACGCAGCCGTCCTCGACCGCGAGCGAGGTGGGTGGCAACAGTGTGCCGTGGGGCCCCTCCAGGGACACCCGGTCGGCTCGTACCTGCACGGCGAACTCTCCAGCGTGGTTGAACCCGGCACTTTTGAACTGACCGGTCAGTGCAAAAACTAGCGCAGTTGATCACCGGAGGGCAAGGCGGGTGGTCGCACGTCACACGACCGGGTTGCCCTTTGTGCGGGTCAGCGCAGCGCGGACGCCGGGTGCGCTTCCCAGGATGTCCACAGTGGACGATAGCCCTGCCGGTGCCAGAACACCGACGAGAGCGGGTTCATCGGGTTGTAGTAGAGGTACGCGCCGACCACACCCGGGCGCAGCAGTTCGCGGTGCACGTGGGCCATGAGTGCGCGGCCGACCCCGTTGCCGCGGTGCCCGGGGGCGGTCACGACGTTGTTCACGTACGCCCACAGTCCCGGTGGCAGCAGCTCCGCGGCGTCGGTGTCCGGTGCCGAGTGCACCCAGGCGCACTGCGCGAGCGCCACGGTCTCGCCGTCGGCCTCGGCCAGCCACGTGGCCGGTTCGTCGAGCGCGCGGCGCAGCGCCGGGGCCAGCAGTTCGGCGGTCTGCTCGCGGCGGCGGTGCGCGACCAGCCCCGTGTAGTCGAACGTCGCCGCGCAGAGCGCCAGCACCTCGTCGAAGTCGGCGGGGCCGGCGAGGCGCACGGTGACGCCGTCGCGGTCCGGCTCCGCGGGGGATGGCGGCGTGGTGCGCACCGCCAGCGCGGACATCGGGGCGAGCCCGTGGTCGAGGAACGCGCGGATCGCCTCGGCGTCGCGGCTCGGCCAGTTGACCACGCACGCCGAGTCGGCACCGGGCGGCTCACCGTCCACGAGGGACCGCAGTTCGCCGAGCAGGAGGTCGAAGCCCTCGGTGCCCGGGGTGTCCGCGGCGGGGAAGAGCTGCCACACCTGCGCGGCCGACCACAGCAGGGGAGTGTCACCCGGGCCGTGCCGGTGGCGCTGCACCACGCCGGACACGCGCACGCCGCCGGTCGTCACCGCGGACACGCGCTCGCCGGCGGCGGCCGGCGCGGGCGGCGGCAGCAGCGGGTCGAGCGCGGCGAAGCGCGCCGGTTCGGTCGTGGCCACGAAACCGCAGCGTAGCCGCTCAGGCGCGGCGGGTGCGGAAGATCGCCGTACCGGGGAAGAGCTTGCCGCGCAACGGGCTCCACTGGCCCCACGTCCGGGTGTGCCCCTCCGGCCACTCCGGCTCCAGCAGGTCCTCCAGCGCGAACCCGGTCGCGGCGAGCGCGCGCACGTAGTCGCCGACCGTGCGGTGGTACTCGACGTAGGTGGCCGTGCCGTCGTCGTCGACCTCCACGTAGGGCGTGCGGTCGAAGTACGGCTGCGTGACCGTGAGCCCCTGCGGGCCCGGGTCGTCGGGGAAGATCCAGCGCATCGGGTGCGTCACCGAGAACACCCACGGCGAACCGGGCCGCAGCACGCGGTGCACCTCGGCGAACACCGTCGCGACCGACGGCACGAACGGCAGCGCGCCGAACGCGGAGCACGCGGCGTCGAAGCTGCCCGGCGCGAACGGCAGGTGCTCGGCGTTGGCCTGCACGAGCGGTACGGCGACACCGGTGCGCTCGTTGCCCTCGCGCGCGTGGCGCAGCATCCCGCCCGAAAGGTCGGTCGCGACGGCGTCGGCGCCGGCCGCGGTGAGCCAGCGCGAGCACGCCGCCTGGCCGCAGCCGACCTCGAGCACGCGCCGCCCGCGGACGTCGCCGAGCAGGTGCGCGTCGGCCTCCCGCACGCCCTCCGGGCACCAGACGAAGTCGGCGTCGCCGAGGAAATCGCCGTGGGTGGCCTGGTAGTCGTCGGCGTCGGCGTCCCACCACGCGAGGTTGGCGGCCGCCGCTTCTTCGCCGCCTACCGCGCGGTACGCGACGCCGGACGTGCCGAGCCGCTGCTCGGCGCGCGCGTGGCGGTCCGCCTCGGGCGCGGCCGAGGGCTGGGACATGCGGGGCCTCCCGGGAATGCGGGCACCGGTGGAAACGTTGCGAGAAGGGTACCGGGGGCCGTGGGGACCCTGATTGTGTGCCCTACCGGAGCCCGCGTACGATGACTGTTAGCGCAGTGGGTTCGCGCTGCCCGGGTCGTCACTGCCGGGGCCGCGCACCGTTTGCGGGTCGTGCCGCGGTCGTTCCCTGGTGGACGTTTGCCCGACGTTGGTTCGTGGGGTTCGTCGCATGTCTCGTCTTGCAGCCTGCCGCGTCGCCAACTGCACACCTACGATCCCATCCACCGGAGCAACCCGCCTAATGACCACCGACACCGCCACCGCCCCGACCGCCCCCGCCGGCCCGCAGCAGGTCGCCATCAACGATATCGGGTCGGAGGAAGACTTCCTCGCGGCGATCGACAAGACGATCAAGTACTTCAACGATGGCGACATCGTCGAAGGCACGATCGTCAAGGTCGACCGCGACGAGGTCCTGCTCGACATCGGGTACAAGACCGAGGGTGTCATCCCCTCGCGTGAGCTGAGCATCAAGCACGATGTCGACCCGGCTGAGGTTGTCTCCGTGGGCGATGAGGTCGAAGCCCTCGTTCTCCAGAAGGAGGACAAGGAAGGCCGCCTGATCCTGTCCAAGAAGCGCGCCCAGTACGAGCGCGCGTGGGGCACGATCGAAGAGCTCAAGGAGAAGGACGAGCCCGTCAAGGGCACCGTCATCGAGGTCGTCAAGGGTGGCCTCATCCTCGACATCGGCCTCCGCGGCTTCCTGCCCGCCTCGCTCGTCGAGATGCGCCGCGTGCGCGACCTGCAGCCGTACGTCGGCCGCGAGCTCGAGGCGAAGATCATCGAGCTGGACAAGAACCGCAACAACGTGGTCCTGTCCCGCCGCGCCTACCTCGAGCAGACGCAGTCCGAGGTCCGCAGCGAGTTCCTCAACAACCTCGCCAAGGGCCAGGTCCGCAAGGGCGTGGTCTCGTCCATCGTCAACTTCGGTGCCTTCGTGGACCTGGGTGGCGTCGACGGCCTCGTGCACGTGTCCGAGCTGTCCTGGAAGCACATCGACCACCCGTCCGAGGTCGTCGAGGTCGGCCAGGAGGTCACGGTCGAGGTCCTGGACGTCGACATGGACCGCGAGCGCGTCTCGCTGTCGCTGAAGGCGACCCAGGAAGACCCGTGGCGCCAGTTCGCCCGCACCCACGCGATCGGCCAGATCGTGCCGGGCAAGGTCACCAAGCTCGTCCCGTTCGGTGCGTTCGTGCGCGTCGAGGAGGGCATCGAGGGCCTGGTGCACATCTCCGAGCTGGCCGAGCGCCACGTGGAGATCCCGGAGCAGGTCGTCCAGGTCAACGGCGACGTCATGGTCAAGGTCATCGACATCGACCTCGAGCGCCGTCGCATCTCGCTGTCGCTGAAGCAGGCCAACGAGGGCGTCACGCCGGACACCGAGTTCGACCCGACCCAGTACGGCATGGCCGCCGAGTACGACGCCGAGGGCAACTACATCTACCCCGAAGGCTTCGACCCGGACACCCAGGAGTGGCAGGAAGGCTTCGACAAGCAGCGCGAGGAGTGGGAGCGGCAGTACGCCGAGGCCCACACGCGCTACGAGGCCCACATGGCCCAGGTCAAGAAGGCCGCCGAGGCCGACGCGGAAGCCGCCGCCGACGCCGCGACCGGCGTCGAGGGTGGCGACCAGACCTACACCTCCGCTCCGGCCGAGGCCAAGAGCGGCGGCACGCTGGCCAGCGACGAGCAGCTCGCGGCTCTGCGCGAGAAGCTCTCCGGTGGTGCGTGAGCTCCGCTGCTCCCGGTGCTGATCACTGAGCACTGAACGTCGAGCGAACACCGCGGCCCCGGTCCAGTTCGGACCGGGGCCGCGGTGTTTTTCGTTTCGGGGCGGCGGGTTTCGCGCTGCGGCCAGCCAGCTGTGCCGCGCGGAGGTCGAGACCGCGCCGGCCGGGGTCAGTTGTGGAGGCCGAGGCCGGTGATCATCGACAGCACACCCGTGCGGTAGACCGCTTCGTTGGCCTCGTCGGTCGGTTCGATGAACCAGTCGTCGAGCGGGGTCTGCGAGCGGATCGTGAGCTCGACGCTGACGAGCCCGTGCATCGACGTCCACAGCAGGTAGCCGTACCGGCGCGCGTCGGCGGCCGGGTCACTGCTGATGCGGCGGATCTTGCCGACGAACATGGCGAACGTGGTCCGCAGGACGGCTGTGCGCAGAGCCGGGTCGGGGTCGTAGTCGTGGACCGACCGCTCGAACATCATCGCGTAGCGCGCGGGGCTCTCGAGCGCGAAGCGGCGGTACGCGAGGGCGACCTCGAGCAGGTCGGCGACACCGTCGTCGGATTCGGGCGGGACGTCGAGGAGCTGTTCGCGCAGCAGGTCGAACGCGCGCTCGTACAGCGCGTCGAGCAACCCGGTGCGGCCGCCGAAGCGCGTGTAGACGGTGATGGTCGACGCCCCGGCCGCTTCGGCCACGCCGCGCACGGTCAGGCCGCCGACACCCCGGTCGGTGAGCACCGCCAGTGCGGCGTCGAGGAACCGTCCGCGGTTGTGCTGCTCGGCCGGCTGCGTCGACAGATGGCGGGTGGCCACGTCCCTTACCCCCTTCGCCCGTGCCGCGCAGGACAGGTCCGCGTCTCGCCTGCCGAAGATACGATATTCGGGCGCGCTTGGGAACTTCGCCAGGCGGCCGGATCTGTGGGATCTTCGTCTTGTGGACCTCACCACGGCTCGGCATGGCTTCGTCCACAAACGACGTTCGCACAAGTAGACCGACCACCGAGCAAGCGAGCAGGAGGCAAACCGGATGACCCAGCCGGAACCGGGCACCGTCGTCGTCAGCGAGGCGGGCACCGGCCGCTACACGCAGCACGTCACCGCGGGCGGGTTCGAGTTCACCGTCGACGAGCCCGTCTCCGTGGGCGGTGACGGCAGCGGTCCCACGCCGTACGACTTCCTGCTCGGCGCGCTGGGTTCGTGCACCGCGATCACGCTGCGGATGTACGCCGACCGCAAGAACATCCCGCTGGCCAACGTGAACATCCGGCTGAAGCACGATCGCATCCACGCCCGCGACTGCGAGCGCTGCGACACCGAGGTCGGCATGGTCAGCCGCATCACGCGCGAGATCGAACTCGAGGGTGACCTCGACGACGAGCAGCGCGCGAAGCTGCTCGAGATCGCGGACAAGTGCCCGGTGCACCGTACGCTGGAGCACCAGATCGACGTGCAGACGAAACTGGTCTGAAGGAGCTTTCGGATGGGTCAGGGTGTGCGGTCCGAGCGGGTCGTGGTCGTGGTCTACGACTCGGTGCGGCTGCTCGACGTCACCGGGCCGCTCGAGGTCTTCGGCATGGCCAACGAGCACGGCGCGAGCTACGAGCTGCTGACCGCGTCGCCCGGCGGCACCGACGTCCGGACCACCACCGGCACCCGCCTCGGCGCCGACGTCGCACTCGAAGAGGTCGACGTCGAGGGCGGCACGCTCATCGTGCCCGGCGGCCCGGACTGGCAGCGCACGGTGACCGACGAGCACCTGCTCGCCCAGGTCCGCCGCCTGTCGCACCAGGCCCGCCGCACGGCGTCGGTCTGCGCGGGCGCCTTCACCCTCGCGGCGGCGGGCCTGCTGGAGGGCCGCCGCGCGGCCACGCACTGGGAACTCGCCGACCAGCTCGCCCGCCGCTACCCGGGGGTCGAAGTCGACTGCGAAGCGATCTTCGTGCGCGACGGCTCGGTGATCTCCTCGGCCGGCGTCACCTCGGGCATCGACCTGTCGCTGGCTCTCGTCGAAGAGGACCTCGGCTCTGCCGCCGCGCGGCTCGTCGCCAAGCACCTCGTGGTGTTCCTGCAACGCCCCGGCGGCCAGTCGCAGTTCAGCGTGCGGCTCGCGGCGCAGCCGTCGCGCAACGACCTGCTGCGCCGGCTCATGGACCGCATCACCGCCGATCCGGCTGCGGACCACAGCCTCTCCCTCCTGGCCGACGACGCGGGGGTCAGCGTCCGGCACCTCACGCGGCTGTTCCGCGAACAGCTCGGCACCTCGGTGGCGCGCTTCGTCGAAAGCACCCGCCTCGAAGCCGCCCGGCAGCTGCTGGAGAGTGGTTCGGACCCGCTCGACGTGGTCGCCCGCCGCACGGGTTTCGGCTCCGCGGAAACGCTGCGACGGGTCTTCGCGCGCGAAATCGGCATCCCACCGAGCGCCTACCGCGCCCGCTTCCGCACGAGTGCCCCGGCACTGGCCGGCGCGGGTCGCTAGCCGGCGTCGCCCGCCGTGAGGTGCGGGCCCGCTCCGCGCCGGAGTGAGGTCACAGCCCAGGACGGCAACCTCAGGAAGCCGACACCGCCGGCACCCAGATGCGTTCGAGGGCCGCGGCGCGAGCGCGGCGGCGCAGGCCGGCGAAGCTGTGCTGGGCGGGTACGAGCAGGGCGCTGAGCCACGTGCGCCGGTATTCGGCGAGGGCGTCCGCCACCTGGCGGAAGGCAACGCAGTGCACCAGGCCCGGCGTTCCGAGCCGGTGCTTACCGACGTGCTTTTCCGCCATGGTTCCTCCGTGTGGGCGACCCTTCCGCCGCGCACGGTACGCACTCGACTCGGCAATTCGGCGTAGCCGGGACGGCGTGTCACCCGGATCAGTGGGAAAAGTCCTTGACGTTTCGACGGTGGGTGTGCGCGTACTCGTGCGAGTGCACGTGCAGGGCTGTGACGTCCCCTGATCGGGTGGCGGCGAGGTCTGGTTAGGGTGGCCCCATGCTGCGAGTGGGCTTGACGGGCGGGATCGGCGCGGGGAAATCGACGGTGGCGAGCCGGTTCGCCGAGCACGGGGCCGTGCTCGTGGACTCCGACCGGATCGCGCGTGAGGTCGTGGAGCCGGGCACGCCGGGGCTGGCGGCGATCGTCGAGGCGTTCGGTGAGGACGTGCTGGCGCCCGACGGCTCGCTGGACCGGCCGGAGCTCGCCGCGAAGGCGTTCGCGGACGAGGAGTCGCGCAAGCGCCTCAACGGGATCGTCCACCCGCTCGTGGGCAAGCGCACCGCCGAGCTGATGGCCGAGGCGGCCGACGACGCGGTGATCGTGCACGACATCCCGCTGCTCGTCGAAGGCAACCTCGCCCCCGCCTACCACCTCGTGGTGATCGTCGACGCGCCCGTGGAGGTGCGCGTGCGGCGGCTCGTCGAGGTGCGCGGCATGGCGGAGGCCGACGCGCGCTCGCGGATCCGCGCGCAGGCCAGCGAAGAGCAGCGCCGCGCGGTCGCCGACGTCTGGCTCGACAACGGCGGCGCGCAGGACGCCGTGCTCGCCGAGGTCGACGCGCTCTGGGCCGACCGGCTCGTGCCGTACGAGGCGAACCTGCGGCTGCGCAAACCGCGCCCGCCGATGTCGCCGGTGATCGCGCCGTACGACGGGAGCTGGCCGCTGCAGGCCGAACGCCGCCTGGCGCGGGTGCGGCAGGTCGCGGGGGAGCGGCTGGTGCGCGCCGATCACATCGGTTCGACGTCCGTGCCCGGGCTGCCCGCCAAGGACATCCTCGACCTGCAGCTCACCGTTGCCACGCTCGCCGACGCCGACGCGCTGTCCGAAGCCCTCGCGGACGCCGGGTTCCCGCGCCTGGACGGCGACTGGTGGGACGATCCGCAGGACGGCTCCGCCACCCCGTGGCCCAAGCGCTTCCACGTCGGCGCGGACCCGAAGCGCGCGGTGAACCTGCACGTCCGCTCCACCGAAACGCCGGCGTGGCGGCTCGCGTTGCTGTTCCGCGACTGGATCCGCGCGCACCCGGCCGAGCGCGACGCGTACGCGGCGGTGAAGACGGAGCTGGCACGCGAACACGAGGCCGACGGGACCGTCGCGGAGTACGCCGACGCCAAGCAGAGCTGGGTCAACGCCGCGTTCAAGCGCGCGGAGGCCTGGGCCGCGGACACGTCCTGGCGGCCGTAAAACCACGTGCCCGTCTGCGGTGCCCGCTGTTACCGTCACGGGCATGCAGCGCTCACTCGGCACGACGACGCCGGACACCGTCCCGGCGCGCTGAGAACTGAGCGGAAGAGCCCCGGGGTGGCCACCCCGGGGCTTCGTCGTACGACGGGGTTTCCCGGGCCGCCGCCTCGCCGTCCCGAGGAGGAACCCGTGCCCGACCACCGCAGGATCGGCCGTGAACTCGGCTTGTTCGGCAGCGACCCGCTGATGGGTGCCGGTCTGCCGTACCTGCTGCCCGACGGCGCCGTCGTGCGCCACGAGCTGGAGGAGTACGTGCGCGCCGTCGAGCGGCGCGCGGGCTACCGGCACGTGTGCTCACCGGTGCTCGGCAAACGCGAGCTGTACGAGATCTCCGGTCACTGGGCCCACTACCGCGACGACATGTTCCCGCCCATGGACGTCGGCGGCGAGCAGTTCGTGCTGCGGCCGAGCCTCTGCCCGCACCACGCGCTGATCTACCGCTCCCGCGGGCACAGCTACCGCGAGCTGCCGCTGCGGATCGCCGAGCTGGGCGGGATGTACCGCGCCGAGCTGTCAGGTGTGCTCGGCGGGCTGAGCCGCGTGCGCGCGATCCAGCTCAACGACGCCCACGTTTTCTGCCGGCTCGACCAGGTCGCGGCCGAGGTCCGGGCGGCGCTCGAGCTGATCCGCCGGGTCCACGCCGACCTCGGCCTGCGGCCCGCGCGCTACCGGTTGTCCCTGGCCGGCGAAGGCGACTACGCCGGCTCCGCCGACCACTGGGCCCTCGCGCAGGCAATGCTCGTCGAGGCGCTCGACGGGTTCGACTACGACGTGGCGCCCGGCGAAGCAGCGTTCTACGGGCCGAAGATCGACGTCCAGGTCGCCGACAGCGCGGGGCGCTCGGTGAGCCTGTCCACCGTCCAGGTCGACTTCCACCAGCCCGAGCGGTTCGACCTCCGCTACGTCGGCGCCGACGGCGCCCGGCACCGCCCGGTGCTGGTGCACCGCAGCCTGCTCGGCAGTGTCGAACGCGCGATGGCGCAGCTGCTCGAGGAGCACGGCGGTGTGCTCCCGCCGTGGCTCGCGCCGGTGCAGGTCGCGGTGCTGCCGGTCTCCGGCGCCGAACTGCCGGCGGCCGAAGCCGTGCTGCGCTGGTGTGCCGAAGCCGGGTTGCGGGCCGAACTGGCGGCGGACGGCAGCCTCGGCGCGCGCATCCGCCACGCGCGGTTCGTGCCGTACCAGCTCGTCGTCGGCGAGCGGGAAGCCGGGTCGGACCTCGTCGCTCCCCGGCTGCGCGACGGCCGGCACCTGGATCCGTTGCCGGCCAAGGAGTTCGTGGCCGCGGCGGCCGACCGGGTGGCGGCTCGCGGGGCGGTGCTGTGGTGAGTGCGGGGCCGGCTCAGCCGAGCGGGTTGGCGGCGAGCCTCGTCCCGATCCCGCTCGCCACCGCCTGTCCCGCCGCGCTGTCCGGTTTGCGAGCCGCCTGGTCTTCGAAGCACGTCAGGAATTGCGCGCCGAAGTCGAGGCGCGGGTAGCGGGCCAGCACCTCGGCCCGGGTTTCGGCCGGGAACTCCTCCGGCCGGTGCCCGGAGACGTCCCAGCTCGTGGCGACCTGGAGCAGGTGGGATTCGGCGTCCGCGGCGGCCGCGACGTCGGGACGCATGTGCAGGACGATGATCTCCTCGGCGCGCGCGGCCCGTTCCGCGGGCCAGCCCGCCGCGACGCCGAAGACCCACGCCAGGTGGCCGCTCGCGTCCTCGAACGCCAGGCGGTGGTTGTCGAACTCGCGCGTCAGCCCGAGGTCGTGCAGCAGGGCCGCCACGTAGTACAGCTCGTCGTCGAACCCGATGCCGTGGGCGGCGGCGTAGTGAGTGCCCCACAGGTACGCGCGGACGGAGTGGTTGAGCAGCGCCGGCGAGCAATAGCGTGTGGCCACGGTCAGCGCCGCCGCGGCGGCAGGCGTCTCGGGGAACATGCCGCTCAGCCAATCACAGCCGTCACGAACCGAGCAGTCCCCGTTCGAACGCCACGGCTACGGCGGCGGCGCGGTCCTTCACGCCGAGCTTCGCGTACGCGTGGATCAGGTGCGTCTTCACCGTCGCCTCGCTGATGAAGAGCTTCTTCGCCGCGTCCTTGTTCGTGGAGCCGCGCGCGACTAGCGTGAGCACCTCGATCTCCCGTTGCGACAACGGTTCCTTCGCCGGCGCGCGCACCTGCCCCATGAGCCGGCTCGCGACGGCGGGGGAGAGCACCGCCTCGCCACGCGACGCCGCCCGTACGGCGCGGAACAGCTCTTCGCGCGGCGCGTCCTTGAGCAGGTACCCGGTGGCGCCGGCTTCGATCGCGGGAAGCACGTCGGAGTCGGTGTCGTACGTCGTCAGCACCAGCACGCGGGCCGGGTTGCCGAGGCGCGCGAGCTCGGTGATGGCGCTGACGCCGTCGGAGCCCGGCATGCGCAGGTCCATCAGCACCACGTCGGGTTTGAGCGACTCGGCGAGGGTGACCGCCTCGGCGCCGTTCGCGGCTTCGCCGAGCACGTCGAAGCCGTGTTCGCCGGTGAAGATGCCGCGCAGGCCGTCGCGGACGATGGGGTGGTCGTCGGCGATGAGCAGCGTGACGGTCATGCGGACGCCCCCTCGTTCTCGATCCCGGCCAGTGTCGCAGCCGGCACGGCGGGCAGGTTCACCGAGATCGCCGTGCCGCCACCGGGTTCCGACTCCACGTGCAGCGTGCCCGCGAGCCGCTGCACGCGGCTGCGCATGCCGGGCAGCCCGAACCCGCCTTCGCTCGGCGGCGGGTTCTCGGGGTCGAACCCGACGCCGTCGTCGCGCACGTCGAGCGTGACCTCGTCGCCCATGTACGACAACGTGAGCCCGGCCCGCCCGGCCCGCGCGTGTTTGGCCACATTGGACAGTGCTTCCTGCGTGATCCGCAGCAGCGTCGCCTCGAGCTCGGGGTGCAGGGGCACGGGCGTGCCCGTGGCCGAGAACGCGGCCGGGACGCCGGTGCGTTCGCTCCACAGCCGCGCGACCTCGGCGAGCGCGTCGGGCAGCGTCGCGGCTTCGAGCGGTTCCGGGCGCAACGCGTGGACGGACCGCCGCGCCGCCGTGAGGTTCTCGCGCGCGAGCGCGGTCGCGGTGTCGACGTGCCGCCGCCACTCGGCCGGGTCGTCCTGGGCCTGCGCCGCCGCTTCGAGCTGCGTGATGATGCCGGTGAAGCCCTGCGCGAGCGTGTCGTGGATCTCCTGGCTCAGCCGCTGGCGCTCGTCGAGCACCCCGGCTTCCCGCGCCTGGGTGAGCAGCTGCCGCTGCAGGCCGCGGTTTTCGGCCTCCGCGGCGGCGAGCTGGTCGAGCATGCGCTTGCGTTCGGCGCTCTGGCGCCCCACGGCCGCGAACACCGCGCCGCCGCCACCGATCCCGGCGGTCTGCACGACCACGAGCGTCACCCAGATCGCCGGGGCCGTGGCGAGCGCGTGGATCGGCCCGCCGTTCGCGACGGTGTTGATCAGCAGCGACGTGATGGCCACGCCGACGATCGCCGCCGCCATCGGCCGCATCCGCATGGCCGCGAAGAACCCGTGCACCATGAAGATCAGGAAGTAGGTCTCCCTGGCCTCGAGCACCGAGCCGAAGCTCACGATGCCGGCGAAGGCGAGCGCGGCGAACGCGCCGTGCTCGCGCACCCGCGCGCTCGGCACGAGGGTGGTCAGCACGAGCCACACCGCGGCGCCCGCCGCGAGGACGAGGGTGGTGAGCCGGTGCGCGGGCGTCTGGTCCCCGCGCAGCGCGCTCAGCAGCGTCGGCACGGCCAGCAGCACGAACGGGACCGTCGTCTCCGCGCGTGAGAACCACCAGTGCCACCGCGGGGGCGGATCGGCGTGGCGCTTCGCCACGGGCGGCAGCAGCGAGCCCCGCCAGTCGACCTTCACGTCCCGCGGGGCGCCGAGTCTCATGCCTTCAGGTCCTTCTGCTGCGGCCAGAGCACCGACCAGGTTTCGGTGCGGCCGGTGAGCAGCCAGATCGGCAGGTGCTCGCTCGCGTTGGGCACACCCAGGTGGTTCTCCACCCTGCCGATGATCCGCGCGGAACGGAAGTGCGGCGCCAGGTTCGCCGGATCCGCACCCACGAAGAGCACCGCGTCGGCGGAATCGGCGGGCCGCCCGAAGTACCAGAGCCCGCGGCTGCCGCTGTAGGCCTCCGGCAGGCCGAACTCCGGGCCGTAGCGGTCGAGCGCGCCCCCGGCCCAGTAGCCGGCCGTGATGAGCGCGGTGTGCGAGCGTTCCTCGGGCGGCAGCAGCCGGTAGACCCCGGCGACGGACTCGGCGAGGTCCGGCCAGCCGACCTCTTCGGTGGCGTACGCCGGATGCGGCGCTTCGGGATGTTCCACCAGCCACTGCACCGGCCACACCGGCAGCGCGTACGGCAGGCTGTAGAGCGCCGACAGGACGAACACCGGCCACGTCGGCACCCACCGCCACCACAGCGCGAGCCGCCGGCCCTCCAGGTGCACGGCCGCGGCGGCCCACAGGATCGGGAACATCCCGGCGGCGTAGTAGAACCGGCCGTTGGCCACGAGGAACAGCGCGACGACACCGATCGTCGTCCAGCCCAGGAACCGGTACGGCCGCAACCCCGGAGCACCCAGCAGCACGCCGAGGCCGTAGAGCACCCCGAGCGCGCCGATCACGAGACCCGCGCCCGCGAGCAGGGCCGGCAGGAACCCCGCGCGGCCACCGGCTTCGGTGACCTCGCGCGCCACCGCGTCGCCCATGCCCAGCTGCGGCCAGCCGTTGAACGACTGCCACCCGAGCGTCGGCACGCACGCGAGCGCCGCGATCCCCGCACCCGCCCACAGCTTCGGCCGGCGCAGCAGTTCGCGCGGGCCGAAGACGAGCGCGGTGACCGCGGTGATCGCCCAGAACGCGCCGATGAGGAACTTGACGTTGAGCCCGACGGCCGTCACGACGCCGAGCCACAGCAGCAGGTTGTCGTCGCGCGTGCGCAGCCACCGCACGAGCAGCCACAGCACGAGCGTCCAGAACAGGGGGTCGATCGTCGACGTCGCGAGGTAGTGGCCGCTGCCCACGAACTGCCCGCAGATCGCGTACGCGGCGGCCGCGCGCGTCTGCGCCTTGCGGCCGCCGCCGAGTTCGCGGGCGATCAACGCGGTCACCACGACCGCGGCGGCCGTCGCGAGGATCGCCGGGACCCGGAACGCGACGAGTGAACCGGGGGCGATCGTGTCCGCGAGGCGGGCCAGCAGCGGCAGTACCGGCGGCTGGTCGGCGTAACCCCAGGCCAGGTGCTTGCCCGCGGCGAGGAAGTAGAGCTCGTCGCCGAAGTAGCCGTAGCGGCCGGCCGTGGCCAGCAGCACCGCCGCGGTGCCGGCCGCGAGCAGCGCCACGGGCCGCCGGGCGAACTCCGCGACGGCCCCGGCAGCGCCGTGCCGGCTGGTCGCTGGTCCGGCCGTGGTCACGGCTTCCATCGTGCTCCCTGTCCGCTGTTCGGGCCCGCTCCGCGGCACCCTACGGGCCGGCCCGGGCGCCACCAGGTCGGGTGTGGCGCCGGGCACACCGGCTCAGTTGTGCGTGTTCACCAGCGTCGGCCAGAGCTGCGCCCACGGCTGCAGGCGGCCGCTCGCGAGCCACAGCGGGGTCCCGTTCGCGACGCTGGGCAGCGCCCCCGCGGTGTCCACCCGCCCGACCGGCCGGAGGTCGGCGAAGTGGCCGAGCAGCGGGCGCGGATCCTCGCCGACCCACAGCGCGTCGGTGTCGGAATCCGGCGGCACGACCAGCGTCGCGTACCCGCGGTTCGGGCTCGCCGGCTCGGGCAGCCCGAGCGGGCGGCCGTAGTGGTCGAGCGCGCTCGCGGACCAGTAGGACTCGCCGACGAGCGCGGTGTGCGCCGGATCGGGCAGCTTCGCGAACGTCCCGGCCACCGACCGCGCGGCCTCGGGCCAGCCGATCTCGGCGAACGCGAACGACGGCGAGGGCAGCCCCGGGTGCTCGGCGAGCCACGACTGCGGCCACACCGGCAGGGACACGGGCAGGACCAGCACCGCCGCCAGCGCGTAAACGGGCCAGGTCGCGAGCCAGCGCCACCACCGCGCGGCTCGCCCGCCCTCCAGCTCGACCGCGGCGGCGGCCCAGCACGGGGCGAACATCCCGGCGATGTAGTACGACCGGCCGTCGACCGCGACGAACACGACCGCGAGTCCGAGCGTCGCCCACGCCAGGAAGCGGTACGGGCGCAGGTGTTCCGCGCGCAGCAGGCGCCAGAGGCCGTAGCACAGCAGCACCACACCGACGGGGAGCCCGGCCACGATCAGCGCGGACGGCAGCCACAGGAGCCGCCCGCCCCACGTCTGGTCGACCTCCGCCGCGATCGCCGCGCCCATCCCGAGCTGGGGCCAGCCGTGCGCGGCCTGCCAGATCAGCGTCGGCACGAGGGCGGCGACCGCGATGGCCGCGCCGAGCCACAGCTTCGGGCGGCGCAGCAGCTCGCGCGGTCCGAAGACGAGCAACGCGACGCCGGCGACCAGCCAGAAGCCGCCGATCAGGAATTTCACGTACAACGCCACGGCGGTGACCACGCCGGCCCACAGCAGCAGGCCGTCGCGGCGGGTGCGGATCCAGCGGGCGAGCAGCCAGATCACGCCGGCCCACAGGACCGGATCCAACGTCGAGGTCGCCAGGTAGTGGCCGCCGGCGACGACCTGCGTCGCCACCGCGGACGTCGCCGCGGTGAGCACCTGGGCTTTCGCCCGGCCGCCGAACTCGCGGGCGATGAGCGCCGCGAGCACGACCGCGGCGACCGTGGCCAGGATCGCCGGGATCCGCACCGCGAACACGGATCCGGGCGCGAGCCAGTCCATCAGGCGGGCCAGCAGCGGCAACACCGGCGGCTGGTCGACGTACCCCCACGACAGGTGCCCTCCGGCGGCGAGGAAGTACAGCTCGTCGCCCATGTAGCCGTAGCGGTTCGCGGTCAGCAGCAGCGCCACGCCGAGCAGCGCGGCGATCGAGCCCACCGGCACGAGGGCGAACGGGCCGGCCGTGCGCGGGGCGGCCGCCCGGGTCGTCACGCTCACGGTCACTCCCACCGGAAGGCCCGGGCCGCCACGACCGAGCAGACCAGGGCGAACGCGGCGAGAGAGCCGACCTGCAGCAGCTCCGGCGCGTGGCCGGCGGCTGCCTCGCGCAGGCCGTTGATGGTCGCGCCGAGCGGCAGGACGTCGGCCACGTGCTGCAGCACCGGCGGCAGCTGCTCCTTCGGCACCCAGACCCCGCCGAGCGCGAGCATCGGGAAGAACGCGGCGGCGCCGATGCCGCTGGCCGCGCGGTTGGTCGGCGCCAGTGCCGCGATCAGCGCGCCGACCGAGAACAGCGCGAGCGCGCCGAGCAGCACCACGGCCGCGAACCAGCCGAGGTTCGCCGGCAGCGCCATGCCGAGCGCGATCCTGCCCACCCCCACGACGAGCAGGATCGCGACCGCGGCGGCGGCCAGGTTCACGAGCAGCTGCGTGGCCAGCAGCCGGCCCGGCGGCACCGGGCTCGCCGACAGGCGTTTGAGCACACCCTTCTCGCGGTAGGTGGCCACGGCGGCCGGGAACAGCATCACGGCGAGCATCCCGATCAGGATCGCCACGGCCATCGGCGCGATCAGCGTGGGCAGCGCGGCGTGCCCGCCGAGCTCGGCGCTCGGCTTGTTCGTGCCCGGCATGAGGCCGAACACGAGCACGAGCGCGAGCGGGATGCCGAGCGCCGTGATGGGCGCACCCGGGTCGCGCAGGAACAGCTTCGCCTCGACGGCGGTCATCTTCCCCAGCATTTTCCTTGCCCCCTCAGTCCATCTTCTTGCCGGTCAGCGCGACGAACGCGTCGTCGAGGCTGGCTTGGTCCACGCGCAGGTCCCCGGCGATGACCTGGCGGCGGGCGAGGAACGACGTGACGGTCTGCAGCGCGGCGCCGCGGCCCGTGACCACGAGCTGCGCGCCGTGGCGCTCGACCTTGAACACGTCGGGCAGCCCCGAGAGCTCGCCGACGTCGACCGGCGCCGACGGGCGGAACCGGATGCGCTGCTCGTCGCCGACCCTGCGGACCAGGCCGGCGGGGGTGTCGATGGCCGCGACGCGGCCCGCGTCGATCACGGCGATCCGGTCGCAGAGGCGCTCGGCTTCCTCCATGAAGTGCGTGACCAGCACGACCGTCACGCCCTCCGCGCGCACGGCCTCGACGAGGTCCCAGGTGTCGCGGCGGGCCTGCGGGTCCAGGCCCGTGGTCAGCTCGTCGAGCACCGCGATCTCGGGGCTGCCGACGAGCGCGAGCGCGATCGACAGGCGCTGCTGCTGGCCACCCGAAAGCTTCCTGTACTGGGTCGAGCGCTGGTCTGTCAGCCCCAGCAGGCCGAGCAGCCGCCCGGGGTCCGCGGGCTCGCGGTAGAAGGACGAGTACAGCTCCAGCGCCTCGGCCACGCGCAGCCGGTCGGGCAGCCGGCTCTCCTGCAGCTGCACGCCCACCCGCTGGCGCAGCTCGGCGCGGTCGCGGCGCGAGTCGAGCCCGAGCACCGTGCACGTGCCGCCGTCGGGCGCCCGCAGGCCCTCGAGGCATTCGACCGTCGTCGTCTTGCCCGCGCCGTTCGGGCCGAGGATCCCGAAGATCTCCCCCCGCTCGACGGTGAACGACACGTCGTCCACCGCCACTTTCCCGCCGTAGGCCTTGTGGAGGTGCTGGACCTCGATCACCGGCATGTCCGCCGTCCCCTCTCGTTCACCACGTTCCGGTCGTGAACGAGAGTCCCGCGCGCAGGGGGTCCGGCGGATCGCCGGAACGGCCACACCCGCCATCCACCACGAGGCGGCGGCCATCCACCGATCGGTGGATGGCTAGTGGCGGCGCCAGGTCACGGCGATGTCCTTTGTGGACAGCCAGGCACCGAGGTCGTAGCCGTTCGAGGACAGGCCGTCCACGGTGGCGTAGGCGGTTTCCAGCGCGTACTTGCCTTCGGTGGCGGGCAGCAACCCGGCCGCGACAGCGGCCAGCAGCTCGTCGATGTCGATCACGCGCACGGAGGACTTGTCCTTGAGCACGAGGTCGACGTAGAGGTCGGTGGCGAACCAGCGGGGGCCTTCGCGGCGCACGCGGACCACGTCGAGGTAGAAGTCCTGGTCGCGTTCGTGGCCGGGGGTGAACCAGAAGTCGGTGATGCGCAGGCCGAGGTCCGGCAGCAGCCAGGATTCGAGGTAGTGGAACTGCTCGCGCCCGGGCGTCGGCCGCGCGAGGTAGAGGCCGAACGGCTCCTGGCGGAACTCCTCCACCTGCCGCACGACGCCCTTGTTGTCCACGTTGACGCCGGCGGCCGGGTCGAAGCTCTCCACCTTCGGCGGGTGCACGTCGGTCATCCGCCCATCCTGCCCGGCGCTCCGCGGCGGGGGAGGGCGTTCGCGGTCCGTGTCGGTGAAATCCACCCGGTTGCCCGAAATGGTCACGGGTTGGGCACGTGCCGCCCGTGCGCCGGCACTGCCCGTTACGGTTCGCCGGGATCGAGCCGTACTGGGGGGAACGATGTTCGGGATCATCCGGCCGTGCCGGCACCGGCTGTCCGCGCGGCTGCACACCGATTGGCTGGCGCACCTGTGCGGGCTGTGCCTGGCGCTGCGCGACGAGCACGGGCAGCTCGCGCGGGCCGTCACGAACTACGACGGGCTGGTCGTGTCCGCGCTCGTGGAGGCGCAGGCCCCGGCTCCTGGGCGGCGCCGGGCCGCGGGTCCGTGCGCGTTGCGCGGGTTGCGTTCGGCGTCGGTGGCGCGTGGTGAAGGCGCTCAGCTCGCGGCGGCGGTGTCGCTGGTGCTCGCTTCGGCGAAGGTCACCGACCACGTGGCCGACAGCGACGGCGCGTTCGGCCGGAAGCCCGTCGCCTCGGCCGCCCGGCGCGTCGCGGCGCGCTGGGCACAGCAAGGCGCCCGGACGGGTGCGCGCGTCGGTTTCGACACCGCGGTGCTGGTGGACGCGGTCGCGCGGCAGGGCGCGCTGGAACAGGCGGCCGGGCGCGAAGATTCCGTGCTGGTGGTGACCGAGCCGGCCGAGCTGGCGGCGTCGGCGGCGTTCGCGCAGACGGCCGTGCTGGCGGGCCGCCCCGGCAACGTCGCACCGCTCGCGGAGGCCGGGCGGTTGTTCGGGCGGGCGGCGCACCTGCTCGACGCGGTGGAGGACCAGGCCGCCGACGACGCCGCCGGAGCGTGGAACCCGCTGACGGTCACCGGGACCGGGCCGGCCGAGGCGCGGCGGCTGGCCGGCGACGCCGTGCTCGGGGTCGAACTCGCGCTGCGCGAGGCGCAGTTCGCCGAACCCGCGCTGGTCCACGCGCTGCTGGTGCACGAGTTGCGGCAGGCGGTCACGCGGGCGTTCGGGCACCGGCAGGAGCCGCCGCCGGGCTGGCTCGGGCCGGGACCGGTGCCGCCCGGGCTGCCGCCGGGGTCCGGGCAGCTGCCGGGTGGACCGCCGCCGGGCTCACCGCCCGCACCGCCCCCGCCGCCGAAGCCGCCGAAGAAGAAGCGCCGGCCCGGCGACGGCCCGGAGGACGGCGACGGCGGCGGGTGCTGGTCGCCGAAGTTCGCCGTGCCGTCTCGCCCGCGCGGGTTCTTCACCGGCTGCGCCGTCGCGACGTACATGTGCTGCAGCTGCCAGTTCTGCTGCCGCGACCCGTTCCCGGGGCCGTGGAGCGGCAAGGCGCGCGCGAACCACGTCGACTGCTCGCCGTGCGACCTGTGCGGGGCGTGCTGCGACGGCTGCTGAACCGCTCCCGCCCAGGTCAGCCCGGACGCGGCTGAAAACTGTCGGGGGGTCGGCCTACTCTGGAGGACGTGGCTTTCGCAACCGAACACCCCGTCCTCGCGCAGTCCGACTTCCGGCCCGTCTCCGAAGTGCCCCGCACCGGCGGCCGGTTCGAAGTGGTCAGCGAGTACCGGCCCGCCGGTGACCAGCCGACGGCCATCGACGACCTCGAACGCCGCATCAAGGCGGGCGAGAAGGACGTCGTGCTGCTGGGCGCCACGGGCACGGGCAAGTCGGCCACCACCGCGTGGCTGATCGAGCGCGTGCAGCGGCCCACGCTGGTCATGGCGCCGAACAAGACGCTGGCCGCGCAGCTGGCCAACGAGCTGCGCGAGCTGTTCCCGAACAACGCTGTCGAGTACTTCGTCAGCTACTACGACTACTACCAGCCCGAGGCGTACATCGCGCAGACGGACACCTACATCGAGAAGGACTCGTCGATCAACGACGACGTCGAGCGGCTGCGCCACTCGGCCACGATGAACCTGCTCTCGCGCCGCGACGTGATCGTGGTGGCCAGCGTGTCCTGCATCTACGGCCTCGGCACGCCGCAGTCCTACCTCGACCGCTCCACGAAGCTGGAGGTCGGCGGCACGGTCGACCGCGACGTGCTGCTGCGGGCGCTGGTCGACGTGCAGTACACGCGCAACGACATCGCGTTCGCGCGCGGCACGTTCCGCGTGCGCGGCGACACCGTCGAGATCATCCCGGCGTACGAGGAGCTGGCGATCCGCGTCGAGTTCTTCGGCGACGAGATCGACAAGCTGTACTACCTGCACCCGCTCACCGGCGACATCGTGCGCGAGGTCGACGAGGTGCGGATCTTCCCGGCCACGCACTACGTCGCGGGGCCGGAGCGCATGGAGAAGGCGATCAAGGGCATCGAGGAGGAGCTCGAGGAGCGCCTCGCCGACCTGGAGAAGCAGGGCAAGCTGCTCGAAGCGCAGCGGCTGCGCATGCGCACCGCGTACGACATCGAGATGATGCGCCAGGTCGGGTTCTGTTCCGGCATCGAGAACTACTCGCGCCACATCGACGGCCGCGCGGCCGGGTCCGCGCCGGCGACGCTGATCGACTACTTCCCGGACGACTTCCTGCTCGTCATCGACGAATCGCACCAGACGGTGCCGCAGATCGGCGGCATGTTCGAGGGCGACATGTCGCGCAAGCGCAACCTCGTCGACTACGGCTTCCGCCTGCCGAGCGCGGTCGACAACCGGCCGCTCACGTGGGAGGAGTTCTCCGACCGCATCGGGCAGACGGTGTACCTGTCGGCGACCCCGGGCCCGTACGAGATGGGGCAGACCGGCGGCGAGTTCGTGGAGCAGGTCATCCGCCCGACCGGCCTGGTCGACCCGAAGGTCGTCGTGAAGCCCACCGAGGGCCAGATCGACGACCTGGTGCACGAGATCCGCGAGCGGGCCGAGAAGGACGAGCGCGTGCTGGTCACCACGCTCACCAAGAAGATGGCCGAGGACCTCACCGACTACCTGCTGGAGCTGGGCATCCGCGTGCGGTACCTGCACTCCGAGGTCGACACCCTGCGCCGCGTAGAGCTGCTGCGGCAGCTGCGGGCGGGCGACTTCGACGTGCTGGTCGGCATCAACCTGCTGCGCGAGGGTCTCGACCTGCCCGAAGTGTCGCTGGTGGCGATCCTCGACGCGGACAAGGAAGGGTTCCTGCGCAGCGGCACCTCGCTGATCCAGACCATCGGCCGCGCGGCGCGCAACGTGTCCGGCGAGGTCCACATGTACGCGGACAAGATCACCGACTCGATGCAGCACGCCATCGAGGAGACGGATCGCCGCCGCGCCAAGCAGATCGCGTACAACGAGGAGCGCGGCGTCGACCCGCAGCCGCTGCGCAAGAAGATCGCCGACATCCTCGACCGCGTCTACAGCGAAGCCGACGACTCCGCGGAGTCCGTCGCCGTGGGCGGCTCGGGCCGCAACTCGTCCCGCGGCAAGAAGCCGGAACAGGGCGACCGCGTCCGCAGCTCCGGCATGCTCGTCGACAAGGACGTGTCGACCATGCCACGCGCCGAGCTGGCCGACCTCATCCAGCAGATGACCGACCAGATGATGCAAGCCGCCCGCGACCTGCAGTTCGAACTGGCGGCCCGCCTCCGCGACGAGGTGGCCGACCTCAAGAAGGAACTGCGCGGCATGGACGCGGCCGGCATCCGCTGACGCTCGCCCGCCCGCCTCGCCGCTCTGCGGGAGTGACGAGGTGGGGCCGCGCGGCCGGACCCGGGTTACTCGCGTGGACGGCGGGGTGTGCGCTTGAAAGCACGAGCGGAGGTGAACGGTGGCGCGGTTGGACGACGTGATCGCCCACTGCCTCGGCAAGCCCGGGGCGGTGGAGACCTATCCGTTCGGCGAGCACGTGCTCGTCGCGAAGGTCGCGGGGAAGGCGTTCGCGTTCCTGGGCCTGGAGCGGCCCGGTTCGGTGGGGCTCAAGTGCGGCGGCACGCGCGAGGGAGCCGCCGAGCTGCGCGGGCGCTACCCGGAGTCGGTGGCAGTCATGGACTACCCGGGCCGCTACGGCTGGAACCGCATCGACCTCGGGGCGGCCGTGAGCACTGCCGTGCCCGCGACCGAACTCCGCGAACTGGTCGACGCTTCGTACGACGCGGTGCTCGCGAAAGTCCCGCACGTCCGGCGCCCCTGACCCGGCCGCGCGCCGGTCGCCCCGGAGCAGCCGGCCGAACCGGGCGGATCAGCTCGGGGCGGGGGCGTTCTCGTCCGGCTGGAGGACGCCGAAGATGTTGCCCTCGGTGTCCTTGCAGTAGGCGAGCCAGCCGACGCCCGGCACGGGGTTCTTCGGCAGCGCCAGGGTGCCGCCGGCTTGGGCGACGGCGTCGAGGGTGGCGTCGACGTCCCCGACGGCGATCGTGTTGACGAAGCCGTGCACCGGGGCGTCCTCGGCGGGGGCCGGGCCGCGGCGGGGGAGGAGGCCGCCGTTGATGCCGTCGCCGTCGCCGGTGTCGACGACCCAGTAGGGGATGTCACCCCACTGCTCGATCTTCCAGCCGAACACGGCGGTATAGAACGCGACGGCCCGCGCGGGGTCGCCGGCGTGGATCTCGAAGTGGACGGGCCGGGGCATGGCTGCCTCCTCAGACCGGACCGGCAAGACTGAGCCGAGACTACGCCTCCCACCGCCGCCGCGGCGTCACCCGGCGCGGCAACCGTGCGCGCCCCACAGCCGCGGAATCACGGCGACCGGCCCGCCGAAGATCCACAAAGGACCTAGAGCCGCGGGCGGTCCGTCAGGAGTGCGTTCGCGTCGAAGTCCGGGAAGGCGGCCGGCGCGGCCGGGGCGGCGAGAGACCGCGCCGACGAAGCGGGCAGCCCCGCCCACCGCCGGATGGTCGCCGTCGCTTCGGCCGCCTGCGCGGGCGGCAGCTGGGCGATGGTCGAACCGTGGTTGCCGCCCGGGACGAAGTAGCGGTAGGAGTCCTTCGAGCCGAAGCCGAGCTCGAAGGGTTCCGCGCCCCACGGGTCGTCGGAGCCGTAGACGAACAGCAGCTGCCGGCCCTGCGTGCGGACCCAGAAGTCGATGTCCGGCATCGCGAGGAAGTCGAACCGCGGGATGCGCACCGACGCCGGCACGAACGTCTGCGGCACGTCGGCGCCCGGGTAGCGCAGCAGGTCGCGCAGGTAGCTGTCGTACGCCTCGGGCGAACCCAGCTGCGCGGCCGCCTGGTAGTAGTACGGCACGAACGCCTCGAGCTCCTGGTCGGAGTAGGTGTTCAGGCTCTCGACCTGCTCGAACCACGCCCACACGTCGGCCGCCGGCGCGCCTGCGCGCGGGATCGACGCGCACGCCGACAACGACTGGTACTGCCAGAACGCGAAGTACGAGTCGGTCACCGCGATCTCCAGCGACTCGTCGATCGAGCCGACCGTGGTGAACGTGTACCCCTTGCGCTTCGCGTCGTCCGCCGCCAGCGCGCCCAGCTCGTCGCGCCGCTTCAACGCGTCGCGCTGCAACGCCTTCAGCGAAGCCCGGCACGCGGGGTCGCCGACGTTCGCGAGGAAGCGGTTGTACCGGTCGACCGGGTCGATCACGTCGTTCGGCGCGACGTAGGGGATCGTGCCGTCGACGTCGTCCGGGAAGAAGCGCCGGAAGTACGTCGCGGTCATCCCGCCCTTGCTGGCGCCCGTCGCGAGCCACTTCCCGGGGTAGATCTTCTTGAACGCCTGCACGGCGTCGTGCTCGTCGGCCGCGGCCTGCCAGATCGTGAGGTCGCGCGCCCAGTTCTCCGGCCCCGGCCGCGACGGCGTGAAGTACCGGTACTCCATCGACAGCTGGTTCCCGTCGACGATCCGCGTCGGTTCCGAGCGGTTGGGCGACAGCGAGACGTTGTAGCCGCTGGTGAACGCGACGGTCGGCGCGGCGAAGTCGCGGTGCAGCAGGGTGAACCGCTGCTGGAACGTCCGCCCGTCCGAGTGGCGGTGGTCGACCGGCTGCGTGAACGCCAGCTCGAAGAACCGGTACCCCGCGGGCGCCGCGTCCTCCTTCACGACCGTCAGGCCCGGGATCGACGCGAGCGCGCCGGTGATGTCCTCCGGTCCGGCCGCGCTCGCGACCGGCGCGCCGCTCACGACCGTCAGGACAGCAGCGGACAAGACGGTGAGCAGCCTGCGCACGTGGTTCCCCTCGACGGCCCGAGATCAACTTCCGGATCTTCACAGACCCGGCCGGGCTCGGCAAGGCGCACCATCCGGTCGGGCGCCGACTTCCGTAGGGCTCAGGACTTCAGCACCCGGTCCACATAGGACTTGACCGCGGCCAGCGTCGCGTCCGAGCGCCACATCCGCTCGACGTGGCCGTCGTCGGAAGCGCGGTTCTCCGCGATCCGCTCGTGGTAGGGCTGGCGCAGCTGCGCCTTCGTGTGCGCGAACGCCTCCGCCGGCAGTTCGCCGAGGCGCGCGGTGAGCTCGCGGGCCCGCCCGAGCACCTCCTCGGGCGCGGCCACCTCGTCGACGAGCCCGCGGGCCAGCGCGTCGTCGACGGTCAGCGTGGCGCCGCTGTAGATCAGCGCGGGCAACGGCGTCGTGCCGTACGCGCAGCGCAGGATCTCCAGCGCCGCCAGCGGGAACGGGACACCGACGAGCAGCTCCGGCACGCCGATCCGGCCACCGCCCGCGGCCGCGACGCGGTGGTCGCACGCCGCGGCGAGCACCAGCCCGCCCGCGATCGCGTGCCCGTTGACCGCGGCCACGAGCGGTTTGGGGAAGCCGAAGAGCGCGAGGAACGCGTCGGACAGCGCGGGCAGGAACTCGCTGACGTAACCCGCGCCGCCGGCGTCGACGCTCAGCAGGTCGACGCCCGCGCAGAACAAGCTGCCCGCGCCGGTGAGCACGGCGGCCTTCGCGCGGTCGGCCGCCTCTTCGAGCTGGTACACGAGCTCCCGGCAGGTGGCGGTGTCGAGGGCGTTGCCGCGGCCGTGCTCGAGCGTCAGCACGGCGACGTCGCCGTCGAAAGCGAGGTGGGTCGTCACGCGACGAGACGTTACCGCCGTCCGGCCGTCCTCGCGGGAGGACGGCCGGACGCGCGGGTCAGCTCGTGATGTCCTTCGTCGCGAAGCGGCGCCCGGCCAGCAGCAGGAACACCGTGGTGTAGATGAGCGACGAGAGCACCCCGCTCGCCATGTCCCCCCAGTCGATGTCGGTGGAGATCAGGTCGATCCACGCGAACGAGAAGTGCGTGGGCAGGTAGTTGCGCAGGCCTTCGAGCGCGGTGATCTGGTCGAGGATCTGCGACAGGATCGCCACCAACACCGTGCCGCCGACCGCGCCGAGCGGGGCGTCGGTCGACACGCTCAGCAGCAGCGCCAGCCCGGCCACCCACGCCAGCTGCACGATGATGTACACAGTGGACAGCAGGAGCGCGATCATGCTGTTGCCGAAGGAAACCGCGTCACCCGTGGGGCTGATCGCGTCGCCCGCGCCGTACCAGATCACGCCCACCAGCAGCGACACCAGCGGCAGCAGCACCAGCGCCGCGGCCGAGAGCAGGCCCGACACGATCGCCTTCTGCCGCAGCAGCCGGTGGCGCGGCACCGGGATCGCCAGCAGGTACTTCAGGCTCGACCACGACGATTCGCTGGCGATCGTGTCGCCGAAGAACAGCGCCACGATCATCGGCAGCAGGAACGTGCCGGACACGAACAGCGCGAGCACCACGAAGTTCGGCGCGCTCGCCGTCGCCAGGTCCACGAACCCGCCCGAGCGCCGGTTGGGGTTCGACTGCCCGATCTCGAACGCCACCACCAGGATGAACGGCAGGATCGCCACGAACCCGAGCACGAGCTGCGTGCGGCGGCGCTTGAACTGCCGCTTCAGCTCCACGCCGAGGCGCAGCGTGCGCTCGGCGCGGTAGCCGGCGACGGCACCGTCCGGGCCGACCTCGGCTCGCTCGGCCGTCGCCAGCTCGCTCAGCTCCCGCAGGGCCGCGGGGTCGGTGTGGACCCCGCCGGAACCGTTGGCCTCGTTCATGAGTCCTCTCCGACCAGCTGCAGGAACGCGTCTTCGAGCCGGCGCCGCGGCCCGGCCTGCTCCACCGAGACGCCCGCGCGCACGAGCGCCGCCACCGCCTCGGCGCGTGGCAGCCCGTCGAGGTTCGCGTGCACGAGGTCGCCTTCCACGTCGACGTCGGTGACGCCGCCGACGCCCTTGAGCGCCGCCGCGGCCGCCGCCGGGTCGCCGACGCGGAACGTGGCCTCGCCGCTCGAGGCCGCCAGCTCGCTGACCTCACCGGAGGCCACGAGCGTGCCGCGGTGCATCACCACGACGTGCGAACAGGTCTGCTCGACCTCGGCCAGCAGGTGGCTCGAGACGACGACGGTGCGCCCGGTGGCGGCGTAGCGCTGCAGGACCTCACGCATCTGGTGGATCTGGGGCGGGTCGAGCCCGTTGGTCGGTTCGTCGAGCACCATGAGCTCCGGCAGCCCGAGCATCGCCTGCGCGATGGCGAGCCGCTGGCGCATGCCCTGGCTGTAGGTCTTCACGCGCCGGTTCACCGCGTCGCCGAGCCCGGCGATCTCGAGCGCCTCCGTGAAGTGCGCCTTTTCGGCCGGCCGCCCGGTGGACGCCCAGTACAGCTCGAGGTTCGCCTTGCCGGACAGGTGCGGCAGGAACCCGGACCCCTCGACGAACGACCCGATGCGCGACAGCACGGGCGCGCCCGGCGTGATCCGGTGGCCGAACACGCGGATCTCGCCGGCGGTCGGCGTGATCAGGCCCATCAGCATGCGCAGCGTGGTCGTCTTGCCCGCGCCGTTGGGCCCGAGCAGGCCGAGCACCTGGCCCGGTTCCACGCGGAAGGACAGGTCCTTCACCGCGACGAACCCGCCCGAGTACTGCTTGCGCAGCCCCTTGATCACGAGCGGGGTGCCCGCCAGCTCGGGGTCGACGTCGTGCGCCCGGCGCCGGCGGATCGCAGCGACGACCAGCGCGGCGAGGCCGACGAGCAACGTGACGCCGATGCCGATCAGCTGGCCGACCGGGGCCGGAGTGCCGACCGACGTCCCCGGCACGACCGGCACGGCGAGCGCCGAACCGGACACCAGGCCGATGCGGAACACGCCCGGCGCGGTCGGCGTCGAGAAGGACTGGTCCGTGGTGCCCACGACGAGCCGCAGCGAGTGGCCCGCCTCGATCGGCCGCACGATCCCCGGCAGCGTCACCGTCACGTCGACCGGCGTGCCGTTCGACGGCAGGTTTTCGACGCGGAACGGGGCGACGGCGTTGGCCGGCAGCACACGCGTGCCGTCGGGGCCCACGTCGTAGAGCTTCGCGAAGAGCACGGCCTCCGGCAGCGGGTGCGCGGGATCGGCCGCGACCTGCAGGTGCACGGTGCTGGAGCCCGCGATCAGCACCTGGCTGTCGAACGGCGCGGTGCGGAACTGCGCCGACTGCCCCGGCGGGTCGGTGCTGAACAGCGGCGCGAGCCGCGACGAGCCGGCCGCGATCCCGTTGAGCCCGGGGATGCCGCTCACGGCCGCGGGGTTGGCGCCCGCGGGCCGCACCGCCGGCTGCGGCGGGCCCTGCAGCTCCACCTCGCGCCGCTCGGTCCCGGCGCCCGAAAGACCCGGGTACGCGTCGGTGCTGACCGTGCGCACGGACGGGGCGCCGTTGGCCCGCAGGGTGCCCTGCACGTCGTAGCTGAAGCCGGTGCCCGGATCGCCGTCGCCGGTGACCGCGGACCACAGGAAGTCACCGATCTTGGTGCGCAGCTGCGGGCCCGGCGTGCCGCCGTCGTGGCCGCCGGTGTACCAGATCGTGCGCACCTTCCCGCCCGCCGCGCTGATCTGCCGCGCGGTGGCGTCGGACTGGTCGAGGCCGAACAGCGTGTCGCTCTCGCCCTGCACGAGCAGCGTCGGCACGGTGATCTTGCTCGTCACCGACGCGGGGGAGACGCGGTGCAGCAGCGCGACGGTCTGCGCGCTGACCTTCCCGGTGGTGGCCAGCTCGGTGTAGGCCTGACAGACCTGTGCCGTGAAGCGGCCGCACGGGTCCGCCGCCGGCAGCTGCGCCGGGCGCTGCTGCGGCGCGGTCGCCTGGGTCTCGGTGCCCCCGCCCGCGCCGGCGCCCGTGCCGCCGACCGAAGCGCCGTTGTCGCCGGTTTCCTGCCCGGCCTCCGGTGCCTCCGCCGACGGCGAGCCGGCCGCGGACGCACCCGAACCCGCGGAGAAGAAGATGCCCGCCCAGCTCTTCTTGAACACCCCGTCGGGTGCGAACTCGCCCGCCGCCGGGGTCTTCGCCGCGGGTGGGGCGGTCGCGGCGGCGTTGGGGATCAGGCCCTGCGCCAGGTCGTTGTACGTGATCACCGGCGCGACGGCGGCGACGCGCTTGTCGGTGCCCGCGAGCAGCAGCGAAAGCGCGCCGCCGTAGGACGCGCCGGTCACGGCGAGCTCGGGGGCGCCGTCGGCGCGCGTGGCGACGGCGTGGCTCGCGAGCAGGTGGTCGATCAGCCGGCTCGCGTCGGCGACCTCGGCGTCGGGGTCGTTGAGCCCGATCTTGCCGCCGCTGCGGCCGAAGCCGCGTGCCGACCAGGTGAGCACCACGAACCCGCGCTGGGCGAGTTCCCGCGCCTGCGGGTCCACGCTGGACTTGTCGCCGCCGAACCCGTGGGCCAGCAGCACCGCGGGGGCGGGCGTCTTCTCGGGGTAGTAGGTCGTGGTGTCGATCCGGACCTGGTCGGCCGACCCGGGCGCGGCCGGCACGGCGAGGAAGGCGTCCTGGGTCCGGACCGGCGCGGAGTCCGAGCCGCGGGTGGTCCAGACGGCCACGACCGCGGCGACGACCACCACGACCGCGGCCAGCGCGGTGAGCCTTGAACCGCGCGTGCGCGGGAACGGGATGCGGGGCACGTGCTGACGTTATGGGAGCTTTCCTGAGAACGTCTCGCGCGGCTCACACGGATCAGACATCTTTTTCAGGCGAACCCGCGTGATCGACTCGTGCGGTGACGCAGTTAACACGGCCGGTCCGGTGATCCGGGCAACCCCGGCTGGCGCTCGCGACGCGTAACCGGCACACTGAACGGGCTGTGAGGGGAGTATTCCTCCGCGGCGGTGTCGTCAGCACGGTGGCCTGGCCCCCGGCACCGTCGGCCGGTTGCGAAACCGGCGGAAGAGACCTCCGGTTAGTTGCTGCTGCGCACTATCCGGAGGTTCTGCTGTGATGACCGTTCCCCTGTGGTTGTGGATCGCCACGGTCGGCGGCCTGCTCGCGCTGATCGCCCTCGACCTCGTGATCGTCGACCACAAGCCCCACGCGATCAAAGCGGGTGAAGCCGCGCGCTGGGTGATCTTCTACATCGCCTGCGCGATCGCGTTCGGCATCGGTGTGTGGGTGTTCGCCGGGCACGACCCGGGCGTGCAATTTTTCACCGGCTACATCACCGAGTACTCGCTGAGCGTCGACAACCTGTTCATCTTCATGATCATCATGGCGTCGTTCAAGGTGCCGGCGATCCACCAGCACCGCGTGCTGCTCGTCGGAATCCTGCTCGCGCTCGCCATGCGCAGCGTGTTCATCGCCGTCGGCGCCGCGCTCATCGCCCAGTTCGTGTGGGTGTTCTTCCTCTTCGGCGCGGTGCTGATCTGGACCGCGATCAGCATGCTGCGCAAGAAGGACGAGGAAGAGGAGTACCACGAGAACGCGGTGACCCGCTGGGTCCGCAAGATCGCCCCGGTCACCGACGACTTCCACGGCCACAAGTACGTGGTGAAGGTCAACGGCAAGCGGATGATCACGCCGATGCTGGTCGTCATCGTCGCGATCGGCTCGGCCGACCTGCTGTTCGCCGTCGACTCCATCCCGGCGATCTTCGGCATCACGCAGCAAGCCTTCCTCGTGTTCACCGCCAACGCGTTCGCGCTGATGGGCCTGCGGCAACTGTACTTCCTGCTGGGTGGCCTGGTGGACAAGCTCGTGTACCTGTCCTACGGCCTGGCGGTGATCCTCGCCTTCATCGGGGCGAAGCTGTTCGTGCACGCGCTGCACGAGTACCACGTGGCGCCCGACTGGCTGGACATCAACAACTGGGTGTCCCTGGGCGTGATCGTCGTGGTCCTGGCGATCACCACCGTCGCCAGCCTGGTCAAGGCGAAGCGGGACGAACGCGCGGAAGTGGCCGCGAAATAAGTCTTTCGCGTTGCTAATGATCCGGTACGGTCGTCGGCATGCGACCTGCCGACATCGAAGCCCTCGTCGTTCCCGGTCACCCCGCACTCCGGGGCGATCTGCTGCTCACCGCGGTCACCCACCCCGACCTCGGCGCCAACGCCAACCACGGTTCGATCCGCCGCGTGGAGCTCGGGGGAGGGGGAGACGGGACGCCGTGGACGCACGGCCCGCGCGACGCGGCCCCGGCGATTTCGCCCGACGGCCGCTGGGTCGCGTTCCTGCGGACCGGAGACGGCGAGGGACCGGACGGCAAACCGCAGGTCCACGTGATGGCCGCGGCGGGCGGCGAGGCGAAGCGGCTCACGGAGCTGCAGCTGGGCGCCGCGGCGCCGGTGTGGGCACCGGATTCGCGGCGGCTCGCGTTCACCGCGCGGGTGCCCGAGGCCGGCCGCTACGGCACCGAGGACGCCGACGGCGAGACGCCGGAGCCGGCGGCCGAGGCGCCGCGCCGGATCACGCGCTTCGACTACCGCATCGACGACGTCGGCTTCCTGCGCGACCGGCACAAGCGGCTGTTCGTCCTCGACGCCGTCGCCGCGCTCGACGCGGCGGAGCTGCCCGAACTCGAACCCCTGTCACCGGACGCGTACGACGTCGGCGATCCCGTGTGGACACCCGACGGCGAGCGCGTGGTCGTCACCGTGCCCCAGGACTGGGACCGCGTGGAGACCGACTACAACGACTTGGCGGCGTTCCCGGCCGGCGGTGGTGAGCCCGAGCTGCTCGTGGTGTGCCACGGCAGCGCCGAGCAGCCCGTGTTCGGCCCGGACGGCACGCTGTTCTTCTACGGCTCGTCCTACGAGGACGGACACCGCGAAGCCTGCAACACGGGCCTGTACGCCGCCACGATCGAGGCCGGCGGCCCGGTGAAGGCGCGCCGGCTCACCGACATCGAGACCGTCGACGTCGAGAGCGGCTCCGGCCGCGCCGTGCCCGTGGACGGCGAGGTGCTCGTGGCCGTCCGCAACCGCGGCGCCGTGGAGCTGCGCGCGGTGCCGGCTGCGGCCGACGCTGCCGCGCTCTCGGACCTGCGGGTGCTGCACGACGGCCACGTCGTGGTCCGCGGGTTCGCCGCCGACGGCGACACGGTCGTCGCGGTGGTCGCGACGCCCGAGACGGCCGGCGACGTGGTGGTGTTCGGCGCGGGCGGCCCGCGCGTGCTCACCGACTACTCGAAGACGTTGCGCGACAAGGGGTTGCGGCCGGTCGAGGAGCTCACGACGACCGCGCCGGACGGCTACCCCGTGCACGGCTGGCTCGTGCTGCCCGAGGGCGAGGGCCCGCACCCGGTGCTGCGGGTGGTGCACGGCGGGCCGTTCGCCCAGCAGGACTGGGCGGTGTTCGACGAAGCGCAGGTGTACGCGGCGGCCGGCTACGCCGTGGTGCTCGGCAACCCGCGCGGGTCGGCGGGGTACGGGCAGGGCCACGGCCGCGCGATCACGTTCGGCTTCGGCACGGTCGACGTCGACGACGTGCTCGCCCTGCTCGACAACGCGCTCGAGCGGCCCGACCTCGACTCGTCGCGCGTCGGCATCATGGGTGGCTCCTACGGCGGCTTCATGACGAGCTGGGTCGCTTCGCACCACCCGGAGCGGTTCAAGGCTGCGTGGAGCGAGCGGGCCGTGAACGCGTGGGATTCGATGGTCGGCAGCTCCGACATCGGCTACTTCTTCGTGGACGCCTACATCGGCACGGACCCCGAGGTGCTGCGCGACCGCAGCCCGCTGACCTACGCCGCGGACATCACCATCCCGTTCGCCGTCGTCCACTCCGAACAGGACTGGCGGTGCCCGCTGGAGCAGGCGCAGCGGATGTTCGTGGCGCTGCGCCGCGCCGGTGCCGACGCGGAGTTCCTGCTGTTCCCGGGCGAGGGCCACGAACTGTCGCGCTCGGGCCGGCCGCGCCACCGGGTCCAGCGCTTCGACGCCGTGCTGGACTGGTGGTCGCGGCACCTGGCCTGACGCGGGTCAGTTCAGGAGCGTGTAGTTCAGCTCCTCGCAGACCCGGCCGAGCGGGACGTCGAGCCCCGGGTGATCCAGCGGAAGCAGGACATCCGGGGCGATCGGCAGCGCGGTGCCCGCCGGCGGGTCCCACAGGCACACGGCGGGAAACCCGGAGTCCATCGACGAGCGGTACCAGAGGCCGTCGAGGTCGGGCAAGGCCGTGCGGATGGCCCGCGCCCACGCCTGCGTGATCTTCTTCGGCCCGCTGGAGATCTCCTGCGACGCGCCGACCCGCGTCGGCCACAGGCCGGTGAGGTCCAGCAGCCGCAGCGTGCGCATCGGGCGCACGACGACGAGTCGCGGCCCGCGTGTCTTGCGGTCGACGGTGGAGCTGGTCTGGAAGACCTCGGCGACGCTCGTGCGCACGGTCAGCCCGAAGTAGAGCACGCCGTTGGCCGGATCGGTCACCGGCTGGCCGCCGCGCCCGGGCGGCTGCTGGTCGAAGCGCCCGTGGGGCAACGGTCCCGTGTAGCGGAACGAGTTCCACTGCTGCGGGTGGTTTCCGTGCGCGGTGAAGATGCGGACCAGTCTGGTCTCGGGCTGCACCGCCACCACGTCGTGGGCGCGGTCGAGCTCGTTGACCAGCACGGATCGCGCGGGCGGCAGGGGGAGCCGGGCCATGCGTCGGGGGTCGTCCGTCCTGTGTCGGTGATCTTCCGTGGGCCGCTCAGCTTAGAACGGCGAGCCCAGCGTGGCGACGAGGCGCGCCACGTGGTCCGGATCGCCGCCGGCGAGCAGCCACTGGCGCGGGGTCGCGGGCTGGTCACCGATCAGCAGATCGTCCTGCTGGGTGTTCATGAACGCCGCGACGACGAGCGCGGGCTGGTCGTCGGGGACCGCGCGCAGCACCACTTCGAGACCGGGCAGCACACCGGACCCGGCGAACTGCCAGGACGGCAGCCGCCAGCCCTGGTCCTTCCAGCCCGTGAGCCGGCCTTCCTTGAGGCGGTGGCGGATCCGGCTGTCGTCGACGTTCAGCGCCTTGGCGGCCTGCGTGACGGTGAGCGCGGAATCCGCGAGCACGGCGTGGGCCGCGACGGTGCGCGCGCGGAAGTCCGGCTCGTCCTCCCCGCGCGGGGTGAGGTCGAGCCCCACGTCACCGAGCGCCGCCTGCTGGTCGGGCGAGAAGTAGTGCGAGGGGTCCGGGTTCGGCGGAGACAGCCTGCGCGCCGCGTCCTCGACGAGGGTGAGGAACTCGGTGGCGTCGGCCTTGAGCCCCGCTTTGGCGAGGACGTTTTCCAGCGCGACTGACATGCGCTCAGAGTAGCTCGTGTGTGCGGGTTCGTGCGGTTCGTCACCGCATCTGCGGGTGAATTCACCAGAGATCGACACGCACCGCACAGAACCCGACACGATGCGTAGGCGATTTCGCCACAGTGTGCCCGGCTCGGGGCGGGGTTGTCCAGGCTTTCGTGCCCTTGACACCTGCCCGTTGCGCCCCTTACTTTCGGTTTGGTAATCGATTTCCCGCCTCGGGCTTGTCGCGGGCTCCGGCGGCCTCCGGGCCACCGGTGCTGGGGGGACAGGGGGTGGGACGTGCCTGGTGGGCCGGTACTGCCGGTCCACCAGGCACGTCGTCCTATCGGGACGTTTTTCCGCGCCGGTGATGCGGCGGAATTCAGGCAGCCGCAGTTTCGCAGCGCCCGCCGTGCCATTCGGCGGGACCGCTACCGGCGTGAACTCTGCCGTTCGATCAACCGCGCTTCGAGGGTCGTCGTCGTGGGGTGGCGCGTGCTGTCGGCGATGCGGGCGAGCAGCAGCTGCGCGGCGACGCGGCCGACTTCGTACGCGGGCTGCGCGACGACCGTCAGGGGCGGGTCGATCAGGGTCGTCCAGGGGGCGTCGTCGAAGGAGACGATGCCGATGTCGCGGCCGGGGCGCAGGTGGCGGGATGACAGGGCTTCGAGGACGCCGATGGTCATGGTGCTGTTGGCGACCAGCAGCGCGTCGGGCGGTTCCGGCAGGTCGAGCAGTTCCGTGGCGGCCACGCGCGCCCCCTCGGCGCGGTATTCGGTGCGGCGGAACACGGCGTTCTCCTGGCCGACGGCGTCGAGGTACCCCGCGAGCCGGTCGTCGGCGGTGCGGACGCCGGCGGGGCCGGACAGGCAGCCGATGCGCCGGTAGCCGCCGGCGACGAGGTGGCGGGTCGCGCCGCGGGCGGCGCGGCGGGTGTCCACGAGGACCTGGTCGCCGTCCGGCCCGGTGAGCGGCCGGTCGACCGCGACGACGGGCGTGCCCTGGCGGCGCAGGCGGTCGACGTTCGTGGAGCGGCCCGTGGGCGAGAGCACCACGCCGGCGACGCGTTCCTGGAGCGCGACGTCGATGTAGCGGCGCTCCTTGTCCTCGTTCTCGTCGGAGTTGCACAGCACCACCGAGTACCCCGAAACCTGCGCGAGGTCCTCGACCCCGCGCGCGATCGCGGTGAAGAACGGGTTCTCGACGTCGGAGATGATCAGGGCCAGCACCGCCGTTTCCTGGCGGCGCAGGTTCCGGGCCAGGCCGTTGGGGTGGTAGCCGAGCTCCTCGGCGGCCACCAGCACCCGCGCCGCGAGCTCCGGGTCCACAGTGGACTTGCCGTTGAGGGCCCGGGAGACCGTCGCGGTGGAGACGCCGGCGCGCGCGGCGACGTCGCTGATGGTGGCCACCGTGACCTCCTCGTCCAGGCTTGCTTGACACCTTCGTACCCGAAGAATAGCGTCCCGAGTAATCGTTTACCGTCCGCTTACCGGGGGAGACTCGTGCATCCGGGACTGCTGGTCGGCATCGACATCGGCACCTCGAGTTCCAAGGGCGTGCTCGTCGGTGCGGACGGCACGATACTGGCGCGCGCCGGCCGCGCGCACACCACCTCCCGTCCGCGGCCCGGCTGGTTCGAGCACGACGCCGAACGCGTGTGGTGGGCCGACTTCACCGCGCTGGTCCGCGAGCTCACCGCGGCGGCGGGCGACCGGCCGCTCGCCGGGCTCGCCGTGAGCGGCATCGGGCCCGTGCTGCTGCCCGCCGACGCCGACGGCCGGCCCCTGCGGCCCGCGATCCTCTACGGCGTCGACACGCGCGCGAGCGCGGAAATCGCCGAGCTGACCGCGGAACTCGGCGAAGAGTCCATTGTGGAACGATCCGGCAGCGCGCTGTCCAGCCAGGCCGTCGGGCCCAAGTGGCGCTGGTTGGCCCGCCACGAACCGGAGGTCGCGGAGCGCGCCGAACTGTTCCTCATGGCGAGCTCGTACCTCGTGCTGCGGCTGACCGGTGAGTACGTGCTCGACCACCACTCGGCGAGCCAGTGCGACCCGATGTACGACCTGCGCGCCGGGACGTGGGCGCAGGATTGGGCACAGCTCGTCGCCCCGGGCATTACGCTGCCTCGGCTCGCGTGGCCGACGGAGGTCGCCGGCACCGTGACCGCCGCCGCGGCCGCGGAAACCGGGCTGCCGCAAGGGCTTCCCGTCACGTGCGGCACGGTCGACGCGTGGGCCGAAGCCGCGAGCGCGGGCGTGCGCGCGCCCGGCGACACGATGCTCATGTACGGCACCACGATGTTCCTGATCCAGACCGCGGACCGCCCGCGGCCGGTGCCGGGCCTGTGGGCCACCAACGGCGCGTTCCCGGGCACGTACTCGCTGGCGGCGGGCATGGCGACGTCGGGCGCGATCACCGACTGGCTGCGCGAGCTCGTCGGCGGCGAGTTCGCCGACCTCGTGGCCGCGGCGCGCGACGTGCCGGCCGGGAGCCGCGGGCTGCTGATGCTGCCGTACTTCGCGGGCGAGCGCACGCCCGTGCCGGACCCGGCCGCGCGCGGGGTGCTCGCCGGGCTGACGATCTCGCACGGCAAGGCCGACCTCTACCGGGCGGCGCTCGAAGGCACGGCTTACGGCGTGCGCCACAACCTCGAGACGATGGGCCCGGCCGGAGGCCGCCGCCTCGTCGCGGTCGGCGGCGGCACGCAAGGTCGCGTGTGGACGGAGATCGTCAGCGACGTGACGCGCGCCGAGCAGCACGTGCCGACCGAGACGATCGGCGCGGCGTTCGGCGACGCGCTGCTGGCCGCGGTCGCCGTCGGACTGGCACCGGACGCCGGCGCCTGGAACCCGGTGGCCGAGGTCGTGCGCCCGGACCCGGCCCGCGCCGACCTGTACGACGAGTTCTACGCCCGCTACCGCGCGCTGTACCCGGCGACCGCCGACATCGCGCACTTCCTGGCCGGTCAGCAGGAAGCGGCGGCGAATCACGAGGGCTAGCTTGAGTTTTAACGTCTGAGTGGTCGGTGGAGACCCCTGTTGATCATGAGTGAAGCCCTTGGTCGATCATTCCTTCTTGCGACAGACGGA
>NZ_JBITBT010000045.1:0-80169 GCF_044452505.1 Amycolatopsis sp. NPDC051903 | reverse complement strand
CCCCGCCCCCCCGCCCCCCGCCCCCCGCCCCCCCGCCCGCCCCCCCCCGCGCCCCCCCCCCCCCCCCCCCCCCCCCCCCCCCCCCCCCCCCCCCACGACCGGCGCTCCGGCTCGCCAGGTGCGCGAGCCGCCCCTGCTCTGAAGCCCGCCGGCGGCGGAGCGGATGACCTCGAAAGGCTCACTGAGGTGAAACCCACACCAAGACAGGCCGCCGTCTCGTGATCCGCGATCTCTTGCTGCGCTGGGTCGTCACCGCGGTCTTCGTCCTCTGCGCCACCGAGCGCGGGTACGGCATCGTCATCGGCCGCCTTTCGCGGACCGACCTCGTCGGTCATGGACTGCACGCGCTGATGGCCCTCGCGATGGGCGTGATGGCCTGGCCGGGCGGCGCCGCCCTCCCGGCAGCCGGCCCCTTCCTGTTCTTCCTGCTGGCGGCGCTCTGGTTCATCGCGATCACGCTGGGCCAGGCAGAACACCGTCGGGCCAACGGGTATCACGCGGTGATGATGCTGGCGACGGCCTGGATGTACGCGACGATGAGCGGCATACTGCTCCAGGCTCCGGTCGAGGCCGCCGGCCGGCACGATTCGCCGTCGATGCCCGGCATGGACCTGCCCGCCATGGCCGCACCCGGTACTTCACCGTTCATCTCCGGGCTGAACTGGTTGTGCGCCATCGGGTTCGCTGTCGCCGGTGCGGCGTGGTTGTGGTGGCTCTTCGTCCGCCGGCGGACCGCGCCTCCTCCTCCGGGCCGGGTACAGGTCGGCATCGCGGCTCAGGCGGTGTCGGCAGTGGGCATGGCCGCCATGTTCGCCGTGCTGCCGTAGGGCTCAGGCCACCGGTTGGGCTTCGGCGAGTTCGCCGGCAAGAAGATGATCAGGTCCCGAACGGGTCCGGCGCCGCAGGACGCGGCGCGCGCTCACCAGGGCCTGCACGCTGATCAGCACCCACACCGAGTTCGCGGCGACCCCGGGCCAAGAGCCGCTGGCCGCCGCCGAAACCGCCAGCAGCACGGCGCCCGACAAGTTGAGGGACTGGAACGTGGCCGAGTCCGGTTCGACCAGCCGGCGCGACACGAGGCCGTACGCCGCCGCGGTACCCAGGGCGCCCGCCCACCCGGCCAGCTGCGCGGCCAGGGACAAGATTTCCTCCATGCCGCCATGGTGACCGCCGCGGTGGGTGCAGCGCAATCGAACTTATCTGCTCCAGGGGTTAAGCTGTACTGAATGCAGATCGATCCGCGCCGGCTCGCCGTGCTCCTGGCCGTCCACCGGGCCGGCGGTGTGCTGGCGGCCGCCGACGTCCTGCACCTGACTCCGTCCGCCGTGTCGCAGCAGATCGCCCGGCTCGAGGAGGCGACCGGCACGGCGGTGCTGGACCGCCAGCCCAGCGGCGCCGTCCTGACCCCCGCCGGACGCGTGCTGGCCGAAGCGGCCGAGCACATCGAGGCCGAACTCACCGACGCGCGCAAAGCCCTTGCGGCACTGCGGGAAGACGTGACCGGCACGGTGGTCGTCGCGGCGTTCCAGACGGTCATCCGCACGCTGCTGATCCCCCTCGTGCACCGGTTGCAGGAGCAGTTCCCCGGGCTGGACGTGGTCATCCGGGAGATGGGGAGCGAGCAGGCCCGGCAGGCACTCCGGTCGGGCGCGGTGGACCTGCTCATCCTGGAAGCCGACCACTCCGGCGGGCCCGCCGGAGCGCCACGCGGCACGCGGGACGTGCCGGTCCTCGAAGAACCGTGGCTCGTGACCATGCCGGCCGCGCTGGCGGACCCGGTGAGCACGGCAGACCTGGAACACCTCCCGTGGCTCGGCGTCGATCCGGGCGCACCGGCGGCGCACACCGTCACCGAGCGAGCGCGCCGCGGGCTGCCGGCGGCGCCTCCCCCGCTGCACAGCTACCACGACTACCACGTCGCGCTGTCCATGGTCGCGGGTGGTCTGGGCATCGCGATCCTGCCCGCGCTCGCGGTGCGGGGAGCGCTGCCGGAGGGCGTGAAAGCGGTGTATCTACCCGGCTTGGGGACCCGCACCCTGATCGCCCGCCACCGCACGACTCGCTCCGAACCGCGGAAGGAGGTGCTCACCGTGCTCGACGCGATCATCACCCTGGCCGCCGAACTCGACCCGAGCGTGCCGTGGACCGGGGAAGCGAGCCCGGGTGCGCCGGCAGGCTGAAGTCCGGGCCTCGGCGCTGAGGCAGCCGATCTCCGTGGAGCCGCGCACCACGCCGGATCGCTAGTCTTCCTTGGCCTTCTCCCGCGAAGCCTGCACGCGCGCTATCCGCTGGGCAGTCCGGCGGAGGTGCTTGGTCATGATGTCGCGCGCCTTCTCGGCATCCCGCGCGCCGATGGCCTCCACGAACTCGCGGTGCTCGCTGGTGCCCCGGTGGCCCATCAGCGGCGCGGCGACCTGAGCCTCGCGCAGCGACATCAGCAGCGGGCCGTGGAACGAGTGCACCAGCATCTCGATGGCGGCGTTGTGGGCGCATCGCGCCACCCGGACGTGGAACGCGGCCGACATCTCCATGTTGTACTCACCGCGCTTGAGGGCGGCCTGGTGCTCGCGCGTCATCTCGCGCAGTTCGTCGACGTCCTCTTCGGTCGCCCGCTCGATCACCATCTCGATGATGCCGAGCTCCACCACCTGCCGGGCCTCGATGACCTCCGGTCCCGTCATCGGCGAGAGGTTCACCAGGTCGGCCAGGTTCGCCCCGAGCTTGGTCGACGAGGGCGTGGTGACGAACGCGCCGCCGCGCGCGCCGACCCGGATCGCGACCAGGCCCGCGGCCTCCAGCACGCGCAGCGCCTCGCGGACGGTGACCCGGCTGACGCCCATCTGCTCGCACAGGTCGCGCTCGCTCGGCAGCCGATCGCCGGGACGCAGTTTGTCGGCGCGGATCAGCGAGCGGATCTGCTCAACGATGACCTCCGACATCCGGTTCGACGACACGACGTCGAACAGTGCGCTGTCCGCCCGCGGAGCCGCCCCGGCTCCGCCCCGCCCTGCTGGTGCCATGGACCAATCCTCTCACAGGAACCCGCGAACCTCGCCGCCGAAGCGCCCGATCAAGGGTTGACCGGCAGCTGGAAGGCGCCTTATGGTCGTATCGTCGTTCGGTCTAACCAATAGACCAGAGCACGAGATCACAGCACGCGAACAGCCAGGAGGCATCGTGAGGGAGTCCGTCGCGCTCGCCTGCCGGGTACTGGCCGCGACCGGCCTCGTCGAGCACGTGCTCGGCCACATCAGCGTCCGCACGTCGCCGGACGAACTGCTGGTGCGCTGCCGCGGCCCCCAGGAATCCGGCCTGCGCTACACGACGGCCGAGGACATCCGGCCGGTGCCGCTCCACGGCAAGCCCGAAACCGGCGCCTGGAGCGTGCCCAACGAGTTGCCGATCCACACCGAAGTGCTGCGCCGGCACCCGGAAGCGACGGCCGTGGTGCACGCGCACCCACCCGCCGTGGTCACCATGTCCCTCGCCGGGCTGCCGTGGCTGCCGTTGTTCGGCGCGTACGACATCCCCGCCGCGCGGCTCGCCGCGGACGGCATTCCCGTGTGGCCACGGTCGGTGCTGGTGAACGACCACGACCTCGCCGGGCAGATGGCCGACGCGCTGGGCGAGAAGCCCGTGCTCGTCCTCAGTGGACACGGGCTGGTCAGCGTCGCCGGCGGCGACCCCGAGACGGCGGTGGCCCAGGCGGTGCTGCAGGCCATGGCGGTCGACTCCCTCGCGCGCCGGACCCTCGCCGTCGCCCACGCCGGCGGCAAGCCGGTGGCGATCCCCGACGAGGACCTCGCGCTCCTGCCCGACCTGGGCGGGGCGTTCACCGTGGCGACCATGTGGCGGCACGTGGTGCGGCGAACCGAAAACCCCTGAATTCCCCGCGAGTACGAGAAGGAGAGCAGCAGTGCGTGACGAGTACCTGAAGGGTGTCCTGGCCAGCGAGAAGAAGAACCTCGATTCCTCCGAGATCGCGGCCCGCGACGAGTTCAACCGGCAGCACCCGCCGAACAAGGGCCTGGTCGTGGAGGACGACCTGCGGAAGATGGAGCTGCCGGCGCGGCCGTGGCGCAACAACCGCGGCCACTACTTCGACCTCGCCGACTACGAGGTGCTGAGCGCCCACATCTCGGAGCTCAAGCCGGGCAACAACTCCGTCCGCCACCGCCACACCACCGAGGCCTACCTCTACGTGGTCAAGGGGCACGGCTTCTCGCTCATCAACTACGACGACGAGCCGATCGAGGTCGTCGAATGGCAGGAGGGCACGCTGTTCGCGCCGCCGCGGTGGGCGTGGCACCAGCACTTCAACCTCGACGGCAACGACACCGCCCGTTACCTCGCGATCCAGGACACGGGGCTGCTGCGCACCATGCGCCTGCACAACATCGAGCGCCACGGCGTCCAGCTCTCCCCCGAGGAGGGCAAGAAGATCCTCGACGCCGCCGCCGAGGCGGGCACCACCCACGGCGCGCGCAAGTAGCCGGCCCCGGCCGTGCTCCGGCGAGGAAGGCGGGAGCACGGCCAGGCCCCGAACCCATCCCACGTGAGGAGTGCCCGTGTCCGAATGGCTCGACCCGAACGTCGCGACATCCTGGCTGGAACAGGACAAACTCGTCGGATTCCTCGTGCTGCCCCGGCGGATCGCCGCCACGCTGGTGGCGGGCGACCGGCCGCGGACGAAGCTGGTGGCCGACATCGGCAGCGGCCCCGGTGACTTCCTGGAGGTCCTGCTCGACCTCTTCCCCGCCGCGCACGGCGTCTGGACCGACGTCTCCACCGTGATGGCCGACGCCGCCCGGGAGCGCCTCGCCCGCTTCGGCGACCGCGTTTCCTACCAGCTCACCGACATGACGAACCTCGCGGACCTGCCCGGCGACCTCGACGTGGTGATGACGTCGAGGGCCAGCCACCACCTGGACCCGGCGCAGCTGGCGCGCTTCTACACCGAGGCGGCCGAGCACCTGGCGCCCGGCGGCTGGCTGCTGAACCTCGACCACATCGGACCCGGCCCGGTGTGGGACGCGCGGCTGCGCGCGGTCCGCAAGCAGCTCATCCCGCCGTCCGACAAAGCCGGTGCCCACCAGCACAGCGACGCCCTGCCGTCGGTGACCGACCACCTCGAAGGGCTCGCGAAGGCCGGGTTCACCGACCTCGAAATGCCCTGGCGCGGCCTGTACACCTGCCTGTTCACGGCTCGCCGTGACGGCTGAGGCACCCGGCCGCCTCGCCCGCGTCCGCGCCGCGCTGAGCGGCCGGGAGTGGGCGTCGCTGGCCGGTATGGCCACGGTCATCCTGCTGCTCAACCTCGTCGGCTGGGGAGTGCTCGGCCTCGTGGTGGCCCCGGCGCACCACGCGCTGGCTGGCGGCGGGTTCTTCGGCGTCGGGCTCGGTGTCACGGCGTTCACGCTCGGGTTGCGCCACGCGTTCGACGCCGACCACATCGCCGCCGTCGACAACACCACCCGCAAGCTGATGGCCGAGGGCGGACGGCCGTTGTCGGTCGGGTTCTGGTTCTCGCTCGGGCATTCGACCGTCGTGTTCGGACTGTGCCTGCTGCTCTCGCTCGGGGTGCGCGCGCTCGCCGGGCCGGTCACGAACGACTCGTCGGGGCTGCACCGGGTGACCGGCCTGATCGGCACGTCGGTGTCCGGGGTGTTCCTCTACGCCATCGGGATCGTCAACCTGGTGGTGCTGGTCGGCATCCTGAAGGTGTTCCGCGAGATGCGCCACGGCCGGTTCAGCGAAACCGAGCTCGAGGAGCACCTCGCGCGACGCGGGGTGCTGAACCGGCTGCTGTCGGGCGTGACGAAGGCCGTGCGCAAACCCTGGCACATCTACCCGGTGGGTGTCCTCTTCGGACTCGGGTTCGACACCGCGACCGAAGTGGGCCTGCTCGTGCTGGCGGCGGGCGCGGCCACGTTCGCGCTGCCCTGGTACGCGATCCTCGTACTGCCGGTTTTGTTCGCGGCGGGGATGACGCTGTTCGACACCGCCGACGGCTGCTTCATGAACTTCGCCTACGGGTGGGCGTTCGCGAAGCCGGTGCGCAAGGTCTTCTACAACCTCACCGTGACCGCGCTGTCGGTCGCCGTCGCACTCGTGATCGGGACGATCGAGCTGCTGTCGATCCTCACCGACCGGCTCGGGATCGTCTCGGGCCCGCTCGCCGCGATCGCCGACCTCGATCTGAACAACGTCGGCTTCGCGATCGCCGGGCTGTTCGTCGTGACCTGGCTCGTCGCCGTCGTGATCTGGCGGGTCGGCCGGATCGAGGAGAAGTGGTCGCACCACCTCTCCCCCGACCCCGACCGTTAGGCGCCCGGCCCGCCGAACAGCTCCGCCACGCCCGCGACGGTGATGCCCTCCATCACCTCGCGGGCGGTGTGCGCCACCGGCAGGTCGTGGTCCACGCCCCCGGCCATGCGGAAGGCGTTGGCCAGATCCTTGCGGTACCAGGTGAAGCGCATCAGCTCGAGCTCGGCCAGCGTGGTGCTCGCGGCCGGTCCGTCGAGCAGGGCCGGACGCAGCTTCGCCGGCTCGACGCCGAGGCTGCGCCCGAGCCGCATCGCCTCGACGATCGCCGTGATCTGCCCCCAGTGGCACAAGTTGTTCACCGTCTTGCCGACCTGCCCGGAGCCGAGGGGACCGAGGTGGTGCACCGCTTTCGTCCACGGTGCGAGCGCCGGGCGCACGCGGTCGAGCACAGCTTCGTCGCCACCGACCAGCAGGGCGATCTCCCCGTTCTCCGCTCCGCGGACGCCGCCGGTGAGGGCCGCGTCCAGGACGGCCACGCCGGCGGCGACAGCCTCGGCCTCGACGCGGTGACAGGTCTCGGGCGTCACCGAACTGCAGATCAGGAGCACGGCCCCGCGCTTCGCCGCGGCCAGCACGGCCGCCGACACCTCGAGCACGTCCTCATCGGACGGCACGATGACGAGCACCACGTCGCACCCGCCGAGCTCCGCCGCGGACGCGGCCGCCCGCGCTCCCGCTGCGACGTGTTCATCCACTGTGGATCGGTTTCGGTCGAACACCACCGTGTCCTGGCCGGCGCCGGTGAGGTACCGGGCGATCGGCCCGCCCATCGCACCCAGCCCGGCCACGCCGACGCTCCCGGTTCCGTGGTTCGACATCAGCACCTTCCTTCCCGCTGACGGGGACACCCCGCAGCAGTCAACCGGAAGGGGCCTGCCTCGCTGCGGAACACGAGACAGGCCCCTTCGACGGACTTCGACGGACGATCAGGCGGACGTGGTCGCGGCTTCGGCCAGCTCGCCGGTGTACTCCGGAGCGTTTTCGAAGTAGTGCACCTTGTCGTAGCCGAGGTGCTTGAACATGCGGTTCTGCGCGGACAGCAACCGCAGCGGGGTGCCGTCCGCGGCGAAGTGCACGGCGATCGTGTTCTGCGGGACGTAGAGCGTGTCGCCCTTCTTGATCTCGTGCCGCGTCGGCGTCTTCGCGACCCGCGCGTAGTACTTCTCCGCGATCTCCTCCTGCACCTCCCAGTGCAGCGAATAGCCGGAACCGTCGAGCACGTAGAGGATCTCGTCGGCCATCTTCCAGTGCTTGCCCGAGCGGCTGCCGGCCGGGATGTCGAGCTCGAAGACGTCGACGGAGAACTGGCGCAGGTCGGTCCGCTCGGGACTGTTGAGCACGCGGACGCGGCCCATCGGGGTGGTTTCCCAGACCGTGTCCTCCTGCCGCACCACCTTCTTGCGCTCCAGCACCCCGTCGGTCCAGATCCGCGACCAGTCCTCGCGCTCGCCGAACTCGTCCGGCCGCTCGATCGGGCCGCTGCGGCCCTGCTGCAGCAGACCGAGGAACATCCACGTGCACTTGGCCTTCATCACCAGCGCGACGGCTTTTTCGTCGTACGGGTTGTAGTGCCGGTGCACGGAGTCGGTGTGCACGAAGACCAGCTCCCCGGCCTTCCAGTCGTACCGCTGGTCGTCGTGGATTTCGTAGCCGGCGCCTTCGAGGATGTAGAAAGACGCCTCGTTCTGGTGACCGTGGCCGCGGTTGGAGCTGTGCGGCGGCAGCTCGACGAAGTGCACCTGCAGCGTCTGGGTCAGGAATTCCTCGTCCCCCGGCCCGACCCGCCACCACGTGCGGGACTTCTCCGAATCGCCGGAGTGCGCGACCTTCGCGTCGTCGACCACGACCGAGTCGTCGCGGACCCGTTCGGCGGCCAGCTGGGCCTGTCGGAACTGACCGAGCCCGTAGGTCTCAGAAGTCAAGCCACGTACGAACACGCGTCCCTTCTTGCCCATGCGTTCCTCGCTTTCCCGCGCCTTGGCGCATTTCGACTACAGGCAGAAGATGTTCCTCCCGGACGGCTGCCCGGGTACGCTCCGAAGTATAGGCCTAACTGTCCTACCAATCCAGAGACCGAAGGCCCGGGAGGCTTCGTTGAGCGACATCCACCTCAGCATCGCGACCACCGACTACGACCACTTCCGCGACTTCCGCGCCGGCGCCGTGCGCGCGCAGGGCATCGACCACACCTGGTCGATGCTGAGCCACCACGAGATCTTCGCGCGGTTCACCGCTAACCGGGAGTGGGACGTGGCGGAATTGTCCTTCGCCAAGTTCAGCGCCCAGATCACCCGCGACGATCCGGACATCGTGGGACTGCCGGTCGTCTGCTCGCGGCTGTTCCGGTTCGGCTCCTTCTACGTCAACCGCAAAAGCGGGATCCGCTCCGTCGAGGACCTGCGCGGCAAGAAGGTCGGCTCGCCCGAGTGGGCCCACTCGGCGGCGGTCTACATGCGCGGCTGGCTGCACAACGACATGGGCGTGAAACTCGACGAGATCGAGTGGTACCAGGCCGGCGCGAACGCCCCGGGCCGCGTCGAGAAGGTCGAACTGACCCTGCCGCCCGGCGTGCGGCTCACCCGCGTGGCCGACCGGTCGCTTTCAGACCTGCTCGCCGCCGGCGACCTCGACTGCGCGATCATCGCCCGGCCGCCGACGTGCTTCCTCGAAGGCCACCCCGACGTCGTGCGCCTGTTCCCGGACTACCGGGAAAAGGAACAGGAGTACTACGGGGACACCGGCATCTGGCCGATCATGCACCTGATCGCGATGCGCCGGCAGGTCCTCGACGAGCACCCGTGGGCGGCGCGCAACCTCTACAACGCCTTCCTGGAGTCGAAACAGCGCAGCGTCGAACGGCTCCTCGACCCCGCCGTTTCGCGTTACCCGCTCCCCTGGCTCGCCACGTACGGACGCGAGATGCGCGAGCTCTTCGGCGGCGACCCGTTCCCGTACGGCATCGAACCCAACCGCGCCACATGGGAACAGCTGCTCACCTACGCAGCCCAGCAGGGCATCGCGCACCGGCTCGCCACTCCCGACGAGATCTTCCCGCCCGGGATCATGACGGAGGTGGTGGTCTGAACCTGACCTGAAACCCACCGGACAAATCGGCCATTCGGCCCTGGGTTTTCCGTCGGGCTTTGACACAATGGCTGCCACTTCGCCACAGGACGAGCCCGCCGGCACCCCGCCGCGCACGGGCCGGGCCACCCTGCGCCCGCCGTCCGAAGTGGATCCGCCCGCCGGGGGTTTCGATCGGGAACAGCATCGATCTCAACGGTTGACAAATGGTCATACCATAGGGCCATACTGCTCCTTACCGATCGGCCCGCCGCCTCAGGCACGGGTCCTTCGGCATCCGAATCCCTGCGACAGTTCCGCACTCACATCGAGGTGAGCCCGCCTTGTTCCCGCCGGCGGTCCCTCACCGAAGGGAACCGCAATGCACAAAAGGCGAAGCATCCGGCGGACCGTTTCGGCCGTCCTCGCCGGCGGCCTGGCGTTGACGATGGCCGCCGCGTGCGGCTCCGACGCCGCCGGCTCCTCGAGCCAGGCCCAGACCGCAGCCGACAAACTGTCCCCCCAGCAGCTCGCCGCGGAAGCGGCGAAAGAAGGGCAAGTGGTCTGGTACACCACGTTCGCCGACGCCGACGTCGCACCGATCATCGCGTCGTTCAACAAGGTGTACCCGAAGATCAAGGTCAACGCCCTGCGGCTGAGCGCCGACAAGATCCCGCCCCGGGTGATCACCGAGCAGCGCGGCGGCAAGTACAACGCCGACGTGGTCTCGGGTGACTCCCCGCAGATCGCTCAGCTCCTGCAGGCCGGTGCCCTGCAGCCCTACCACCCGGTCGACGCCGCGCCCCTGCCCAAGGGACTCAGCCTGCCCGACGGCTACCAGGGCGTCGTGTACGCCGTCACCACGGTGCTCTCCTGGAACCCCCAGGTGCTCAAGCAGAAGGGGCTCACCGCGCCGACGTCCTGGGAGGACCTGACCAAACCGCAGTGGCGCGGCCAGTTCTCGATCGACCCCGGCGCGGTCAACTGGTACGACAGCCTGATCGCCGCCATGGGCCACGACAAGGCGCTGGCACTGCTGAAGGGGCTCGGCAACAACGCGCCGGTGTTCGTCGAGAGCCACACCCAGTCGCTGACGAACGTGCAAGCCGGTGAGCCGCTCGCCGCCGCGACCGCGTACGGCTACAAGGCGTCCAGCCTCAAGAAGAAGACACCGAACACCCTGGACTTCGTCAACGGCACGCCGCTGCCGGCGTCGCTGAACCTCATCGACGTCGTCAAGAACTCGCCGCACCCCAACGCCGCCCGGCTCTTCGACGACTGGATGGTCTCCAAGGCCGGGCAGCAGGAGATCGTCGACGTCACCAACCACACGTCGGTCCGCCCGGATGTCACCAACGACGCGAAGGTGTGGGACGAGGCGAAGTGGCCGGCCGCGTGGGGCCACCCGAACCTCTCGCAGGCGGACTACAACAACGAGCTCGCGGAAATGAAGTCGGCCCTGAAAGCACCGTGACTCCCGAGGGCCGGGGCGGACGCCCCCGGCGAAAGGACCAACGATGACCCTGCTGGACACCCGACCCGGCGGCCCGGCACCCACCGAGCCCGGCCGGGCCGCGGAGACCCCGCGCCGCCGCCGGTCCTGGCGGTCCCTGCTGCAACCGCGGTACCTCACCCTCGCCATCGCGGCGATCGCGGTGGCCTACCTCGCGCTGGTGCCGGTCGGCACGATGATCTACGCCAGCCTGCAGACCTCGTTCCTCGGCACCGGCGGTTCGGTGTGGACACTGGACAACTACGTCAAGACGTTCACCTCGGACGGGTTCGGCACCCTGGTGCTCAATTCGTTCCTGTACGCCGGGATCACCGCGATCGTGTGCACGGTGATCGGCTTCGGGCTGGCGTGGCTGGTGAGCCGGACCAACACGCCGTGCAAAACGTTCGCGCAGCTGGCCGCGCTCGTACCGCTCATCGTGCCGGGGATCCTCAACACGGTGGCTTGGGCGCTGCTGCTCTCCCCCGAACGCGGACCGCTCAACGGTGTCCTGCGGTCACTGGGACTGCCGATCTTCAACATCTACTCGATCCCCGGCATGGTGTTCGTCCAGTCCATCCACGTCGCGCCCGTCGCGTTCCTGATGGGCACAGCGGCGTTCAGCTCGATGGACTCGTCGCTGGAAGAGGCCGCGCTCGCGTCCGGCGCCTCGCCCGTGCGCACGTTCCGGGTGATCACGCTGCGGATGGCCCGGCCGGCGATCCTGTCCGCCGCGCTGCTGATGTTCATCCAGACGATCTCGACGTTCGAAGTACCGCAGCTGATCGGCGTGCCGGGCCACACGTACGTGTTCGTCAGCCGGATCTACAGCGCCCTGCAGGCGTTCCCGGCCGACTACGGCACGGTCGGCGTGATCGGGGTGTTCGTGCTGGTCATCGCCTCGATCGGGCTGATCCTTTCGCAACGGCTGAGCCGGCGCTCGGCGACGCAGACGATCACCGGCAAGGGATTCCGCTCGACGGTGCAGGACCTGGGCAAGTGGCGCTGGGCCGGGCTCGCCGTGTTCATCCTCTTCTTCCTCGTCGCGGTGGTGCTGCCGCTGGCGATGCTGATCTGGTCGTCGCTGCTGCCCGGGTACGAACCGCCGTCGCTGAAGGCCCTCGAAGACCTGAACTTCGGCAACTACGCCCAGATCTTCCGGCAGCCGGCCCTGATCGACTCGGTGCGCAACAGCGTCGTCACCGCGGTGAGCTCGGCGCTGATCGTCACCGCGCTCAGCGCCGTGGTCGCCTACATCACGGTGAAGACCAAGGTGTTCGGCCGGGGGCTGCTCGACGGGCTGGCGACCGTGCCGATCGCCGTGCCCAGCATCGTGATGGGCGTCGGCATCCTCTACTGGTACCTCGCCGCTCCGCTGCCGGTGCACCTCTACGGCACGCTGACGATCCTCGTCGTCGCGTTCGTGACGATCAGCCTGCCGTACGCGATGCGGTACCTCGTGCCGGGCATGTCGCAGATCAAGGACGAACTCGAAGAGGCGGCGACCGCGAGCGGCGCCGGCTGGAACCAGACCTTCCGGCGGGTGTTCGTCCCGCTGCTCATGCCCTCGCTGCTGGCCGCGTTCCTGTACACGATGATCGTCGCCTTCCGCGAGATCTCCGCGGCGATCTTCCTGTACTCGTCGGGGTCGGAGGTCGTGTCCGTGAGCATCTACGACCTCTACTCCAACGGCTCGTACCCGGTGGTCGCCGCGCTCGGCGTGGTGATGGTGCTGTTCCTGACGATCCTCGTCGCCGGTGTCCGGCTGCTCGGGCGCCGGTTCGGGATCCAGGGCATGAATCAGAGCTGAGCAGATCCGACAACAACCCCCGCAGGAGAGTGGGATCCGAAGATGATCAGGCTGACCGGACTGACGAAACGATTCCCGGGCCGGACCGTGGTGGCCAACGCGGTCGACGGGATCGACCTGGAGATCGCCGAGGGCAAGCTGGTGACCCTGCTGGGCCCCAGCGGCTGCGGAAAAACCACCACGCTGCGGCTGATCGCCGGGCTGGAACGCGCCGACGCCGGCGCGATCGAACTCGACGGCAAGGTCGTTTCCGACCCGCGCAACGGGGTGTTCGCCGGCGCGCACCGCCGGCCGATCGGGATCGTGTTCCAGTCCTACGCGATCTGGCCGCACATGTCCGTGGTGCAGAACGTGATGTTCCCGCTGCGCGTCAGCAAGCCCCGCGTCCGGGCCGCCCAAGCCCGGCAGAAGGCGCTGGACGCGCTCGAGCTCGTGGGTCTCGCCGACCTCGCCGAACGCCCGGCGCCGGCGCTGTCCGGCGGCCAGCAGCAGCGCGTTGCGCTGGCCCGCGCCCTGGTGCGCGAGCCGAAGGTGCTGCTGCTCGACGAGCCGCTGAGCAACCTCGACGCCGGCCTGCGGGACCGGATGCGCGACGAGATCCGCGCCGTGCAGCAGCGGCTGGGCATCACCACGGTGTTCGTGACGCACGACCAGGACGAGGCGCTCGCGGTGTCCGACGACGTGGTGGTGATGAACAGCGGGTCCATCGTCGAGCGCGGCCGGCCGCAGGAGATCTACGCCCGGCCGCAGCAGGAGTTCACCGCACGGTTCCTCGGCGTGTCCAACACGCTGACCGGCGTGGTCACCGAGGTGCTCGACACCGGCGTGTGCGTGCAGGTCGGGCCCGGCCGCCTGGTCTGCAGCGCCAGCTCCGAGCTGAGCGCGGGCGACACCGTCAGTGTGTTCATGCGGCCCGAAAGCTTCGGCTTCTCCCGCAAGCAGCACGACGCCGAGGCCTGGAAGGGCACCGTGGAGTTCAGCATCTACCACGGCGACTGCTGGGACTACTACGTGCGGCTCGGCGACGACGTGGTGAAGGTCCGCGTCTACAAGGAGAAGGTCGGCCTCGCGCACGGCGACCCCATCTTCCTGCAGCCCGAGCCCGAGGACGCGATCGTCCTGCCCGCGCACTGACCCGAGAGGAGTGCGGCCGCCGATGACCGCCCCGTACCCCCTGTCCGCTCAGGCTCCCGGCGTCCCCGCCCCGCTGCCCGGGTTCGACTACCCGGCTCCGCGGTTCCCGGGTTACCTGCTGCAGGAGCGCACCGACGACCTCGAGGAGCTGATGCCGCTGGCCCGGGCGCACGTGCGCCGCCGCTACGGCCGGTCCGCGCTCGGCGACGTCCGGCCCGGGGACGAGCTGCTGATCGTCACCTTCCCGCACCAGCACGAGCTGGTCTTCCGGGCGATCCGCCAGGCGCTGCTGGAAATCGGCGTCGAGCGGGTCGACCGGATCGACGTCACGGACCTCGGCATGGAGGTGAAGGAGTACAGCGCGGCCGAGGGCTGGCGCGAGATCACCGACCGGCTGCCGCCGATGGTCGAGGACGGCATCGAGTTCAACGTCGCGGCCGCGGCGCTCAAGCGCTTCCTCGACGACCGGCCCGGCTACACCGGCGTCTACGCGGGTGAAGCCGGGCGCTCGCACTGGAAACGCGCCGCGGGCAAGCGGATCCGCAACAACTGGGTGTACTCGACCTACGAGGACTTCATCTCCCGCGCCAACGGGATCCCCGACGAGATCTGGCGGACCGTGGACCTGATGGTGGTGGACGCGTTCCGCGACGCCGCCGAGGTCCGCATCACGAGTCCGGAAGGGACGGACCTCGGCTGGCAGGTGACGCCGCAGCAGGCGGAGCTGTGGCCCAAGGGCGCCTACATCTCGGGCCACATCCTCGGTTCGACGATCCAGGGCATCCGGTTCGGTCACCCGGCGGAGACCTTCCTGCGCGAGGCGAAGACGCTGATGCCCACCCTCAACGGCGTGATCGGCGGGACCAGCAACCACACCGGCTACTTCCCGCACGCGTCGGTGACCATCGAATCGGGGATGATCACGAAGATCGAGGGCGGCGGCCGCTACGGCGAGCTGTGGCGCGAGGTCGTGGAACGCTACCGGGACACGCACTACCCCGGCTTCCCCTACCCCGGCTGGGCGTACTTCAACGACGCTTCGATCGGCACCAACCCCAAGAGCTACCGCCAGATCGAAACCCTGTGGAAGTACAACGACTCCTGGACGAACCTGCCCGAACGCGCGCAGGCCGGCGTGATCCACTTCGGCTTCGGCGCCGAGCACTGGGACCAGACGTTCCTGTCCTACGCCAAGGAGAACAAGCTGCCGACGATGCACTTCCCCCACGTGCACAACCTGTTCGCCACCTACGAGATCCGCCGGCGCAGCACCGGCGAGTGGGTGAAGGTGATCGACAAGGGCCGGATCACCGCGCTCGACTCCGAACGCGTCGTGCGCCTCGCCAGCAGCCTGGGCGGTACGCACCACCTGGAGTACGACTGGATCCCCGCGGTGCCGGGCATCAACTACCCCGGTGACTACCACCGGGACTACGCGCCCGACCCGGTGTCGTGGATCCGCCGCGAGCAGAGCGGGGAGTTCGCCCGATGACCGCGCCGTTCTACCTGCCGGCCGGCGACGAGGTCGAGCTGTTCCGCGCGGCCTACGACCAGCGCATCCCGGTGCTGCTCAAGGGGCCCACGGGCTGCGGCAAGACCCGGTTCGTCGAATACATGGCGTGGGAGATCGCGAAGCAGCGTTCGGCGGCGCCCCCGGCCGAGCCACTGGTGACGATCACCTGTCACGACGACCTCACCGCGGCCGACCTCGTCGGGCGGTACCTGCTCTCGGCCGAGGGCACGACGTGGCTCGACGGGCCGCTGACCCGGGCCGCCCGCACCGGCGCGATCTGCTACCTCGACGAGGTGGTCGAGGCCCGCAAGGACACCACCGTCGTGCTGCACGCGCTGAGCGACCACCGGCGCACGCTGCCACTGGAACGGCTCGGCACCGAAGTGCCGGCACACCCGGACTTCCTCCTCGTGGTGTCCTACAACCCCGGCTACCAGGCCACGAGCAAGGACCTCAAACCGAGTACGCGCCAGCGGTTCCTGGCCATCGAGTTCGGCTACCCGGACGCCGAGCTGGAGGCCGAGATCATCGCGCACGAGGCCGGGGTGCCCGCCGACGTCGCCGCATCGCTGGCCGCGCTCGGCGCGCGGATCCGCAACCTCGACGCGGCCGATCTCGTCGAGGGCCCCAGCACACGGCTGCTGGTGCACGCCGGGGCCCTGATCGGGCGCGGGGTGGCCCCGCGGCGGGCGTGCGACCTCGCGCTCGTGCTGGCCACCGGCGACGATCGCGACGTGCAGGACGCCGTCCGGCAGGTGACGCACGCCGTGTTCGCGGCATGACGGCGGCGCTGGCGCAGCTGACCGGCTCGCTCTCGCTGTACTACCGCGCGCTGTGCGGGCGGGGCTGCGAACTGGTGCCCTACGACGATGATGCCGAACTGCGCCAGCGCCCGGACACCGCCACGACCGTACGGCTCCCGTCGCACGTCCACTCCGGACCGTCGTGGTACCGGGTGGCGCTCACGCACCGGGCGCTGCACCACGAACTCGGCACGTTCGAACTCGCCCTCGATCGGCCGGAGCCGTTCTTCCGGCGGCTGCGCCCGGCGAACCTGCGCGGCGGGCTCGACCGCTTCGCCGGCCTGTTCGGCCGGACGGCGCTCGCCGTCGAGGTGTTCACCGCGCTCGAAGACCTGCGCGTGGACGCCGCGGCCCTGCGGCTGTTCCCCGGCTTGGCGCCGGACTACGAGCGGGTGCGCCACGACGAGCTGGCGACGCGGCCGGAGCTCGCCGAGCTGCCCGCCCGCTCGGCGGCGGCCGAGGCACTGGTCCGGCTGAGCCTCGGCGCCACCTCGGTCCGGCTGCCGCGGTCGCTGCACCCGCCCGTCGCCCGGATGGCCGCCGTGGCCCGGGTCCTGACCGACCCGCGGTCCACTGTGGAATCGGCTGCCGAAGCGGCGATCCGGTGCTACGGCGTGCTCGTGCGGCTGCCGAACCTCGAACCGGCCACGGGTCCGGACGGGGACCTCGCGTTCGCGGAGTCCGAGGTGGACGACGACTTCACCCTGCCCGGCCGGGAGCTGCGGCTCGAGGGTGTCGAGGTGTTCGACGTCCGCTTCACCCCCGTGCGCTACCGGGACGTGCCCGGACCGCGGTACCTGGGGTTGCAGGCCTCCGGGATGCCGCTCACCGAGGCGATCCTCCGGATGACGGGCGAGGAAACGAAGGCGGCCGACGAGTTCACCGAACGCGCGCTGGCCGCCGAAAGCGGACAGGTCGACGTCACGACGCCTGCGCGGCCGCCCGAACCGCTGCCGCACGACCACGGCCCCGATCTCGACGATCACCACCACGCGGAATCCGGGCCGGTGCACGCGAGCGGACGGCACGAATTCACCTACCCGGAGTGGGACCACCGCGCCGGCCGGTACCTGGCCGACTGGTGCCTGGTCCGCGAGAAGCGGCCGCGCTCGGGCCGCAGCGGCAGCGGGCACCGCGAGGCGCTCACCCGCAACCGGGCGCTGCTGCCCGCGCTCACCGCGCAGCTGGAACGGATGGCGCCGCTCGGGCGCCGCCGGCGCACGCGGCTGCGCCACGGCGACGACCTCGACCTGGACGCCTGCGTCGAAGCGATGGCCGACCTGCGGACCGGCCGCACGCCAGGAGAAGCCGTGTACAGCGCGCTGGAGCCGGTGGCCCGCGAGGTGGCCGTCGCGTTCGCGCTGGACCTGAGCTCGTCGACGGCCGAGCGCCTGCCGGAGCGCGACGGCGGGGTCCGCCGGATCCTGGACCTGGAGCGGGAGTCGGTCGCGCTGCTGCTGGAAGCCCTGGAGCGGGTCGGCGACAGCTACGGGATCTACGGCTTCTCCGGCACCGGCCGCACGGACGTCACGCTGTCGGTCGTGAAATCCCTCGGCGAACGGCGCACCCCGGCGACCCTGCGCCGGCTCGCGGGGCTCGTGCCGCAGCACACCACCCGCATGGGCCCGGCCATCCGCCACCTCACCCGCCGCCTCGCCGCGCACGACGCCCCGGCGAAGCTGCTCATGCTGATCTCCGACGGCCGCCCGTTCGACCTCGACTACGGCCAGCAGTACGGCGAAGACGCGGTGCTGGGCTACGCGCTGGCTGACACGACCCGTGCCCTCGCCGAAGCCCGCCGCGCCGGTGTCCGGCCGTACCTGATCACCGTCGACCCCGCCGGCGGCGACTACCTCGCCGCGATGTGCGATCCGGACGAGTACCACGTGATCACCGACCCCCGCGACCTGCCGGCGGCCCTCGCCCGGCTGTACGTCACCGCCCGGCGCGCTTAGGAGCTGTCCTGCAAGTCATCGGAGCCACAGGACGATGGCGGCGATGGTGAGTTCGGCCTGGTAGCAGGTGGCGCGTTGGGCGTTGCGGTCCGGGCGCCGGCCGAGTGCTGATTCGCTCGGACCACACCCGAATCCACCGAGACGACCCACTCAAGCGCACCACCAGCGCCGTCTTTGACGATCACGTGGTCAAGGATCTTGTCCCCGGTGCCGTCCTTGGTCCACAACCGCAACCGTTCATGCGCGGTCTTCCACGGCCCATGACGTTCGGGCAGGACACGCTCAGCCGGCTCAGTGCGGCTGCGAGAGGTCTCCGGGGCGAAACGCCTCCACTGTGGTGCTGACGGGCTCGTCGAGCTCGGCCTTGTGCTCGCGCGGGTACACCCAGCGCAGCGCGGCCGTCGACGCGGATCCGGTGAAACCGCGCTCGTAGAAGATCTTGCCGTCGCCCTGGTAGCCGGAGACCGAGTACTGGTCGCCGTCGTCCTTCCGGTAGGTCACCCGGCCGCCGTCGGCTTCCGCGTGGGCGATCGCGGCGGCCAGCGCCTGCGCCGAGGTCTGGTCCGAGTTGCCGCCCCACACCGTCAGCGTCGCGTCGAGATCGGCGTTGGTGAACGTCATCCCGTCCCCGTTCGCCGGAGCGTACGGCGACGCGACGTACCCCTCGGGAATGCGCGCGGTGAACCCGAACCGGGGGTTGGTGTACGTGGTCGGATCTCCGGACTGGGCCGATGTCGACGCCGGAGGCGAAGGAGACGTCGAGGCCGGCGGTTCCGAGGCCGGCGAGGCCGGTGCGGTTCTGCCGAGCATCGCCAGGAGCTTCGGCGCCAGCAGGTCGCCGAGTTCGCCGTACGGCACGGTCACGGTCTCCTGCCCGCTCGCCGTGTCGCAGCCGAGGTCGTACCAGAGGATCTCGAACTGGACTCCGGTCCCGGTGAACCCGAAAGCCGCGCCCGGCACGTGGGCGCCGCCCGAGCCGCGGTCGGCGGCGTCGATGCCGACCTGGCGCCCCTCCCCGTCGACCTCCGGCACGCGGCAGAACCCGTTTTTCGTGTGCGGTTCGAGCCGCTGGGTCAGCGTCGTCATCCCGGCCGCGGTCAGCACCTCGGGCCGGAACACGTCCCCGGGGCCGAGCACCTTGCCCGTGCCGAGGTCGACGGTGACCGTTTCGGGGAACCGCCAGGTCGGGTGCGACAGCACGGACGAGTCGAGATCATGCTGGTAACGCACGGAAAGCACGCTCGGCGTCTGCAGCAGGATCCGGGCCGTCGAGCGCGCCGCGGCCGTGTCGCCGGTCTCCTGGAACCGGTCGCGGTAGCCGGCCACCCCGTCGCGGATCGCCTTCAGCCGCTTGTCGACCGGTGCCCGCAGCGCTTCGTTGGTCCGTTGCCGGACCGCGGGATCCGGACCTCCGGACACCTGCGGGAACTGGAGGTCGTAGGTGACCGGCAGGGCCTGATCGCGTCCGGCCGTGGTCTGCAGGCTGACGGTGAGCGCCGCTTGCGCGGGCGGGTCGTCGTGGTTGCCGAAGATCGCCACTCCCCCGGCGACCAGGGCTCCGACGACGAGCACCGCGGCGGCGATCTTGCCGGCGAGCACCGCGGTCGCGCCCGCCCCGGTCCCCGTGGCCGGCACCCCGGCCCCGGCCCCGGCCGCCGCGGTGCCGGCGCCGACCGGTGCGGCGGCCGTGCCGGCGGTGGTCAGGAGCGCCAAGGGCGTCAGCGCCGTCAGCGCGGCGACCGACGTGGCCAGCCGCTTCCAGCCGCGTTTCTCCCAGTTCTTCCCGTAGGCCTTGCGGGCGACGGTTTCCAGCTCGGTCACGAACGCGTCCGCCGTGGCCGGCCGCCACGCCGGGTCCTTCGCCATGCCCCGCGTGATCAGGGCGTGCAGCGCCTCGGGCACGGCGTCCAGCGGGACCGGCGCCGCTTGGTGCATCGAGCGCAGGCCGTCGGCCGTGTCCGCCCGGAACGGCAGCTGTCCGGTGACGCACTGGTAGAACACGCAGGTTGCCGCGTACACGTCGGTGGCGGGCATCCCGGGCTGCCCGGCCCACTGCTCCGGCGCCATGTACGACGGTGAGCCGGCCGTCAGCCCGCTGTGACCGTCCAAAGTGGCGAGTCCGAAGTCGACCAGCTTCGACTCGCCTTCGCGCGACACCAGGACGTTTCCCGGTTTGTAGTCCCGGTGGACCACGCCGGCGGCGTGGGCGTCGGCGAGGCCGAGCAGCGAGCCCTTCAGGATGGCCAGCGCCGACTCGGGGGCGAGCACGTTCTCCGCCGCCAGCAGCGCGCGCAGCGACACCCCGGGCACGGCCTCCATGACCAGCGCGGCGCCGTCCGGCGTCTCCACGAAGTCGAAGAGCCGGACCACGTGCGAGCTCCGGACGCCCGCCAACAGCCACGCCTCGCGCCGGAACCCGTCCGCTATCCCCGCGTCGGCGAGGTACTCCGCGCGCAGGTACTTGATCGCCGCCATCCGCCCCGAGGCCTCGTGCTTGGCCAGCACGACGCGGCCGAAGCCGCCGGTGCCGAGCACGTCCACCTCGGTGAACCCGGGCACGCGCCAGGTGTCGCTCATCCCCGCCGGTTTCCCCTCACCGTCACGATGTTCCCCAGTCTCCGCGAATCGCGGAGGACATCAGACCACGGCGAGGGGGTCCCGACCACCGGAATGTGGCATTTTGCGCGAAGTCGTCACACTCACGTGGCCCGCCGGCTTGGCCGCAGCGGATCGCGTCCGCGGGCGACGGGCGATTCCCGCCGCCCCGGAGTAGCCGGCGGTACCAGGCAAGCCGGACGCGAATCATGAAGGTAATGCCCGCAGTTCCCTTGATCTTGCCGATTCCGCTCACCTACCCTGCCTCCGTGACGAGTTTCCCTCAGGTGAGTGAGGCAGACCGGCGGATCGTCGCTGCGCTGCAGGTGAACGGCCGGGCGTCGTGGCGCAAGGTCGCCACCGCGCTCGACGTTGCGGAGTCGACGGTCACGCGGCGGGGCCAGCAGCTGCTGGCGGACCGGGTGGTCGCGGTCACCGGCGTCCTCGATCACCTGCGGTGCGGCCTGGGCATTTCCGTCTACATGCGGCTGCGGATGCGGCCCGGGCACACGCCGCGCGTGGCGCGGGCCGTCGCCGGATCCCCGAAGGCCCGCTTCGTCACGGTCCTGACCGGCACCTTCGACGTCGCGGCCGAGGTCGTCGTCGAGCGGCACCACGACATCGTCGACGTGATCAACGCGTTCGAGGCCATCGACAACGTCGTCGACATCGAATCGCTGGTGGTGATCCGCAAGTTCAGCGCGTTCGAGGAGTGGCTCCCGGCCACGCTCAGCGCGCGAGCGGTCGACGTGCTCCGGGCCGGCTCCGAGGTCACCGACTACGCCCACCGCGCCTGGACCGAACCGGAACAGCTCACCGAGCAGGAGTTCGCGATCGCGGATGTGCTCGCCGGCAACGGCCGAGCCACGTACGCCACCATCGCGGCTCGGACCGGCGTGAGCGAGTCGACCGCGGGCCGCCGGGTCGAGTCCCTTGTGGAGCGTGGCTGCCTGCGGTTCCGGACCGTGTTCGAGCCGCCGGTGCTCGGTTACGCCGTGGAGTACCTGCTGTGGCTCAGCGTCGACCCGGCGCAGCTGGAGGAAGTGGGGATGATCCTCGCGAAGCATCCCGCCAGCCGCTACGTCGCGGCCGCGACCGGCCCGCACAACCTGATCGTCCAGGGTGTCCTGCCCGGCTACGGCGACCTCTACCCGTACACGACCGACGTCGTCGGCCGGCTGCGCGGCCTGCGCTCCGCCGACCTGGCCATGCAGGTCCAGGTGCTCAAGCGCGCCTGGGTGCCCGTCGACGACGACGGCAAGCCCCGGGACCCGGGGGCGCGATGACGCGGAACCCGGTGCCGTAGCGGCGCGGGGATGCTCGGCTCGTCATCGTCCTTTTCGGTCGAAGCAGCCTCCGCGGGCAGCCGCGCGTTCGCCGGCTCTGGCAAGACCCCGTGCTCGACGCCGGGGACCCGGAATCACGCCGGCGCCGATTCCCCGGCCCGCGCCCCGGCGTACGCGCGCACCGGGTTGGCCCGGCCGAAGTGCGCCACGGCGAAGGCTGCGGTCGCGAGCCCGCCGATCATGAGCGCCAGCGCGGGTCCGGCCGCCGCCGCGACAGCGCCGATCACGGTGTCGCCGAGGGCGGGCCCGCCGCGTGAGGCCATCTGGTAGATCGCCGAAACGCGCCCGCGCAGCGAATCCGGCGTTTCGAGCTGCACCGCGGCCTGCCGGATAGTCGTGGCCATCGCGTCGAACGCACCGAGCAGCAGGCACGCCACCAGCGCGAGCACGAACCCACCCGCCCAAGCGAGCAAGACCGCGCTCAGGCCGTACGCGATCGTGGAAGCCAGCAGGACTTTGCCGAGCCGTTTGCTGCGATCGACCACCCGGAACACCGTGTACGTCGCGATCAGCGCTCCCGCCGACGGCGCCGACGAGAGCAGCCCGTACGCCGTGGCCCCCAGGTGGAGCCGGTCGATCGCGACCGTGGGCAGGAGGACCCGGTACGCCGCGAAGACGGTCGCCACCAGGTCGAGCAGCACCATTTGCCACACGATCCGCCTGCCCAGGACGAACCGGACTCCCTCCACGAACTGCTCCCGCAGCGTGATGTGTTCGGCGGCCCCCGGGAGGTGCGGGATCCGGAGCAGCGCCAGGGTGATCATCAGCAGCAGGTAGGTCACGGCGTCGACCGCGTACATCAGGCCTGGCCCGCTGACGGCGATCAGCACCCCGGAGAGCGCGGGCCCGAGGAGCACAGCCAGCTCCCGGGAAGGGTTGAGCAGCGCGAAGGCCTGCGGCAGCTGGGCTCGCGGAACCAGCGCCGGGATCAGGGCCTGCCGGGCGGGCTGGTCGAAACTGGCGGCCGCCGTGGTGAGTACGACGGAACCGACGACCTGCAGGACGTCGGCGTGGCCGGTGAAGCTCGTCGCCGCGAGTGCGAGCGCCACGACCAGGGCCACGGCTTGCGACCACTGGAGCAGCTTGCGCCGATCGACCCGGTCCGCGTACACGCCCGCCAAGGGACTGAGCACCACCAGCGCCACGACCTGAGCGGCGCCGACCAGGCCGGTTTGCGCGACCGAACCGGAGAGTTCGTAGACCTGGTACAGGTTCGCCGCGATCGTGCCGCGGCTGCCGATCTGCGAGAGGACGACGCCACCCCAGTAGAAATCGAAGTCGCGGTTGCGCAGCACTTCGGCGACCTTCATCGGGCACCGCCGTCGCGGCCGGGGCCGAGCCGGGTGGTCGTCGCCGCTTCGGGCACACCTGCCTCCTGGGAGCACGACCCGGCGCCGGGTCGGGGTGGACGGTCCGGCCTGCCATAATGCCTTATGGTCTAACCAAAAGTCCATACTTGCACTAGCGTGCCCCTCGAACCACAATGCCGAAGGTAAAATGGTCCGGCCAATCAGGAGGCTCGGTGTCGACGAAGACGACGACGAAGACAAGCCACTACCACCAGCAAAAAGCCCGGCGGGCGAAGTTCCTGGAGGACTGGCGCGCGAACCACCGCACGATCATCCGGAGCGAAGACGTCAAGCTCGCGGAGACCGCGCGGGGCATGCGCACCGGCGTCTACATGGGCGAGGACGGCGACAACCCGACACGCTCCATCGACGCCCTCGTGCACGAGGTCGACCGCGGGAAGGTCACCACGATCCACCGGCACTCCTGGGACGTCATGGTGTTCGGCGTCGGCGGCGACGGCTGGCTCGAGATCGACGGCGAGCGGGTCCGGGTCGCGCCCGGCGACTCGGCGCACATCCCGGCGTGGGCCTGGCACCGTTCGGGCAACGACAACGACGCGACGTTCCGCTACCTCACCTTCTCCAGCGAGCCGCTGCTCGCCACGATGGGCATGTCGATCCTCGACGACCGCGGGCACGAGCCGGTCGAGAACCTGCCGGGCCGGCCCGAGTTCAGCGCTCCCGACGCCGAGGGCGACGACGCCTACGCCCGCCGCCTGCGGCGCCTCGGCAAAGAACAGCAGAAGCGCCGCAGCGGCCGGCTCCACACCGACTGGGACGAGCTCGAAATGCTCAACACCCCGCGCGGCACCCGCACGACCTTCCTCCTCGACCGCGCCATCGGGTACCAGGCTTCCGGCATCACGATGGCGATGTTCGAGATCGGGCAGGGCCGTCAGCAGTCGATGCACCGCCACGCGGGCGAGGCGTGGCTGTACGTGGTCGAAGGCGAGGGTCACTCCTACCTCGGCACCGAGCCGGAGGGCGGGGAGAACCACCCGTGGAAGAAGGGCGACCTGATCGTGGTCGACCACTTCCTGTGGCACCAGCACTTCAACGACTCCCAGGAGAACACCGCGCGGGTGGTCCGCATCCACATGTTCGACAGCCTGCTCGAGACGATGCGGGCGCTGATGGACCCGCGGGTGCTCTTCGAGGAGCCGCCGGAGCACATCCGCGACGCCCAGGCCGGCGACGTGAACACGGTCGTGTGGCCCGAACTCGACCGGCCGACCTGGCCGTGAGCGAACGGACGCTCCCCCCTGGAGTCATCGGGCTGCACGCCCTTCCCTCCGACCACCACGACGGGCCGTGGGACTCGATGATCGTGCCGCCAGGCACCAAGGAGCGACTGCTCGGCGCCGCGGTGCTCGTGCTGCGCCAGGGCCGGCTGCTGAACGGGCTCTCCGGCGCGCCGCACGGGCTGATCGTGCTGGCCGGACCGCCGGGCACGGGAAAAACGACGCTCGCGCAAGGGCTCGCCCAGGCCGCCGCGCGGAAAGTGGCCGAACGCGGTGCCACCACGCTGGTCGAGGTCGACCCGCACGCCTTTCCCAGCGACATGCTGGGCGAAAGCCAGCGGGCCGTCTCGCGGCTGTTCCTCGACACCCTGCCGGAGCTCGCCGCGCGGCGACCGCACACCGTGGTGCTCATCGACGAGGTCGAAGCCCTCGCCGTACGCCGGAGTTCGGCGTCGTTCGAAACGAACCCGGTCGACGTCCACCGCGCGACGGACGCCGTGCTGTCGGGTCTCGACCAGCTGCGCGCCCAGTGCCCGAACCTCGTGCTCGTGGCCACGACCAACTTCATCGACGCCGTCGACGAGGCCGTGCTCTCCCGGGCCGATCTGGTCATGAGCACGACCCTGCCCGGCGACGAGGTGGTCGAGCAGATCGTCGGGTCCTCGCTCGACGAACTGGCCGAGCAGTGGACCGGGCTCAAGCCGCTCGCCGGGGACGCCGATCTTCGCGCGGAGCTGGCGAAGGGGCTGCGGGGTCTCGACGGCCGGCGGGTCCGCAAGACGATCCTCGCCGCGCTGACGATGCGCACCGAGGTCGCCCTCGACCCGAACCTGCTCACCGCCGACGACCTGCGCCGCGCGACGCAGTTCGACGGCTGACGCGCCGGGCACCACACGAGCGAGCGCGGTGCCGGATCGATCATCGACCCGGCACCGCGCTTTTCCACGCCTTTTCGCGGGGCCTACTTGCTCCCGAACGCCTTGTCCACAAAGGACGAGTCGATGAGGGACGCGAGGTCGACCTTGTCCACACCGTTCACGGAGCCCTCCAGCGACTGCTGGGACGACTTGAGCTGATCCACCGTCGCCACCGGCGGGTCGGTGAGGACCTCGCCCGAGTAGTACTTCCAGGTCGCGTCGAGCGCACGCTGGTCGGTGACCCCGAGGTGGGCGCCCAGGATCTTGGTCGAGTACGCCTCGTCGGCGCGCTCGCGGTCGAACCCCTTCTTGAGGCCGGCCATGAACTTCCCCACGACGTCCGGGTGGTCCTTGAGGTACTCGGACGTGCTGGAGATTCCCACGTTGATGTTGGGGATCTTCTCCTTGGCCATGTCCATCACCATGTGCAGACCGGCGTCCTCGAACTTCAGGCTCGCCGGCGGGTGCGTCGCGGACGCGTCGATGGTCTTGGCCAGCAGCGCGTTGTTGACGTTCGTCACCGAGCCGAGGGGGACCAGGTTCACCTCGCTGGGGTTGATCCCCAGCTTCTTCAACGCTTGCAGCGTGCCGATGTACTGAGATCCACTCTTCGTGGTGTAGCCGATCTTCTTGCCCCGCAGCTGCGCCGCAGTCGGCACGTTCGCGTAGATCTGGTACGGCAGCACCGGGGTGAGCGCGGCCAGCACCTTCACCTCACCGCCGGCCGCGGTGCCGGCCACGATCTGCGACCCGCCCATCGAGGCGAGCTGCGTCTGGCCGGAGATGAGCGCCGGGTACCCCTGGTTGCTGTCGAGCTTGATGAGCTTGACGGTGAGCCCCTGTTCCTTGAAGTACCCCGCTTCCGAGGCGATCCACAGGGGCAGCTCGTCGGCGACCTCTTCGCTGTAGCTGACCGTGATGGCACCGTCGGCCCCGGCACTCGACGAACCGCCGCAGGCGGTGAGGGACGACGTGGCGAGCGCCGCGACGAGGGCGACGCCGAAGGCGCCAGACTTGAACTTCATTGTTCTGTCCTTCTGGGAATGGTGGTGGGGACGGGAAACGCAGTCAGTCGTTGCTCGGGCGCCAGGCCGCGAAGTGCTTTTCCACCCGGCGCAGCAGCGAGGTCAGCACGACCCCGGTCGCGGCGAAGATGAACAGGCCGGCGAAGACCGTGGCGGTCTGGAACTGCTGCCCGGCGGTGTTCATCGTCATGCCGACGCCGTGCTGCGCACCGCTGAGCTCGGCCACGAAGACACCGATCAGTGCCTGGCCCACCGCCAGCCGCATCCCGCTGGCGATGAACGGGACGGTGCCGGGCAGGGCGACGGTGCGGAACAGCTGGAGGTCGCTCGCCCCGAAACAGCGGGCCACGCGCACGGTGCCCTGTTCGAGCGATTGGACGCCCTGCGCGGTGTTGATGAGCACCGGGAACAGGGCCATCAGGAAGACGATCGCGATCTTCGAGGAGCTGCCGATGCCGAGCCAGATGATCAGCAGGGGCGTCAGCGCGATGCGCGGGGTGGCGTAGAGGAAGTTGACGAAGGGGTTGAGCGCCCAGGCGATCCGGTTGTACCAGCCGATCAGCAGCCCCAGCGGCAAGCCGACCACCACCGCCAGCGCGAGGCCGGCCAGCAGTTCCTGGGCACTGGTCCACAGGTCGATCCCGATCTGCCCGCCCTGGATCAGTGACCCGAAGGCGTTGATGACGTCGACCGGCCCCGGGAGGATCAGCTGCGGCTGCAGCCGCAGCAGCGCGACGATCTCCCACGCGACCAGCACGACGACGACGGCTCCGATGCCCCACAGGCGCTGTTCGCTGAGCCACGACGGCAGCCGGCGGCGGGAGGTCCGCCGAGCGCGCGGACCCGGATCGGCCGGCCGCGTTTCGAGCCGCGGGGCCGGCTTGTGCGAAGAGGTCACGCTCATCGGGCTCCTCCCTCGTGGGCGGCGCCGGCCTTGGCGCCGTAGAGCACGTCGGCGATCTCGTCGCGCAGCTGTGCGAACTCCGGCGTCCGCCGGATCTCGTGCGAGCGCGGACGAGCCCACGGCACCGTGATCTCCTTGACGATGCGACCGGGTCGCGGACTGAACACGCAGACCCGGTCGGCGAGGAACGCGGCTTCGGTGATGTCGTGGGTGACGAACAGCGCTGTCACGTCCCGGGCGGCGCAGACTCTGAGCAGTTCGACCTGCAGCACCTCGCGGGTCTGGGCGTCGATCGCGGCGAACGGCTCGTCGAGCAGGAGGATCTCCGGCTCGACCGCGAGCGCGCGGGCGAGGTTGACCCTGGCCTGCATGCCGCCGGAGAGCTGCGCCGGGTACTGCTGCCCGGCGCCGGCCAGCCCGACCAGCTCCAGCAGCTCGTCGGCGCGCTTCTTGGCCGCCGGTTTCTTGACTTTTTTGGTGAGCTCGAGGCCGTAGCTGACGTTGGCCTGCACGGTCCGCCACGGCAGCAGGTTGGCGTGCTGGAACACCATCGCCCGGTCGGGCCCCGGACCGGGGATCGGCCGGCCGTCGAGCTCCAGAGCTCCCTCGGCGAGCTCGACGAACCCGGCGACCGCGTTGAGCAAGGTCGTCTTGCCGCAGCCGGAAGGCCCGACGAGGCAGACGAAATCCCCCCGCTCCACCGTCAGATCACACTGCTCGACGGCCGTCGTCACCTCTTTCGACCCAGGCTTGGCGTACTCGATCGCGACACCCCGGGCCTCGAGGTGTGCGATCCCGCCCGTGGCCCCCACATCGATGTGCGCAGCATCACGGCCTGCCGTGCTAGACAGTGCCGGCTTCTCTCGGCTCAGCATGGGTGGGAGCGTAGGACTAATTGTCAGTCCAAAGCAATGGCCCAGTCAAGTTTTCTGGCCGCCCCGTAACCGGCCGAAGCGGAGCCGCCACCTCTGACCAGGCCTAGTGCGGTAAGGTCAGACCATTGACTGTTAAGCTACGGTGCATTTCCGGCATCGACAATGATTAGGTGGGAACATGGCTGCAACAGGGCGCGGCGCGAAGGACGACCTCTTCAGCCGTGTGAGCACGTCGCGCGTCTCCCAGGTCATCGTGGATCAGATCAAGGTCCTGATCCGCGGCGGCTCCCTCGCACCCGGCGACCGGCTGCCGAGCGAACGCGATCTGTGCCAGCGCTTCGGCGTGAGCCGGGTGACCGTGCGTGAGGCGCTCCGGGTGCTGGAGGCCACCGGGCTCGTCACCATCCGGGTCGGCGCGCACGGCGGCGCGTTCCTGACCGCGCCCAGCACCGACCGCGTCGGCGAGGGCCTGGCCGATCTCCTTTCGATGTCCGTGCTCACCGCCGGCGAGGTGACCGAGGCGCGCAAGATCGTCGAGATCGGCGCACTGCCCTTGATCGTCGAGCGGGCGACCGACGAGGACATCGACGCGCTGTTCAAGCTCGTCGAGGAGGGGCAGAGCGCCGTCGACCAGGGTGAGTACACAGTGGACATTTCGGCGCGGTTCCACATCCGGCTCGCCGAGTGCGCCCACAACACCGCGCTGACGATGCTGATCCAGAGCTTCCACGGCCCCCTCCTGATGTCCCTGCGGGAGGCCCGGGAACAGGCGCCCATCATGGGCAAGCGCGGGACCGGCGAACACCGCGAGCTCGCCGAGGCGATCCGCAACCGCGATCTCGCGGCCGCCCAGCGCGTGATGAGCGAGCACATCGCCCGGACCGCGCAACGCGTGTCGCACGACGCGGAGTAGGACCGGGAAACCTCGCACCACCTTGTGGGACACCCTCGCACTGCTTGCCGTCTTCCGCTAAGGTCTAATGGTCTAGCCAACGGAGGAGCCATGGCGGTGGAGGGAAGCAGCACCCTGGTGGTCGGCGCGAGCCAGGCGGGCGTGGAGCTGGCCGCCTCGCTGCGCAAGCTGGGTGCTTCAGGACCGATCACGTTGCTGGGCGGGGAAACCCGGCTCCCCTACCAACGGCCGCCGCTGTCGAAGGCGTTCCTCAAAGGGGAACTGCCCGAGGAGCGGCTGGCACTGCGCGGCCCGGACTTCTACGCGGCTCAGCGGATCGACCTCGTCCGCGGTGAATGGATCGACGCGATCACCCTCACCGACGCCGAGCTCGGCAGCGGCTTCGCGGTCCTGCGGTCCGGGCGGACGGTGGAGTTCGGCCGGCTCGCCCTGACCACCGGTGGCACTCCGCGCCGCCTCCGGATCCCCGGGAGCGAGCTCGCCGGCGTCCACTACCTGCGCGACGTCGACGACGCGGTGGCGCTGCGGCGCGGCCTCGGGGCCGCGCGCGACGTCGTGGTCGTCGGCGGGGGTTTCGTGGGGCTCGAGGCCGCCGCGGCCGCCACCGCCGCCGGCAAGAACGTCACCGTGGTCGAAGCGGCCGACCGGCTGCTGGCCCGCGCCGTCGCGCCCCGGATGTCGGGCTTCTACCTCGCCGCGCACCGGCGGCGCGGCACGGAGGTCGTGCTCTCGACCGGCGTGACCGAACTCCTGGGCCGTGACCGGGTGACGGGTGTCGGGCTCTCCGACGGCCGCACCCTCCGCGCGGACGTTGTCGTCGTCGGGATCGGCCTGGTCCCGCACACCGAACTGGCGGAGCAGATCGGGCTCGCGTGCGCCGGCGGGATCCTGGTCGACGAGACCGCCCGCACCAGCACCCCCAGCGTGGTCGCCGCCGGCGACTGCACGATCCTCGCGCACCCCGACCACGGCGCGCTGCGCCTCGAGTCGGTGCCCAACGCCATCGCACAGGCGAAGACCGCGGCCGCCAGTCTGCTCGGCGTGGCCGCGCCGGCCGCCGGGATCCCGTGGTTCTGGTCCGACCAGGCCGATCTGAAACTCCAGATCGCCGGGATCAGCAGCGGCTACGACGAGACCGTGCTGCGCGGAGACCCCGGCACCGAACGGTTTTCGCTGTTCTACTACCGCGGTGGACGCCTCATCGCCATCGACGCCGTCAACGCGCCCCGCGACTACATGGCGGTGCGCAAGCTGCTCGAAGCCGGCCGTACCGTGCCGCCGCACGTCGCGGCCGACACCGACGTGGCGCTGAAAGAACTCCTGCGCGCGGCGTGACTCAAACGGGATCGCCGGCGGGCGACCACCCGCCGGCGATCCCGTTGACCTCCGCGGTCAGATGACGAAGGATTCCGTCGACTCGGGCGCGAACAGTTCTCCGGCGGTGCGCAGGCGCGACGAGAGCCCCTGCTCGTGGTGGTAGCGGAGGAACAAGTCCAGCACGTGCCGGTTGGCGTCCAGCCCGTAGGACCAGTAGTCGTCGCCGAGCAGCCGGCGCGCGTCCTCCACGTGCTGGTTGAACCACGGCTCCATGAACCGCAGCGCCGACGCGTCGTAGATCCGTTCGTACGCCTCGTTCTTGGCCGCCGTGAGCGCCTTGGTCAACGACTGGGCGACCCACGGGTGGCGCTCGTAGACCTCCCGGCGCAGCACGACGACGTGCATGATCGGGAAGATTCCGGTGGCCGCGTAGTACTCCTTCTCGGCCGCGACGGTGTCGGGGAACAGCCGCGCGACCCGACCGTCGCCCGCGCCGAACGAACTCGGAATCCGCGGGCTCTGCAGCGCGTCGATCTCACCGCTCGCGAGCAGCTCCGACAGCGTCCGGCCGTCCGGAACGGACTGGACGTCGAAGCGCGTCGAGACGGCGCCCTTTTCGATCCTCCCGGGCGTTTCCTGACCACCGGTGAGGTAGGTGACCGAGTCCAGCGGGACGTCGTGGTGGTCGGCGAGGATGCCGCGGATCCACACGCCCGCCGTGAGCTGGTATTCGGGCGTGCCGATCCGTTTGCCCCGAAGGTCCGACGGCTTCTCGATGCCCGCCGCCGTGTTGATGAAGACGCCACCGTGGCGGAACATCCGCGAGGTGAACACCGGCAGCGCGACGAACGGCGCCGGGTCGCGGTCGAGCGAGGCGACGTAGGTCGAGAGCGACATCTCCGACGCGTCGAACTCGCCGTGGCGCAGCATGCGGAAGAACGTCTCCTCGACCGGGAGGCGCAGGTACGTCAGGTCGATGCCGTCGGGGCGGATCGAGCCGTCCTCGACGGCGCGGGTGCGGTCGTAGTCACCACACGCGAACGTGAGCGGGAGCCGGCTCATCGGGTCACCTTCCCAAGGCGGCGAGCCGCCGGTCGAGGCGGGGGTAGACCCGCCGGGCGTTGCCTTCGTAGATCGCCGACAGGTCCTCGCCGTTCAGATCGGCGCGGTCGACGTAGCGCTTCGTGTCGTCCCAGGCGATGCCGGTTTCCGGGTCCTCGCCGCGAACCGCGCCGAGCATCTCGGATGCGAACAGCAAGTTCTGCGCCGGCAGCACGCCGAGCAGGAGGTCGATGCCGGGCTGGTGGTAGACGCAGGTGTCGAAGAAGACGTTCGGCAGGAGCTCGGCCGGGTCCGGCCAGCCGTTGCGCATCGCCAGGCCCCGGTAGCGCCCCCAGTGGTACGGCACCGCTCCCCCGCCGTGCGGGATCACGAGGCGCAGACCGGGGAACCGGTGGAAGAGCTTCGAACCCAGCAGCTGGACGAAAACGCTGGTGTCGGCGTTGAGGTAGTGCGCGCCGAGGGTGTGGAAGTTCGGGTTGCACGCCGACGAGACGTGCACCATGGCCGGCACGTCGAGTTCCGTCAGGACCTCGTAGACCGGGAACCACGATTCGTCGGTCATCGGCTTGCCCGCCCAGGTACCGGACGGGTCGGGGCTGAGGTTCACGCCCACGAAGCCGAGTTCTTCGACGGTGCGGCGGATCTCGGCCAGGACGCCGCCGAGGTTCCCCTCGGGGGTCTGCGGGAGCTGGGCGACCGGGGCGAAGTGCTCGGGGTAGAGCTCGCCGAGGCGGTGGACGAGGTCGTTGGACGCGCGCGCCCAGGCGTTCGCGACGGCGGCGCCCTCGACGTGGTGCGCCATGCCGGAAGCCTTGGGCGAGAACAGCATCAGGTCGCCGCCGCGTTCGCGGAGAACGCGCAGCTGGTTGTCCTCCACGCTCTCGCGGAGCTCGTCGTCGGGCACCGGCGCCAGCGCGGCCCGCTCACCGTCCAGCTGCGCTTCGCGAAACCGGCTCAGCGCCGCCGGAGCCGTCGTGTAGTGACCGTGGATGTCGATGATCACCGGTCGCGGACCTCCTTGAGGTACTCGTCGTGGTCCAGGTACCGCAGGCCTTTGCGGGCGAGCCGCTCGCGCATCGAGTTGACGTCGAGGCCGAGCTCCCCTTCGGCGTAGCGGGCCCGCAGGCGCGCCTCCTTCTCCTCCCGTGCCGCCGAGGCCGCGAGAACCTCACCGGCTTCGGCCCGGCGCACGACGACCACGCCGTCGTCGTCCGCGACGAGCACGTCACCCGCCTCGACGAGCTGCCCGCCGCAGATGACCGGGGTGTTCACCGAGCCGAGGGTTTCCTTGACGGTGCCCTCGGCCGACACCGCCCGGGACCAGACGGGGAACGGCATCGCCCGCAGCTCGGCGATGTCGCGGCAGCCGGCGTCGATGACCAGCCCGCGGACGCCGCGGGCCTTGAGCGAGGTCGCCAGCAGCTCGCCGAAGTACCCCGCGTCCGACGGCGACGTCGGCGCGACGACGAGCACGTCCCCGGGCCGGCATTGCTCCACGGCCACGTGGATCATCCAGTTGTCGCACGGCGCCACGCTCACGGTCACCGCCGTGCCCGAGACGTGGGCACCGGGGTAGATCGGGTTCAGCGCGGCGGCCATCAGCCCGCGGCGGCCCTGGGCTTCGTGGATGGTGGCGACCCCGAACCGGCCCAGGCCGTCGCGCGTCTCCGCGTCGGCCGTGGGTGGATTCGTCACGACGATCCCGGTCATCGGACGACCGCCCCGCCGGCCTGCCCGACCATCGAGGGCATCAGCGAGATGTGGATCGCGTCCTCCTCGGTCTCCCCCGCGAGCACGCGGATGGCGTGGTCGACCTGGTCGATGCCGTAGCGGTGGGTCGCCAGCTTCTCCAGCGGGAAGCGACCCGACGCGAGCTGCTCGACGGCGAGCTCGCAGGCCCGGAACGAGTGCCCGCGCGCGGACTTGATCGTGATGGCCTTCTCGGTGATCTTCTTGACGGGGAAGTCCGGGAACGCGGCCAGCTCCCCCTGGATGAGCAGCGTGCCTTCCCGGCGTTTGAGCACGTCGACCCCGAGCAGGACCGGCGCGGTGCCGGCCCGCGAGGTGCAGTCGAGCACGATGTCGACGCCGCGGCCGCCGGTGAGGTCCATGATCTTCTCGCGGGGGTCTTCGGTCAGGACGTCGACGACCTCGTCGGCGCCGAGTTCCTTGGCGAGCTCGAAGCGCTGCTTGTCCCGCGTCGTGCCGGACACCACGATCTTCGACGCGCCGGCCGTCTTGGCGGCGACCAGCTGCGAGAGGCCCTGCTGGCCCGGGCCCTGGATGAGCACGGTGTCGGCGTACCCGACACCGGCGGTGAGCAGGGCCCACTCGATGCCGTTGGACAGCGGCATGACCATGCCGGCGAGCTCGGGGGTGATCGTGTCGGGGATCTTGTGGAGAACGGAGTTCCACGGCAGGTACATGTACTCGCTGAACCCGCCCCACAGCGTGCCGGGGTTTTCGGCGGAGGTGTAGCCGAAGCGCCGGCCGTCGGGGTTGGTCCGCCAGTCCGTCGCCTCGCAGTGCCGGTACTCGCCGAGGCGGCACCACTCGCAGCTGAAGCACCCGACGTAGTGCTCGACGAACACCCGGTCGCCTTCGGCGAGCCCGTGGCGTTCCTTGAACCGCCGCCCCGCCCGCGCGATCACGCCGACGTTCTCGTGCCCCATGATCACCCGGCCCCGGATCACGGCCGGCGGGTTGGCGTACATCTTCACGTCCGTCCCGCAGATGCCCGCGACCTCGACCTGCAGCAGGGCGGAATCGTCGTCGATCGAAGGCAGTGCGAACTCCTGCATCTCCGTCGTGCCGGGCGCGACCCGCACCGCCGCTTGCACAGTCTGGACCATCGGCGCTCCCTCGTTGAAAGACCTCGTGGACAGAACCTCGTTGGCAGAATGGACAGCCCAATATACCATCGGCGTGTACTTCCCGAGGACGAGGCGAGGACCGAATGGCCGATCACCTGCTGACCGTGACCCGCACCCAGGGCAACAACCGCGCACTGAAGGAAGGCGAGGTCGTCCCCACCGGGTTTCCCCTGGCCTTCAAGGAAGAACCGGTGCTCGTCGACGGGTTCCGGCGGATGGTGCGGGAACTCGCCTACGACGTCTGCGAGATGGCGCTGACGACCTACCTCACCGCGCGCGAGCACGGCGTGCGGTTCACCGCGCTCCCGGTCTTCCTGGTCCGCGGGTTCCACCACGGCGCGATCCTCGTGCGAAAGGGGGCGGGGATCGCCCAACCCGGTGACCTCGCGGGGAAACGCATCGGCGTCAACCGCGGGTACACGGTCACCACCGGCGTCTGGGCGCGCGCGATCCTGGCGCTCGAGCACGGCCTCGACCTCGACTCGGTCACGTGGGTCCTCAGCGGCGACGAGCACGTCGAGTCCTACCGCCCGCCGCGCAACGTCGTACCGGCCGGTCCGGGGAAGAAGCTGGCGGACATGCTGCTCGCGGGCGAGCTGGACGCCGTCGTCAACGTCAAGGTGGACTCGCCCGAAGTCGTCCCGCTGATCGCCGACCCCGAGGAAGCCGGGTTCACCGCGCTGCGCGAGCGTGGCCTCTACCCGATCAACCACCTCGTCGTGGTCAAGGACGAAGTGCTCGACGCGCATCCCGGCGTCGCGAAAGCGCTGTTCGACGCGTTCGCCGAAGCCAAGCGCCGCTACGTCGAGCAGCTGCGGGCCGGGGTCGTCGAAACGGCCGACGACCGGAGGTACTCCCGGGTCATGGCCCAGACCGGAAACCCGCTCCCCTACGGCATCGAGCCCAACCGGGCCGTGCTGGAACTGCTGGCCGAACAGGCCCTGGCGCAGCACATCCTGACGAAACCGGTGGACGTCGACTCGATGTTCGCACCCGCGACCCGCGACCTGGTGGGCTGAGCCGTGCGGATCGCGATCGCCGCCGATCACAACGGCGTCGGGCTCAAGGCTCGCCTCTCCGCCTGGCTCACCGCCCACGGCCACGAGGTGGACGACCGCGGCTCGCACAGCGAGACGGACATCGTCGACTACCCCCCGCTCTGCGCCGACGTGAGCCGGCGCGTCGGCGACGGCCGCGCGGAGGCCGGGGTCATCGTCGGCGGTAGCGGGCAGGGCGAAGTCATCGCGTGCAACAAGATCCGGGGCGTGCGCGCGGGACTCGGGCACACCTCGTTCATGGTGGAGATCTCGCGCGGCAACAACGACGCCAACGTGCTCGTGCTGGGCACGAAGGTCATCACCGACGACGAAGCGGAACGGCTGCTCGCGCTGTGGTTGTCGACGCCGTTCAAGGGCGGGCGCCACCAGCAGCGCGTCGACCAGATCACCGCGCTGGAAGCCTGACCTCCGGCCGGAGCGGAGCAGCCGTCGGGATCTCGACGGCGCTCGCTTCGCGCAGTTGCCGGCCGCTCACGTGAGCCAGCAGCATGCGCAGCGAGTTGCCGTGGGCGACCACGAGCACCGCACGGCCCGATTCCAGCCGCGGCAGCAGCTCTTCGTGCCAATACGGCCGCAGCCGCTCGTGGACCATCGCCAGGCTTTCCCCGCCGGGAGGCACTCCGTCCGGTGTCCGCCGCCAGCACGCGACCGCTTCGGCGCCGAACCGCGCCCGCGCATCGGCGCGCCGGAGTCCTTGCAGGACACCGTAATGCCGCTCGACGAGTGCGCTGTGGTGCTCAACCTCGACGTCCGGCGCGAGCAGATCCCGGACGATCGCCGCGGTGCCGGCCGCGCGAACCAGGGGCGAAGCGTGCACGACGTCCGGGCACCAGCCGGCGAGCCCGGCCGCGGCGGCGCGCGCCTCGAGGACACCCGCCGGCGTCAGCGGGACATCGAGGTGCCCGGCGAAGACGTCCCCGGCGTTGGCCGTGCTCTCCCCGTGGCGGAGCAGGACCAGTCGGGTCACCGGTCGCGCCCGCGCAGGAACTCCAGGACGCGCGCGGGCGCGGTGGCCGCGGTCTGCTCGGCGACCGGGACGTCCCAGTATTCGTGCACCGGCAGGCATTCCTGGAGATAACGGGCGGCCGATGGGGCGTGCGACGCGTCCTGCCCGGGCACGATCAGCGCCGGGACGTCGCAAGTCATCAGGTCCTCGGGCTCCACACCCGGCACGGTATCGCGGTCGAAGAGCCCGCGCACGGAGCCGGTCACGAGCAGGTCGTAGCGCGCCGGATCGAGCGCTGCGTACGCCTTCGCGAAGGTCTCGTCGGTGCGCAGCGGCGCGGCCCAGGGGCCCACCCGCGGGTCGCTGCTGAAGCCCGCGGTCGTCGACCGGGCCAGGTCGACCACCGCCGGCAGCCCGTGCTCGGCGACGTAGGCGAGGTGCCGGACGAACCGGCGGTGCTGCGCCATCCGGTAGCGGGGCCCGCCGGCGGGCGAGAACAACACCATGCTGCGCACGCGCTCCGGCGCCGCGACGGCGAGCGCCGCCGCCGTGGAGCAGCCGACGCACCCGCCCATGGTGTGTGCCTCGTCGATCCCGAGGTGGTCGAGCAGCCCGAGCGCCTGGCGGACGTAGCCGGGCCAGTCCAGGCGCTCGACCCGGCCACCCGACTGCCCCGATTCGCGCCGGTCGAACACGATGCAGGTGTAGCCGGGTGTGAACGCGTCGACGAAACCGAGCTCGCGATACCGTCCGAAGCTCGTCCAGTTGTCCAAACTGGAATCGAAGCCGCCCGGGCTGAACATCAGCAGCGGCGGGCCGTCGCCGACAGTCCGGTAACGCGTGGCGATTCCGTCCAGCACGGCCACGGGCATGCGCGCACTCCTCAGCTCTGCGCCCTTCAGTTCCGGGGCACCTTGATGCCGCCCCGGATCTGCCGGCCGCCCCGGATGTCCTCGGCGCATTCGGCCAGGGCGTCGAACACGACCCGGGCGACGTTGGCGTAGGTGTCGACGTCCCGGTCGACGTTGGCGGCGTTGTACCCGATGGCCGCGGTGGCCATCCGGATCCGCCCGTCGAGCCACGGACCGCCGCCGAAGCCACCGAGCACGGGGATCGCCACGGCGTCGACCACCGCCGGCCCGACCACCGGACCGGAGTTGGTGAAGTTGAGCGCGACCGCTCCCGCTGATTCGAGCCGCCGGGCTTCCGCGACCAGCTCGTCGAGCATCTCGTCGGGCACCTGCGCGGCGCTGGCGGCGGAGTACTCGATGCCGTACTTCAGCGCGGTCTGCGGCGTGATCCCGAACTGCGCGAAAACCGGAATGCCCGCACGGGTGACCGCCTCGACCGCGTCCGGGAAGTCGGCGGCGCCGTCGAGCTTCACCAGGTCGACACCCGCCTCCTTGACCAGCCGGATCGCCGCGTCGACGGCACTGGCCGCACCCCGCTGGAGCGGGCCGAACGGGAAGTCGCAGCTGAGCAGTGCGCGCTGAACGCCGCGCCGGGCCGCCTTCGCGACGACGAGCACCTCGTCGAAGGTGATCTCGAGCGGGTGCGGCTGCCCCCAGAGGTTGACCCCGACGGTGTCGCCGACCGACACGATCTCCACGCCGACCCGGTCGGCGATGCGGGCCATCTGGTAGTCCCAGGCGACGACGCAGACACTCTTCTCGCCGCGCTCCTTCATCGCCTGCAGCGATGGAATGGTGACCTTGGTTTCGTCGGCGGGGCTCATGCGCGCGTCGCCCTCAGCAGCTCGAGCAAGTCGTCCTCTTCGGCCGGCACCAGCAGGATCCGGGCGTGCGGGCGCAGCGAGAACAGCGCCTCGTTGGCGATCCGGTCCGGTGTCACGACCAAGCCCGCCGTCATGATGCCACGCACCGTGCACGCCGCACCGATGGTGGCGGCTGCCTCCGCGTTCTCCCCCGTGGTCGAGACCAGGACGACGGTGTTGCTATCCTGCAGTTCCCCCGTGAGCGCCACCGGATCGCCCGCCATGGTGACGAGCTCGTGACCGGACCCGGAGACCGAGTAGAACCGCGCCTGCGCCCACGACTCGGCCGAAGCGTGCCGGACGATGCGCTCCGCCGCTTCGTCGAGCGCCACCACGCGCGTGTTGCGGGCGGCGGCCAGCGGGTAGTCGATCCGGAAGGCCGCTTCCTCGGCGGTCGCCGCCCGGGCGCAGCTGCTCACCAATCCACGTTGCGTCACGTCGTCGCCCGCCGTCTCAGACCGTCGTCTGCCGGACGCCCGGCTTGGCGACCATCGCCTCGCCGATCCCGTCTACAAAGGACTGGTCGGCGGGCAGCACGATCGCGACCGAGCGCACCTTCTGGTCCTGAGGACGGTTGCCGACCGGCTCGACGCCCTCGTCGGCGAGCGCCAGCGCGGCCTTGCGGAGCTTCTGGCGGGCCTTGATGATGCCCGCGTCGGTGGCGACGAGGCGTTCCTTGGTCCGGTCGACGATCGGCCCCATCGACTCCTGCAGGGACGAGTCCTGCAGCGCGATGCCCTTGATGCCGGAGTAGGTCTCCCCGCGCCGCTGCGCCTCGCGGTCCATGAGGTAGTCGTTGTCCTTGTTCGCGAGCGGCCGGTAGTTCTCGTCGTTCGCGCTGTGCACACCCAGGCCCGCGCGCATGGCGGAGACCTCGTCGGCCTCGAGCTGGCGGGTCGGGTGGTAGTCGAAGCTCCAGGCCCAGCAGTTCTCGTCGTCGATCGGCACCCAGAAGTGGCCGTGGAGCGGGTGATCGGCGCGAGGGGGGACCATGGTGAAGTTCGGCAGCACCCACGGCGTCACGCGCCAGTAGTAGTGCCCCTCCTCCGCGCTGCGGCGGGCACCGATGAGCAGGCCGCCCTCGTAGTCGACGACCTCGAAGAACGGCTTCAGGTCCGCCCGGTTGTAGGCGTTGCCCTTCGACCCCTTGAACAGCGGATCGCTGTCCAGGCTGCCCGAGTGCAGGAACGTGACGTGGCTGGAGTCGATGCCGCCTTCCAGCGCCTGCAGCCAGTTGCACTCCTGGAAGCGCTTCGACGTGAACGCCTGGCCCTCCGGAACGGTCACGAATTCCCATTCCGGGAGCGGCGGCTGCGTTTCAGGGTCGCCGAAGTAGGCCCACAGCACGTCGCCGCGCTTGACCATCGGGTACGACTTGAGCTTGACGTTGGCGCAGAAGTTGCTGGTCTCGGGCTCGCTCGGGACCTCGATGGCCTGACCGGTGTAGTCGTACTTCCAGCCGTGGTAGGGGCAGCGGAGCCCGCCCTGCTCGTTGCGGCCGAACCAGAGCGAGACGCCGCGGTGCGCGCAGAACTCGTCCATCAGGCCGTACCGGCCCTCCGAGTCCCGGAACGCGATCAGCCGCTCCGAAAGGATCTTGACCCGCACGGGCGGGCAATCGTCGGCAGGCAGCTCCTCGGCCAGGAGCACCGGCTGCCAGAAGCGCCGGAAGAGGCTGCCCATCTTGGTACCCGGCCCCGTCTGCGTCAGCAGTTCGTTGATCTCTGTTCGGAGCACGCTGAAGTCCTTTCACACCGGCGATCACGAAGACGCTATAGGATTGAATATCAGACCATTGAACCACTGGCAATGGCCAGTTGCGCGCCCCGAAGTCAGACGACCTGCTCACCGGGCACGTCGACGGTCAGCCCGTCGAGCTCGGGAGTCACCTCGATCTGACAGGAGAGGCGGCTGCCGGCCCGCCGGTCGCCGACCGCGAGATCAAGAAGGTCGTCTTCCATGTCGCCGACTTCGCCGACCTGGTCCAGGTACTCCTCGCGCACCCAGACGTGGCAGGTACCGCACGAAATGCAGCCCCCGCACTCGCCGATGATCCCCGGCACCCCCGCGCGCACGGCCGCGCTCATGACGCTCTCCCCCACGGAGACGTCGACCGCCCGCTCCGCGCCGGCGTCGTCGACGTACACGACCTTCGGCATAGCCCACTCCTCGACTCTGGCTAATGGACTTACCAATATACCGGTTCGCCTGAGGGGCGCAAGACACCGAGGGTGCGCGGAGCCACCGCCCGGCGATCAGGTCCACGGCGGCTCGCCGGCTTGCGGACGCCACCGAGCCGCCCCACCCTGCGCCACTCCCATTCGAATGGGACGCACGAGTTGATCTGTAAATTGCGCGACGTGTGACCTTTGACCGGTTGTCATCGCGTTGGCGAGGTCTGCGTAAATATGGTCTTTGGTCACCGGGGAAAGCATTTTCTTACGAGGTTCTAACACGCGAAGTGACGTGTCCGAGGACACTTCTCTTGCTGCAGGTGTCCGCGGATTTGCGGAGTACCGTCGGTGAAGTCGGGGCGCGCCGACGGAATATCGGGAAGCAGAATTCGAGAAGGAGAAAACAATGGGTTCTTTCAAGCCGGTTCCCCGCGACCACTGCGAAACTCGACGCGATGGCCACTACGACCGCAACCGGAAGAACAACCGGAACCGTCGTTACGGTCGCTGATCCCGAGCTGAAGATCGGGGCGAGCCAGTCCTGATCCGAAAAGAGGGGGAAGGGCCGGCGCGCCGAAAGCGCCGGCCCTCACTCCTTTTATCGGAGGCGGGGCAGGAATCCGCGCCCCGTCCTGGAACGATTCGAAACGAGGTGCAGCGTGACCGCCATGACTCCCGCGGTGGGCGCCGGCGGCAGCTACACCACCGACGCGGAAAGCCGGCCGAAGCCGTCGTCGGTTCGTCAGGCGTTTCGCCGGTTCTGGCCCTACGTCCGCGGCGAACGCCGGCTGCTGCTCCTGGCCGTTCTCCTGCTGGTGCTCAGCGCGGCCACGGAGACGGTGGCGATCTGGACCTTCGGCGCGATCGTCGACGACGCCTTGACCACCGGCGACCTGCACGGGTTCTGGCGCCCCGCTTGCGTGTGGGTGGTCATGACCGCGGTCGGGGGGTTCGCCTCGTTCGGGGGCGGGATCCTTACTTCCGTGGCGACCGAACGGTTCCTGCTTCGCCTGCGCGACGCGGTGTACGCGCACCTGCAACAACTTTCCCCCGACTTCTTCGCGCGGCACGACACCGGTGATCTGGTCGCCCGAGTGACGAGCGACGTCGAAATGGTCGAACAACTGACCGCTTCGGGCACGGTCGAAACCATCAGCGCGATCGTGACCGCGGTGTTCTACGGCGGCGCCGCGCTGATCGTGTCCTGGCACCTGGCGCTCGCCGCGTTCCTCCTCACCCCGCTGTTCCTCCTGGCGGCGCGGGTGTTTTCGAAGCGGATCAAGGCGGTTTCCCGCGACGAGCGCGACTACAACGGCCTGATCACCACCGCCGTTCAGGAGAGCCTGACCAACCTCACCCTGGTGCAGGCGTACAACCAGCAGCGGGCCGAACAGCAGCGGTTGCACAACCACGGCGCGTCCTGGATGCGAACCAGGGTCCGCGAGGCACGGGTGTCCGGGGCGTACACGCCGCTGGTGGACATCACCGAGGTCACCGCGCTGCTGCTGGTGGTCGGCGGGGGGATCTGGGAAATCAGCCAGCACCAGCTGACCCCGGGCGGCGTGCTCGCGTTCACCGCCTACCTCGGCTACCTCTACCCGCCGCTGCGCCGACTCGGTTCCCTCACGATCATGGTCAACGCGGCCACGGCGAGCTCCGACCGCATCGCGGAATTGCTGACCACGAGACCGGCGGTGGCCGACCACCCACGCGCTCGCGTGCTGACGCACTCCCACGGCGAGATCAGCGTGGACCGGGTCGACTACCGGTATCCGGACGCCGACCGGCCGGCGCTGGCCGAGCTGTCGTTCACGGTCCGCCGCGGCGAGTTGGTGGTGATCACCGGGGCCAGCGGCGCCGGCAAGTCGACGATCACGAAATTGCTGCTGCGCTTCGCCGACCCGTCGTCGGGCAGCATCCGGCTCGACGGTTTCGACCTGCGGGAGGTCACCACCGAATCGCTGCGCGAACAGGTCACCCTGGTACTGCAGCAGACCCAGGTCTTCCACGGCACCGTGCGCGACAACATCGCCTACGGGCGGCCCACGGCCACCGACGCCGAGATCGTCGCCGCGGCGATCGCGGCCGACGCCCACGAGTTCATCTCGGCCCTGCCGGCCGGCTACCAGACGGTGCTGGACAGCGCCGGCCAGCGGCTTTCCGGCGGGCAGCGGCAACGGCTGGCCATCGCCAGAGCATTCGTCCGCGACGCCCCGATCCTGGTGCTGGACGAGCCCACCGCCGGGCTGGACGCTGGTGCCGTCCAGCGGGTGATCGAACCACTGCGCCGGCTGGCCGGCGGCAAGACGACCATCCTGATCAGCCACGACCTGTCCCTGGCTCCGGCCGCCCACCACATCCTGATGCTGGACCACGGCCGGCTGGTCGAAGCCGGACGGCACGAGGACTTGCTGGCCGCCGGCGGACCGTACGCCGCGCTGTACGCGCAGCATCGGGCCGAAGTGAACCCCGTACCCACGTCGCCACGGCTGCGGGCAAGAACCGGTCTTCTCCCGCCGGGCCGCGGTTCCGGCAGTCACAGGCCCGCGACAGCCGCGCGGCGCATCGAGGGGGAACCAGTCCGCTGGCGGATCCACGGCCAGCTCTTCGAACCGGGGGAAGGCCTGTCGACGGCCGAATCCGGGCGCCGCAGCGGATGACGCATGACCGTCACCAGGCTGCGTGGAACCGAAACTCGGTGCCGGACGGGGCCATTCCTCACGCGCAGGGCCGATCCGGGCCGGCAGCCGTTCACACGGACCGCCGGCCCCGGGGACGCCGCGGGTCAGTTCTTCGCGGCCCGCCCCAGCCGCAGCGCGGAGACGAGGAAGAAGATCCCGCCGAGAACCGCGTAGCCGGCGAGAGTGGTCAGGGCCGCACCTTCCTTGGCGGACTGGAGGATGAACGTCGTCCCGGCCACCACGGAAATGCCGCCGCTGAGGATCATCGGCCACTGGCCGCCCATCCCGCGGCGCGCGACCCCGACGACGAGCTGGACCAGGCCCGCCACCACGGCCCACACGCCCCACACCCGCAGCACGCCGGGAATGCCCGACGAAGCGGCGACGGCCAGCCCGACGGCGGCGAGCAGGCTGATCACGACGTTCACGTACAGCCCGGCGACCGGTTTGGTCGTGCGCGCCGAGCGGGCGTCGACGACCGCGGCGGCGACGTCGAACACCGGGTACAGCACCAGCAGCGCGACGCTCACCGGCCCGAGCGCCGACGCGGTCGCGAACAGCAGGCCCGCCCACACGACGGCGAAGGCGAACCGGACGAAGTACAAGCGCCGCAAGGAAAGCGCGACGCCGGTGGGTGCAACGGCAGTGGTGGTCACAGAGGCTCCCCGTAAGTAGATAGAACGTTCGGTCTTTCTGTGGGGAACTATGTCAGCACTCGCTCACTTACGCAAGACCGAACGTTCTATCTGCTAAGCTGGCCCCAGCGATCCGAGAGGCGGCCGAAGTGGTGTCCGAAGCACGTTCCCGGCTGCTCGCCACGGCGAGCCGGCTGTTCTACCTCGAGGGACTCCACTCGGTGGGCGTCGACCGGATCATCTCCGAGGCGGCCGTCACGCGCGCCACGATGTACCGGCACTTCCCGGGCAAAGACGACCTGGTCGTCGCCTACCTGCAGGGCGCCGACCAGCTGATTCGCAGCCACGTCGAGCAGGCCCGCTCCGGCGCCGCCTCGCCGGCCGACGCCGTCCGCGCCGTCGCCGAATCCATCGCGAACGACATCCGCACGCGCGGGTTCCGCGGCTGCGCATTCCTCAACGCCGCCGCCGAGTACCCCGACCCCGCCCACCCGGCGCACCAGGCCGTGCTCGTGCACCGCCAGTGGTTCCTCGACACCGTCACCGACCTGCTCGCCGCCACCGGCGCCCCCGCCCCCGCCGCGCGCCACTTCGTGATGCTGCGCGACGGCGCCATGGCCGCCGGCTGCCTCACCGACCCCGAGCCGGTCTGCGAAACGTTCCTCCTGGGCGTGGAGGGGATCCTGAAGCACCGGGGAACCCGCTAGCGCGGCGCCCGCCGCCGAAGCGACCAACCCGTTCCGCCGATCTCCGCCCGGCCGAGGATCGCACCGGACGCCGAAGACGAGTGTCCACCGCGCGTCTTCCTGCGGGCCGCCACGGCTCGGTACTCCCTTTCCGGCCGGCGGTCGTCCCGGCCGGAGAGGAACGAACGATGCGGTTCAGCCGTCAGCGTTTCAGCGACGCGGGCCGTCGCGGCGGTCGTGGTGGTGCTCGGCGTGGCCGGGTTCGCCGCCGGGCCGGCGCGGGCGAGCGCGCAGAGCGCCGGCGGGACCATCTCGAACCGCCGGCGTCATCGTCGGCGCCCTCTACCGCGGTGGCCACTTCGGGCTCTCGCACTACTCCCCCAGCGGCGGCTGGACTGAGGGCTACGCGAGGAGCACGTCACCAAGCCCCGGCCGGGTGGGTTCTGCCGAGCCCGGCTCCCCGCGAGATCGCCGCGGCCGGCCACACCGATCTCGCGGGCGGACCCGCTCATCAGCTGCGGGTGAGGCAACCGGGCGCGGGTTCGCGTTTGCTTCGAGCATGTCCACTCTGGAAGTGACGCGCGAAGAGCTGCTCACCCGCGAGGAAGCCGCGAACCGGTTGTCGACGCTGGCGGCTGCGCTCGCCGGCGGTGAGAAGGTCGTCGTCCCGCTCGGCGGCAGCAAGGTGAAGGTGCACGTGCCCGACCACGTGCGCTGCGAGATCGAACTCGAGGTCGACGGCGACGAGGTCGAGCTGGAGATCGAGCTGAAGTGGCCCGCGCCGGAGCACCAGCAGCACTGAACCACCCCGAACCTCCTGCGTGCCGCCGGCCTGAACCGCGCCTCCGGCACGGGAGCCGCTCGGCAGGTATGGTCCGCGGCGCAAGGACTTGATCCAGCCACGCGGAGGTGTTCGTGCGCGCAGTGCCGGCCGATCGGGACAGCATCGCGATCTCCCGGCGCTCGGCGCTCGGCGTGCTGGGCATCGCCGCGGCCGGGCTCGGCCTGTCCGGCTGCAGCGAGCCTGCCGCCCCGGACGACACGCCGCAGCGGGTCGTCGCGCCACCACCGGACGGCGTCCTGGGCGCGAACTTCAACGGCGATCCCAGCCGGGTGAGCTTCGCCGAGCTGCAGGACGTCTCGGCGACCTGGCTGCGCGGGTTCTTCCCCATGCCGCAAGCCGATCAGGGCGCGGTGGCGGACGCGCCCGTGATCCGGATGCTCACCACCGCGGTCGGCAACGGCTACGGCACCGTGCTGTCGCTCAAGTTCCCGTACAACCGGGACCCGATGCCCGCGCCCGGCACGCCGGACATGGCCACCGCGCTGCGCCGGCTCGACGCGGTCCTCCCGGCCGTCCTGGGCACGGTCGACATCCTGGTGATCGGGAACGAACCGTTCATCGAATGCCGCGACCAGGACCGCGACGAGCGGCTCAACGTGTTCTACGAGGCCGTCGCGCGGCACGTGATCGACTACCGCGCGCGGAAGTGCGGCGCGGGCTGCAAAACCCAGCTGTACCTGGGCGCGCTCAACCACCTCGACCGGCCCGATTGGCGCACCGCGGCCACCGCCCGGTGGCTGACCTACACCCACGACACCCCGGAACTGTCCGGTGTGGACATCCACCCCACCTCGCCGCCCCCCGGCGACGACCAGGCGTTCCTCGACTACGTCCTGCCCAAGCTGCGCGCCGACCAGAAGTTCCTGGCCACCGAGTTCTCCTTGGTGCTGCTGTGGAAACAGCACCTGAAGGAGCCCGTCGACCCCCGCTTCGCCGCCCGTTACGGCGTCCCGCGCGCCACGATGGTCTGGCAGCTCGTCCGGGACGCCGCCGAAACCCCCTTCTCCCAGCAGAAGTGGGACGATTTCCTCGGGCTGTCGCCGTGGTTCCAGAACCACCACGAGTTCCTTTCGAACCAGCTCACCCGCTTCCGCGCCACTTCCCGCCTCGCCGTCGCCACCTACGGCATCACGCAGGACTCCGCCATGGTCCACGACTTCGGCCCGGATTCGACGCCCTGGCTCTTCACCAGCGTCTTCTGCCCCCTCGTGGTCGTTCCGGCGCCGTCCGGCCTGCCGGGCCGGACGACTGCGTGGGCGGATGAGTTCAGGCGACTTCAACAGAGGTGACCGGAGTTCGCCTCGGCGGCTCCTCGCCCTTGTCCATCCGCGCCTTCCCCGAGATCTGGGCGCGAGGGCGGGTTGTCGGTATCGTGGTGCCGGTGCCGACGTGGCGACTACGGGATTTCCACGACGACGATCTGGACCGCGTGATCCAGCTTTGGGATCAGGACCGGCAGGCGGACGATTCCCCTCCGGTGTTTCCGATTTCCGAGGTCATCGCCGCGACCCGGACCGGCGAACTCGTCGTGGTCGCGGTGGTCGGCGACGACGTGGTGGGCATGGCGGTCGCCCAGGCCCGGGGTGAGCGGGCCTGGATCGTCGGGATGGCGCTCGCCCGGATGTGGCGCAACCGCGGGATCGGCAGCTCCCTGGTCGGCGAACTCGAGCGGCGCCTGCGAGCGCAGGGCATCCGCCGGATCAGTGCACTGCTCCCGCCCGGCGCGACGGGAGCGACGGCCCTGGAGAACTCCGGTTACCTCGCGCGGCCCGGATTGGTGTTCTACGAGAAGGTCGAGCACCTCGGTGCCAGCGACGCGGGTCTGCTCGCGGAACTCGGCGGGCGGGTGCTGCCGCGGGGACTGTGGACGGATCTCGCCGGGATGGAGCACGAGAAGGAGACCATCGAGCGGCGGATAGTGCTGCCGCTGGCCGAGCCCGCGGTGGCGGACCGGCACGGCGTCACCCCACCGAAGGCGGTTGTCCTCTTCGGCCCGCCGGGCACCGGCAAAACGAGTTTCGCCAAAGCCGTGGCCTCGCGGCTGGAGTGGCCGTTCGTGGAGCTGTTCCCTTCCCGGCTCGCATCCGTGGGAGCGGGCGGTCTGGCCGACTCGCTGCGCGACGCGTTCGCCGATCTGGCCGCGCTCGAGACCGTGGTGCTGTTCATCGACGAGGTCGAGGAGATCGCCGGCGTGCGGTCCGGGCTGGCCGTCGATCCCGGCCACGGCGTCACCAATGAACTGCTCAAACTGATCCCCGGCTTCCGCGACCACGACAACCGCCTGCTGATCTGCGCCACCAACTCCGTCCGCTCCCTCGATCCGGCTTTCCTACGACCGGGGCGGTTCGACTACATCATCCCGGTCGGTCCCCCGGACCCGGCGGCTCGCGCGGCGATCTGGCGACGCTACCTGGGACCGGCTGCCGGCGGTGTCGACCTGGGCCGCCTGGTGTCGGCGAGCGAGTTGTTCACGCCCGCCGACATCGAGTTCGCCGCCCGCAAAGGCGCCCAGGCCGCGTTCGAACGCGAAGTCGTCCACGGTCACGAGACCCCCGCCGGCACGGAGGACTTCCTCGCCGCCATCGCCGACACGCGGCCCACCCTCACCGACCAGGCGATCAACGAGTTCCAGGAAGACATCGAGAAGTACGTGCGGATGTGAACGCCATCGAGCGCCGGGGCGCACGGTTCACGGCCGCACGATCGGCAGCAGGCCCCGTGTCCTACAGCGTGATCACGATCTTGCCGTGGACGTGGCGTCCGGCTTGCCGGGCCACGGCCTCGCGGATCTGCTCGATCGGGAAGGTCGCGGCGATCGGCACCGTGAGCCGGCCGGCGAGGATCGCGTCGGTGATCCGCTCCATGGCGCCCGGACCCGCGTCGAAGCCGCCGGTCGCGCGCACGCCGCCGGGTGGGTTGGGGCCCGCGGCGATGGTGGAGATCCGCTCGGGTGGCACGCCGAGCGCGAGCGCGGCCTCGGCCGTCTCGGTGCCGAACAGGTCCGTCGCCGCACTCACGCCCTCGGGAGCCAGGGCCCGGACCCGGTCGGCCAGTCGAGGGCCGTACGCCACGGGCTCGGCTCCGAACTTCCGCAGGAACTCGAACGTGTTCTGCGAGGCGGTTCCGATCACCCGCGCGCCGGCGAGCTTCGCGAGCTGCACCGCGAACACACCCACACCACCCGCGGCACCCCCGACCAGGACGGTGTCACCCGCCCGCAGGTCGATCGCCGCCAGAGCGGCGGCGGCGGTCAGCCCGGCCACCGGAATCGTGCCCGCGACCTCGTCGCTGATGCCTTCCGGCGTGTGCCAGAGCGCTTCGGCGGGCGTCTTCACCAAGAAATCGGCAGCGGCTTTGCCCAGCGCGCCGCCGAAAACGCGATCGCCGACGGCAAAACCCGTGGCGCCGCCGCCGACCTCGTCCACCACTCCGGCGAAGTCGTAGCCGAAGCCCGACGGCACGGTGATGCCGAACTGCGCCGCCGCCTCGGGCCGCTCGGCGAGGAGCCAATCCATGGGATTCAGCCCGGCGGCCGAGACGCGGACGCGAACCTCGCCCGGCCCGGCGTGCGGTTCCGGGGCGTCTCGCAACTCCAGCACTTCGGGACCGCCAAACGTCTCGTAGACAACCGCTCGACTCATGGGGGACCTCCACACACTCAGTGATGGCACTTGGTCCCATCACCGTACACGAGTCACGGGACCAAGTGCCGTACCCTGTTCGCATGGCCCGCTGGTTACCCAACCCATCGCAGCGACTCGTCGTCGCCGCCCTCGATCTCTTCTCGGAGCGGGGCTACGAGAACACGACGGTGGTCGAGATCGCCGAGCGCGCCGGACTCACGAAGAGCACCTTCTTCCGCCACTTCCCCGACAAGCGGGAAGTTCTCTTCGGCGGGGAGGCGATGGCGGACCTGGTCGCCCAGGGGATCGCCGCGGCGCCGGCGGAGGCCGGCCCGCTCGAAGCGGTGGCTCACGCCTTGGACGCGATCGGGAGGGAAGCCTTCACCCCCGACCGCCGCGAGTTCAGCACCCGGAGGCGGGCGGTGATCGCCGCCAACCCGGAACTACGGGAACGGGAGGCCCTGAAGGGGCTCGGCCTCACCGCGTCGATGATCGACGCGCTCAAGCGCCGCGGCATCCCCGACCTGGCCTCGTGCGTGGCCGCGGAACTGGGCGCGCTCGCCTGGAAGATCGCCTACGAACGCTGGAGCGACCCGGCCAACGACGACGAGTTCGGCGAAGTCGCACGCCGAGCACTCGACGAGGTGCGGGCTGCCAGCGCTTTGTGCTGACAGCAGACCGGCAACCGCGCGAATTCAGCTCGACCACATCGTCCGGACGACATCGGGGAACCCGGCCACCCCGCACAGGGCGAGGTTTCCCCAGAGTCCCGTTAGGACACTTCGGCGGCGCCCGGTGAATGACCGGCACGATCCTTGCGGAAAATGGCACTCGTGCGCCTTGTTCATTCCGGCGGAGTTCCGGACTGCGTTTCCACCCGCGCCCAGGCGGGGTGCACCACCACGCGGTGTGGCCGACATCATCATCAGCCCCGGAGCGACCCGGGACGAGCAGTCACCCGCGTCCGACGGCGGCGCACCTTGCCCGAATCGCCCGATTCTGCAGTGCGGAACTCGATTCTTTTGCCCTAATCAGACCTTATCGGACACAGGCAAAGCGAAAACTTTTGCTGACAGTCAGTTACATTGACTATCACTCTTGGTCAGAGAAAACCGTTGTGCCCCAACGCACAATGGCCGCGAAGGGCGCAGCACTGCAATCATGCTCCGCAGTGACGGGGGTAGCAAAAGGAGCACAGACCATGACCAACACCATGTCCGTGGACGGCACGGCGCGAAATTCCGGGAGCGGCACCTACGCCGATCTGCTCGTGCGCAACGGCCGGATCCACACCGGCGACCCGGCCCGCCCCGCGGCGTCGGCGCTGGCGGTGCACGACGGCCGGATCGTGGCGGTCGGTGACGACGAGGACGTCGCGCCCCTCGTCGGTCCGGCGACGCGCATCGTCGACGCACTCGGCAAACGAATCATCCCCGGCCTGAACGACTCGCACATGCACGTGATCCGCGGCGGGCTCAACTACCTGCTGGAGCTGCGCTGGGACGGCGTGCCGTCGCTGCACACCGCGCTGTGGCTGTTGCGCGACCAAGTCCGGCGAACGCCGGAGGGCCAGTGGATCCGCGTGGTGGGCGGCTGGACCGGGGAGCAGTTCGCCGAACGACGACTGCCCACCGTCTCCGAGCTGAACGCCGCGGCGCCCGAGACACCGGTGTTCGTGCTGCACCTCTACCAGTCGGCGATCCTGAACCGGGCGGCGGTGCGGGCGATCGGGCTGACCAAGGACAGCGTGGCACCCCCGGGCGGAGAGATCGTCCGGGACCACGCGGGGGAGCCCACCGGCCTGTTGCTCGCCACACCCGCGTCGGCCCTGTTGTTCTCGGCGCTCGGTAAGGCGCCGGCGCTCACCGAAGAGGAGCAGGTCGTCTCGACGCGCCACTTCCTCGCCGAGCTCAACCGGTTCGGGCTCACCAGCGCTATCGACGCCGGTGCCACCTTCCAGGACTTCCCCGACAACTACGCGACAGTGATGCAGTTGGCCGAGCAGGGCCGGCTGACTGTCCGGATCGCCTACCACCTGTTCGCGTACAACACCGGCCAGGAACTGGAGGACCTGCGGCGGTGGACGGGGCTGGCGAAGCCGGGTTACGGCGACGAGTGGCTGAGGTTGAACGGTGCCGGCGAGAACGTCGCGTGGTCACCCGCGGACTTCGAGAACTTCACACAGCCCCGGCCGCTGCGCCCGGAGCGCGCGGACCGGGAGCTCGAGGCCGCGATCCGCCTCCTGCTCGACGAGGGCTGGGGGTTCCGGCTGCACGCCACCTACGACGAGACGATCCGCGCCGACCTCGACGTGTTCGAGAAGGTGGCCGCCGACGGTGGGTTCCCCCGCGGCGTGCGGTGGTTCTTCGACCACGCCGAGACCGTCTCCGAAGCGAGCCTCGACCGGATCGCGGCGCTGGGCGGCGCCGTCTCGATCCAGAACCGCATGATGTTCCAGGGCAGCGCCTTCGCCGACCGCTACGGCACGGCGAAGGCCGCGAACACCCCGCCGATCCGGCAGATGCTCGACCGCGGGCTCGTGACGGCGGCCGGTACCGACGCGACCCGGGTGTCGAGCTACAACCCGTGGCTCTCGCTCGAGTGGCTGGTCCGCGGGCGAAGCGTCGGCGGCCGGCTGCTGGCCGCTCCGGAGAACCGGCTGAGCCGCGAAACGGCGCTGCGGCTCTACACCGTGGCCGGTGCGGAGCTCACCGGGGAGGCGCACGTCAAGGGCGTGCTCAAGGAGGGCTACTACGCTGACCTGGCCGTGTTGTCCGAGGACTACTTCACCGTGCCCGAAGAGGACATCTCGCACCTCGAATCGCTGCTGACCGTCGTCGGCGGGCGGCTCGTCCACGCCGCGGGCGAGTTCGAGGGCATGGCCGCTCCGCTGTCGCCGGTCGAACCGTCGTGGAGCCCCGTCGCCGCCTTCGGCGGCTACTACCGGACGATGCCGCCCAGCTCACCGTCGGGCGTCCGCCAGGCGCGGGCCGTGGCGGAGGCGGCCGCCGAGTCCGAGGAGCACCGCCAGTGGCGCGTCGCCCGCGGCGACGCCGAAGACCGCGTCCCCGGCTCCGCCACGTTCGACCCCTGCTGACCGAATCCCGCTGCCACCCCGCCCCCGGGGTCCCGGCGGCCCGAACCGCGAAGGAAGGCCGTGTTCATGTCCGATTCCCCCACCCCGGACCCGAGGTCCGGGGTCACCGACGAGGTCCTCGCGACGAGGACCATCGACGGCGTCGACTACGTCTTCACCCTGACCACGCTCGCGCCGGGTGCCGCCACCGGCTGGCACACCCACCCGGGCGCCATCTACTCCGTCGTCCACAGCGGTGCCCTCACCCACGGCCTCGCCGGCTGCAGCACCGAGGTCATCGGACCGGGCGAACCCTTCGTCGACCACCCCGGGGAAGTCCACATCGGACGCAACCTCGGCACCACCCCGACGGTCGTCGTCGGCCTCGGTGCCCTCCCCCACGGCGCCCCGTTCGCGACGTCCGCGACCGACCCCGGGTGCGCGGCCGAATGATCGGCGGGCGCGGAGCCGCGATTCCCACAAACGCGGTTTCGGCCCCCTTCCCCTGCTGAAAGCGGATCAGCCGAGCCGGTCGCCGTCGACGCACCTGGCTGCGACCGGCTCGACGCTTCTCCCGGTCAACCGCCTCCACGCACCGCGTTGGCAGCGGCGACGATGGCGCGCACCAGCCGGGATTCCGTCCGGTACCGCGCTTCCAGCTCGGCGGTCGGGGTGGTCGCGGTGGCCGGTGCCGTGGCGAGGATGGCGGACCAGACGTCCGCCACGGTCGCGCACGGCACCGGCTGCCGGCCGGGGAGGGAGACGGCGAAGCCGTCCGGGCGGCCGGCGACGCGGATCCGGTTGCGCGCGGCGGCGCACAACGCGTCGAGGATCTGGCCGGCGATCAGGTTGCCCCGGGTGGTGCGGCCGTCCGGGAACACCGGGTCGGTGGCCACCGTCCGGCCGCAGGCTCCGCACACCTCGAACCCCTTTCCTCGCAAGCGTTGTCAGGGCATCACGTCGCCGGAGTTGGGCCCCAGCGTCTGCCCGACGAACAGGTTCCCGCCGGGATCACTGGCCAGCAGCAGTGCCGCCGGGGCGACCTCCTCCGGGGTGCCGAACCGGCCCAGTGGCAGCTCGGCCCGCTTGGCCACCTTCCACGCCTCGGAGATGCCGTCGACCAGCGGGGTTTCGATCGGTCCGGGGGCGATGGCGTTGACCAGCACGTTGTCCGCAGCCACCTCCAGCGCCACCGCCTTGGTGAAGCCGATGACGCCGGCCTTGGCGGCGCTGTAGTGCCCGAGCCCGGTGCCGCCCTTGATACCCAGCTGCGAGGAGATGGTGATGACGCGGCCCCATCGCTGGGCGCGCATCGGCTTGAGCACCTCGCGGCTGCACAGGAACACCCCGGTGAGGTCGACCGCGATGGTCTCGTTCCACACCGCCAGGTCCATGTCCTCGGCCGGCGACTCGGTGAGCAGCCCGGCCGAGTTCACCAGGACGTCGACGGTGCCGAACTCGGCCCGCACCGCCGCGAACGCCGACCGCACACTGTCCTCATCGGACACGTCCACCGCGGTGACACCGGGCCCGGCCGTCCGGTCGAGGACGGCGACCCGGTCGCCGTTGTCCCGGAACGCGGCCGCGATGGCCTTGCCGATGCCGCTGGCGCCACCGGTGACGACGACCGTCCGGCCGCTCGCGCGGGTCACGCGCGCATCCGGACGGTCAGGCCACCGTCGACGACGATGGCCTGCCCCGTCACGTAGTTCGCGGCCGGCGAGGTGAGGAACCCGATCACCTCGGCCACCTCCTCCGGCCGGCCGACGCGGCCCCACGGGATGTCGCCGCCCGCGCGGCGCAGCCCGTCCGGGCCGAGGGAGTTGACCGGATCGAGCGACTGCGGGGTTTCGATCAGGCCGGGGATCACCGCGTTGGCCCGGATCTGCCGCGGCCCGAGTTCGACCGCGACGCTGCGGACCAGGCCCAGCACCCCGGCCTTGGCCGCGGCGTAGTGGGCGTGCTCCTCCCAGCCGTAGACGCCGCCGGCGATCGAGGACACCGCGACCAGCGCGCCGCCCTCGCCCATCCGGATCGACCCGGACCGCAGCGTGCGCAGCACCCCGGTCAGGTCGACGTCGAGCATGTCGTGCCAGCGCTCGTCGGACAGTTCGGCCAGTGCGGAGTTGCGCAGGATGCCGGCGTTGGCGACCGCGTAGTCCAGCCGGCCGAACTCGTCGACCGCGCGTTGCGCGAACGCTTCCACCTCCTCGGTGCTGCGCACGTCGACCTCGTGGACCACGGCCTTCCCGCCGGCCGCCTCGACCTGCCGCAGTGTTTCGGCCGGGTCGTGCGGGTCGCCGGGGAACGTGCCGATCACCGTGTGCACGCCGCGCCGGGCGTAGTGCACGGCCAGTGCGCGGCCGATGCCGCTGGCGGCACCGGTGACGATCGCCGCTTTCGGCTCAGACGACATCCGGGTGGTCCTCTCGCAGCGCGGCCACGGGCGGTTTGGCCCCGATCATCAGCACACCGGAGACCGCGGTGCCGAGCGCGCCGACCCACAGGGCCGCGGCCCCGGTGCCCGCGCCCGCCGCGACCGCGGTGAACAGGGCGCCGCCGATGATCGTGCCGGGCTGGCTCATCGCGCCGATGAACGACGTGCCGGTGGCCCGGCAGCTGACCGGGTAGCACTCGGCCATGAAGTACTGGATGGCCGCGTACGGGCCGACCAGGAAGAACAGCCCGGCGCCGTAGGTCAGGATGATCACGAACGAGCTGCTCGCGGCGGGGCTGAGCATCAGCGCGAAGCACAGGCCGGAGATGATCCAGCCGATGATGATGGTGCGCTTGCGGCCGATCCGGTCACCGAGCCAGCCGTGGAACACGTACCCGAAGTAGCCGATCGCGTTGATCACGATCAGCATCCAGAACGCGCTGGACAGCGAAACGTCCTTGGCGTTCTTCAGCACCGAACTGCCCAGCACGCTGAAGATCGCGATGCCGAAGAAGTTGAGGATCCAGGCCAGCGACAGCACGATCGTGTTGCGCCGCAACGCCGGTTCCCACAACCGCTTCAGCGGCGAAGCCGAGGAGTGCTCGACCCCGTAGGACGCGGCCAGCGCGTGCGCGTCGGCCGTCCGCCCGCCCTTCTCCAGCTCGGTCAGCTTCTGGTGCAGCTCGAACTGCGGCGTCTCGCGCAGCTTGCGCCAGATCACCCAGACCACGATCGCCGCCGGGACCGCGGCCATCACGTACAGCGCGCGCCAGCCCAGCGAGTCCAGGAAGACGAACGCGAGCGCGCTGGACAGCAGGAAGCCCAGCGGCCAGCCACCCTGGATGAACGAGTAGTAGAAACCGGGGCGCTTGCGGCGTTTCTCGTCCTCGGTGACCTGGTAGACCTCGTTCATGTAGGTCGCGTTCACCGCTTGCTCGGAGAACCCGAGGCCGCCGAACGAGCGGATGACGGTGATGATCACGCCGCTGACCGCGCCCAGCGCGGCCGGGATCACCGCGGTCAGGGTGGAGATGATCGCGGTGCCGCCGATGGTGGTCATCATGCCGCGGCGGCGGCCGAGCCGGTCGATGATCGGGCCGATCCCGAAGCACACGATCGCGGTGCCCACGGCGATCCACGTGTTGATCTGGTAGGCCTCGGACGCGGTCCAGCCGAACGACTCCTGCATCGCGGGCAGCAGCGTGCCGAACAGGCCGTAGTCGAACACCGCGATGGTCCAGGCGATCAGGGCCAGGACCGTGGCGGTGCGGGTCGCTTTCCGGGAGAAGACCGGGAATCTGCGCTTCTCGTCGACGGCAGGCGCCGTCAGGTCGATGGGCTTGGCGGATTCGACGCTCACGAGCCCGCTCCCTTCCGGGGGTTGCGGGACAGGAACGAGTCGGCGATCTGGTCGAAGGTCAGCCAGCTGACGCCCTCGTGGCCGTTGATGTGGTCGATCAGCCGCTCCAGCATGAGCAGCACCTGCGGGCGCCCGGACACGTCCGGGTGGATGGTCATGGTGAACGTCGCCTGGTCCATCTCGCGGTAGACCCAGTCGAACTGGTCCTGCCAGGTCTGGCCGAGCTCACGCGGGCTGACGAAGCCGTGCGAGTTGGCCGACGCCTTCACGAACATCATCGGCGGCAGGTCGTCCAGGTACCAGTTCGCCGGGATCTCGACCAGGTCCGTCTCCTCGCCGCGGACCAGCGGCTTCATCCAGGTCTCGGCAGGCTGGGCGTAGTCGATCTTGGTCCAGCTGTCGCCGACCCGGACGTAGTACGGCTCGAAGTCGCGGTGCATCAGCGAGTGGTCGTACTTGATGCCCCGCTCGAGCAGGATCTCGTTGGTGACGGGGGAAAATTCCCACCACGGCGCCACGTAGCCGGTGGGGCGGCGGCCGGCGACCTTCTCGATCAGCTCGATCGAACGGTCCAGGATCGCCGTCTCCTGCTCGCGGGTCATCGCGATCGGGTTCTCGTGCGAGTACCCGTGCGCGCCGACCTCGTGCCCGGCGTCGACGATCGCGCGGGTCAGGTCGGGGAAGGTCTCGATGGAGTGGCCGGGCACGAACCACGTGGTCGTCAGCCCGTAGCGCTCGAACAGGCGCAGCAGCCGCGGCCCGCCGACCTCGCCGCTGAACATGCCGCGAGAGATGTCGCACGGCGAGTCCTCGCCGCCGTACGAGCCGAGCTGGCCGGCCACGGCGTCGACGTCGACACCGAACGCGACTTGGATTTCCTTCGTCATGAACAAGCCTTTCGTGGAGTGGGGAGCAACTGGTGCGGGCGGAGCAGCGGAGTCAGGGTTCGCCTCCCCTCCGCGCGAAGGCCGCCGCGATGTCCTCGCGGGACCACCCGAGCCGCAGGAGCAGGGACAGCAGGATGAGCGACTGGGAGGGCCGCAGCAGCCCGGCGGGGATCGCGCCGGCGGTCAGCAGGTCCTTGCCGCCGCCGGCGCCGTACACCGGGACGACCGGGCCGGCCTCCACGCGGGTGCTCGTGACGACCACCGCTCCGCCCGCGGTGGCCTCGGCCACCGCCGCGCACAGCACCGGGTTGGCGTTGCCGATCCCGGTGCCCTGCACCACGATCCCGGCCGCGCCGGCGGCCAGGGAGGCGCGCAGGTGCGCCGCGTCGGCGCCCGGGTAGGACGCCACGAGGTCCACGCGGCAGCCACTGCCGCCGTCCGGCAGCGGCAGCGGCTCCGGCCGGTCGCCGGCCCAGCCGTCGCGGCCGTCGTCCGGGTTGCTGAAGGCGCGCGCCAGCAGGGTTTCCGACTTGCGCACGCCGCGGGCCGGGAACACCTCGCCGGCGAAACACACCAGCACCCCGCGGTCGCGGGTGTCCGGCGAACCGGCCAGGGCCAAGGCGCCGGCCAGGTTGCCCGGACCGTCCGGGGCGGCCGCGTCCGCGGCGCGCTGCGCGCCGGTGAACACCACCGGCCGCGGATCGGCGTGCACCAGGTCGGCCAGGAACGCCGTCTCTTCCATGGTGTCGGTGCCGTGGGTGACCACGACCCCGACCACCGACGGGTCGGCCAGCGCCTCGCGGATCCGGGCGCAGACCAGCAGCATGTCGTCCACGTCGAGGGTGTACGAACCGACCCGCAGCACGTCGACCACCCGGACCGGGAGCGAGTGCGGCCCGCCGGTGCTGCGCAGCAGGTCGTCGGCACCGTCCGAGGCGACGGCGGCGCCGTCGAGCTCGGCGCGGCTGCGGGAGGAGATCGTGCCGCCCGTCGCGAGCAGCACGACGTGCTCGCCCCGCTCGGTCTTCAGGTTCGTCGTCACGGCCGGTTCACCTCCGTGCCTCGTGAGTAGTCGTACCCAATCGTTTGGGTAGCGGCGACGGCGCTCGTACCCAAACGATTGGGTACAGTGGTGGGGAACTGTACGGTGTGCGTCGAAGCACGGTCAACACCCAAGGTGGAGAGGCGGTGGGCGCGGGCGTGCCCAGAGCGAAGGCTTCGCGCGAAGGCGATGGCACGGCCGTCCCGGACGGGGCGGCCGCCGAGCGCGTGCCGACCCTCAAGGACCTGGCCCGGCAGCTGGGCATCCACCCGTCGACCGTGTCCCGCGTGCTGCACTCCGACCCGGAATCGGCGCGCGGCGCCGCGTCCGACGCCACCGCGCGCCGGATCCGGGAACTCGCCGCCGAACTCGGCTACTCCCCCGACCCGCAGGCGTCCGGCCTGCGCACCCGCCGCACGCGCCTGCTCGGCGTGGTCGTACCGCGGCTGTCCGACCTGGTGCTGGCCGTCATGTACGAGGGGGTCGAGGCCGAGGCGGCGACCAGCGGGTACTCCTCGTTCGTCACCAACTCCCGTGACGACGTGGACGAGCAGCGCCGCAAGGTCGAGCTGATGCTGGCGCGCCGGGTGGACGGGCTGATCATCGGCGACCGCCACCTGGACGTCGACGTGGTGTTGTCCGACCTGCGCCGCCGGGCGGTGCCGTTCGTGCTGATGAACCGCCGCCACCCGGAGATCCCGTCGTCCACGTGCGACGACACCCGGGGCGGCGAACTGGTCGCCGAACACCTGTGGGACAAGGGACACCGGGACGTCTGCGTGATCGCCGGCGAGCCCTACGCGACCACCGGCGTGGACCGCACCGCCGGTTTCGTGCAGCGCTGGCGGGAACTCGGCGGCGACATCGCCGAGGGCGACATCGTGCTGTCCCGGTTCGACACCCAGGGCGGCCGGGAGGCAGCCGAGAAGATCCTCTCGTCCGGCCGCCGGCCCTCGGCGCTGTTCGCGGTCAACGACTTCGCCGCGATCGGCGCGATGGGCGCCCTGCGCTCCTACGGCCTCACCGTCGGCCGGGACTGCGCGGTCGTCGGGTTCAACGACACCTCGCTGGCCGCCGAGCTGCCGATCCCGCTGTCCTCGGTGCGCTCCCCCATGTTCGAAATCGGCCAGACCGCCGTGCGCCTCCTCCGCGCCGTCATGCGCGGCGAACCCGCCGAATCGGCCCGCCTCACGCCGACTCTCCACGTCCGCGAAAGCAGCAGCTGACCGACCGGTGCCGGTGGGTCCACTTGCGACAGTCGCGCGAGCGGTCGTGATCCGGCTCGCGCGAAGGGCAGCGGCCGGACGCGGCAGAGCCGCTCCCCTCGAGGCCGAAGTCGTGGGGCCACAGGCTTCGGGCCGGTGACGTGATCGTGGCGCGTGGGTTGATCACCGGGTGTCCGCAGGCCTTCGCCGATCGTTCCCCGCGCGGTGACGACGGACAACCTAAGAGGTCCGGGCAACGTTCACCCGGAGCCCGGGTCACGATTCACGCGGAGTTGACAAGGCCCACCGGGGTGGCGCGACGATAGGTGCATGCCACCTCGGACAGGCGTTCCTGAGAGTTCGGCGAAACCGGGGCTCGTCCTGTTCACCCTCGCCGCGGGTCAGTTCCTCATGGCGCTCGACAGCTCCGTGATGAACGTGTCGATCGCGTCGGTGGCCGACGACGTGGGCACCACGGTGACCGGGATCCAAGGCGCGATCACCGCCTACACGCTCGTGATGGCGATGTTCATGATTCCCGGTGGCAAGGTGGGCGAACTCATCGGCCACAAGCGAGCGTTCACCATCGGCTGCGGCATCTACGGCTGCGGTTCGCTGACGACAGCCCTCGCGCCGAGCCTGCCGGTCCTCCTGCTCGGCTGGTCGTTCCTGGAAGGGGTCGGGGCGGCGCTCATCCTGCCGGCGATCGTGGCGCTCGTCGCCGGCAACTTCCGCGTCGAACGGCGGCCGGCCGCCTACGGACTCGTTGCCGCTGCCGGAGCAGTGGCGATCGCGATCGGTCCACTCATCGGAGGTGTCGCGACAACCTACTTCTCGTGGCGCTGGGTCTTCGCCGGCGAAGTCGCGATCGTGCTCGGCATCCTGGCCCTCGCCCGTCGCATCGCCGACGCGCCGCGTGGCGGGCGCGCGCACATCGATCTCGTGGGCGCCGCGCTCTCCGCGCTCGGGCTCGGGATCTTCGTCTACGGCGTGCTCCGCTCGGACGAATGGGGCTGGTTCCGGCCCAAGCCCGGCGCGCCCGCGTGGCTCGGGGTCTCGCTCGTCGTCTGGCTGATGCTGGCGGGCCTGCTCCTGGTCTGGCTGTTCTTCCGCTACGAGGCCCGCCTCGTCGAGCGCGATCGGGAACCCCTCGTCGACCCGGCCTTGCTGCGGAACCGGCAGCTCACGGGCGGGCTGACGATGTTCTTCTTCCAATACCTCGTGCTGATGGGCGTTTTCTTCGTCGTACCGCTCTACCTGTCGATCGCGCTCGGCCTGTCCGCACTCGCCACCGGTGTGCGCATCCTGCCGCTCTCCCTGACGATGCTGGCCGTCGTGGTGCTGATCCCGCGGTTCTTCCCGAACGTCTCGCCACGACGGGTGGTGCGGCTGGGCCTCCTCGCGCTGCTCGTGGGGGCGGTGGTCCTGATGGCCGCGCTCGACGCGGACGCCGGCGCGGAAATCGTCACGATCCCGCTCCTGCTGATCGGACTCGGGATGGGAGCGCTGGCGTCTCAGCTCGGCGCGGTGACCGTGTCCGCGGTGCCGGACAGGCAGAGTGCCGACGTCGGCGGCATCCAGAACGCCGTCACGAACCTCGGCGCGTCGATCGGTACGGCAGTCGCCGGTTCGTTCCTCATCACCGCGCTGACCACGTCCTTCCTGACCACGATCGAGCAGAACCCGGCGATTCCGGCCGAAGTGAAGAGCCAGGCGGCCGTCGAACTCCAGAGCGGCGTGCCCCTGCTGTCGGACGCCCAGCTCCAGACCGCCCTCGATGCGGCGGGCACCAGCCCGGAGGTCGCCCAAGCGGCGCTCGACGCCAACGCGGCCGCCAGGCTCGACGGCCTGCGTGCCGCACTCGCCATCCTCGCGTTCACCACCGTCCTCGCCATGTTCTTCACGAACCGGATCCCGACGACGCAGCCCCGCTCGAGGAAGCCGTGACTGCTTCCGACCGGAGACGACGCGCCCCAGACGCCGCCACCGGGAAGGGACGCACCCCGCTCACAGGCCGAGCGCGCGCCGGACCTCGGCCAGGTTCCGGCGCGACACCGCGACGGTCTCGCGATCGGGCCCGTCCAGGACGAGCGCGAACCCGCCGTGGAAGGTCGGGGCGATTTCGCGCACCCGGTGCAGGTTCACCACGTAGTGCCGGTGCACCCGCAGGAAGCCGTGGGGTGCCAGCCGCGTCGCCAGCCGGTTCAGGGTGTGGTTCAGCGCCCGCAGCCGGCCCCGGTCGGTCAGCAGCCACACGGTCTTGCCCTCGGCCTGCGCGACCCGGATCTCCGCCGGGGCCATGAGCAGGATGTGCCCGCCGTGGATGCCGGCGAGCCGGAAGACCGGCGCCTGGGCGGCCTCGGTCGCCGGCGGTGAGTCCGGGCCGGTGGTGAGGAGCGTGCCGATGAGCTGCCCGTCGTGCTCGATGGGCTGTACGGTGATCGGGCACCCGTCCTCCGCGCACGCGGCCAGCCGCAGCGCGCCGGCCCGCGCACGGGAGCCGAGCACGGCGTGCCCGACCTCGTTCGCCGCCACCAGCCGCCCGCGCCGGTCGATGACCGCCAGCGGTCCGGCGTCGTGGGCGGCCTGCGGTCGCAGCGATCCGGCCAGCTCGGTGAGCACGTCGTCGCGCCGGCGGTGCAGGCCGTGGCCCAGTTCCTGGGCGCAGCTGTGCAGCCGCGCGATCGTGAGCACCGTCAGTGGACGGCGGTGCACCAGGAACGCGAGGACCGCGCACGGCCGGGGCCCGTCGGGGCCGGCCACCGCGACACCGGCACCGGACCAGCCGGCCAGGTCGTCGCGCCAGTGCTCCGGGCCCGTCACCCGGGCTTGTCCGTCCAGCAGCGCGGTGCCGAGGGCATTGGTACCGCGGTGGTTCTCCGACCAGTCGTGCCCGGGGGCGAGCTGGTGCGCGGCGGCGAGCGCGACGGCTGACCGGCTGCCGAACACCGCGGCGACCCGCCCGTCCCCGCCCGCGACCGCCACCACCCCGTCGGTTCGGGTGAGATCGGCCGCCAGCGAACGGGCGGCGGACACCACGGCGCGCGGCGCCGCGGCACCCGAGTCGGCACGGGGGCCGGATGGCGGCTCGGGGGCCAGGCCGTGCACCTCGCGGCAGCGCCGCCAGGACGCCTGGATCGCAGGCCGGATCGCGGCGGTGCCGTTCGTGCCGGGTTCGTGACCGCCGGCGCCGGCCCGTTCACCGTCCACGCCGACCTCCTCGCGTTCGGGCGGCCCCCTGAACAGACTAGGACGGACCTGGCCCGCCGGATAGCGTCCCGTGCTGCCGCCCGGGCAGATCGACGAGTCCGGCCGATCCGACGACCCGATGCAGGGAGGTTTCGTCATGGCCATCGACTTCACCCTCACCCCCGACCAACGGGAACTCCAGGCGAGCACCCGCGCCTTCGCCCGCGACATCCTCGCGCCGGTGGTCCGCGCGGCCGACGCGGAGACGGACCCGTTGCGCGCCTTCCAGCTGACCAAGGACGCCTACGTGCAGGCCTACCGCGCCGGCATCGCGTTCTGCATGCTGCCCACGCAGTACGGCGGCGGGGGTCTGTCCAATGTAGACCTCATACTGGCCGCCGAGGAGGTGTGCGCGGTGGATCCGGGTTTCGCCTGCACCGTCCTGGTGAACGGGCTGGGCCTGTTGCCCGTCTGGTACTGGGGCAGCGACGAGCAGAAGGAGCGGTTCCTGCGCGCGGCCACCTCCGACCCGACCGGCGAGTACCTCGTCGGCTACGCGGTGAGCGAGCCGGCCGGCAGCCCCGGCGGCACGGCGAACTTCGACGCACCCGATGCGTCACCCGTCGGAATCGGCGTCACCGCCACCCTCGACGGCGACCACTACGTGCTCAACGGCCGCAAGTACTGGCCGTGCAACGTCGCGGGCTGGGACGGGCAGGGCGCCAACGCGAGCATCGTCGTGGTGCGCACCGACCCGTCGAAGGGCGGCACCGAGGGGCTTTCGGCGATCATGGTCGAGCGCGGCACCCCCGGGGTCAGCTTCAAGCTCATCAGCAAGATGGGGCACCGGCTCACCCCCAACGCCGAGATCGTCTTCACCGACGCCCGGGTTCCCGCGAACAACCTCGTCGAGGGCACTCGCGGCAACGGCGACCTGCTCATCAACCGCAACTTCGCCTGGTCGGGGCCCGTGGCCGGGATCGCCGCGGTCGGCGTCGCCCGGACCGCGTACGAGTCCGCCCTCGACTGGGCGCGGACGTACACCGCCGGCGGCCCGAGCCCGATCATCAACTACCAGAACGTCGGGTACGTGCTCGGGGACGTCGCGGCGCGGATCGAGATGTGCCGCTGCTTCTGCTGGAAGACCGCGCACTTCCTGGACCGCCACGACTACCACGGCGAGTTGATCGGCGCGATGTGCAAGATCCAATGCACGGAACTCATGTTCGACGCGGTCTACAAGTGCATGCAGGTCGTGGGCGTCAACAGCCTCGACAAGCAGCACGAGTTCGAAAAGCTGCTGCGCGAGGCCGCGGTCCTGCCGCTCTACGACGCCGGCAACTTCGGCATGCAGCGCCGCCGCGTCCACGGCGTGCTCGCCAGCCCGGACTACGACCCGCGCGCACTGATGGACGACGAGTTCGTGCCGTTCACGAAGTTCATGGAGACCATCGACACGGTCCCGGCCTACCCGGAGACCCCGCTTCCCGTGTGACGGACGAGCGCTCGGGCGCGCCCCTCCCCGGACGCGCCCGGGCGCCGGCCCGGCGGAACCGGTGCCGGCGACCTCGGCGGAATGCGCTTCGACCGTCTTCGCCGCTGTGCCGAAGTAGCCCCGGCGAGGCGTTCGGCCTCGGTACGCTGCTCGCATGCCCGCCTACACCTACCTCCTTCAGGTTCTCCCTCAAGGGGGCGGTGGCTGGGCCACGCTGCGGGAGCCCCGCACCGGCGCGCCCCTGAGCGGCACCTTCGGGGTGCTGGAGGCGACGGAGAGCGGACTTCCCGACGCGGCGATGGCCGTCATGGACCGCTACCGGACGATGGAGCTCAAGCTCAGGATCTCCTTCTGGCGAGGGAGGAGGCTGAACGAACGCCTCTACACCAGCGAGGTCTCGTGCGTGGTGCACGACGACGGCTCGGTCACGGGTGCCGAGGCGATCCAGCAGGAGGTGCGGAACGGCCCGAAGGAAAACTCCCACCACGTCCGCACGGATTGCCCGCACGCGCCACACGACCTTTCGTGCGGGCATTCCGGCTCCTGCCAGGTGGTGCACAGCGGTGCCGAATGCGAGGCAGTCCGCCCGGTCTGCCCGGCGTGTTTCCAGGAACTCCGTGCGACGACGGTTCCCGGTCTCGTCGAGGAAATCCTTCGCAGCGGAGAACTGGTCGGCCGGTGCCCGTCGTGCGAAGCGCTGGCCTTCGAGTTCGGCGCCGAACTGGTGTGCGGCACCTGTCAGTGGCTGGTGCCGCACGTCAACGAGGAGCTGGAAGACCGGTTCCTCGCCAACGACGGGGAGTTCGCGCCGCCCCCTGGCTCCTGCGCCGGTTGCAGTCAGCACCTGCACGGTGCCACGAGCACGATCTCCTTCGATTGCCCCCGATGCGGGAGCAACGTCCACCTGACCCTGGATCCGACCAAGCCCGGCGGCACGATCGCGACGGTGTGCCCCGGTTCGGACTGCGGTCTGCACCTCACCATTCCGGCGACTGTCTGGTGCCGGGTGTGCGGGAAGACCCTGCGTCCGCCGGAAGTGGTCAGGAGGCTGACGCTCGAAGCGAACGAAATCCGGCCGGCCGGGTCGAGGGACGCCCGCGAGGACGAGGGCACCCGGGTCGCGCGCCGCCTTGCCCACGCGGCGCAATCAGCGGACCGGCGGTATTCGGACCTCACTGAACAACAGCGGAACCTGCTCCGGGACAACGGTTTTCTGGACTCGCTGAGCTCTTCGCCCAGCCCGCTGGCGGACTGGGTGCGCGAGGTCGTCGAAATCCGGGCGATCGGACACGAGACCTACCGCTCGGGCGGCATGCGCGCGCTGCGGGAAACGCATCAGCGCGTCATGGAGCTGGGGCTGAACTACCGGGTCGCGGCCCGGACGGTCGAGCTGTACTGGGACGGCATCGGCGACTGGCAGAAGTGACCCGTCATCCGGGGATGTCTTTCCTTCGCAGCTGAGCGGTGATCTCCCGGCCGATCTCCGGCGTCAGCCGGTCGGGGCAGGGCACCTTCAGCTGCACGGCCAGCGACGGGCCGTACAGGTCGCAGGTGGACTCCACCAGTTCGCACAGGTTCCCGGTCGCCTCCCGGGCCCGCAGGATGCCTGTCACCGCAAGGCAGACCGCGATGAGCAGCGCCGGTCCCCAGAACAGTCCGACCACGCCGTAGAGGATCGCCCAGGCGACCGTGACGCTGGATTTCTGGTAGGCGGCCTGCGCAACGGTGAGATCGCTTCTCGTCGCCTCCGGCGCGACCAGCCACAGCCTCGGCCACGCGACGGTCAAATCCAGGCCGTACGCCCGCCGAATCCTGAGCCCCGCGGCGAACCAGCGATCGGCGATCCACGTCGGCCGCTCCGGCGGCTCAAGGCTGATCGAGTCTCGCCGGGCCATCGCGTCGCCGTACTCCGGCCCGACCGTGGTGGCGGAATCCTCGACCGCGTTCAGCGCGGTGATCCGGTGCCGGACGGCGTCGCGATCAGCCGCGTGCCACCGGCGGCCACGCCACTGCCGGAGCCACCGCACCGGAACCGTGGTGCCAGGCCAGGTCCAGGCGCGCCGCAGTGCGGCTGCCAGGCCGAGGGCCGCCAGCCCGGCGACCGCGCTGCCGAAGAGGGCCGCCGCCACGAGCAGCAGGGCCTGCCCGGCCGATCGGCCGGCGGGCAGCTCCCGTACCAAGGCCTCCGCCGCTCGCAGATCGACCGCGTGCGCCCAGCCCAGCCGCACGGCCAATACCGCGCAGCACAGCCACAACAGCCCGGGAACCAGCAAATTCGCCAGCCACCGGTCGACGATCTTGACGCTGAGCTGTTCGAGGAAACCGGTCACCTGCTGTCCACCGAAATCCAGGTCAGCGAGTCGCCGGTGACCGCGCACCGCGGCGAGCCGGCCGGTTCCGCAGCCAGCTCGACGCGTCCGCAGCGGTGCGGGTGCGGGCATCGCCAGCCGGTGACCGCGCGGAACTCGGGCAGGCCGTTCGGCAGCGGCCGGAACTCGCGCGTCGGGTGCGTGACTCCGTCCAGACCAGCCGCCGCGGCGGCATCCTCGATCGCGTCGAGCAGCGCCGTCAGCTCGCGCGCCGAACCGGTCCGGATCGCGCCGGCCAGCTCCTGCCAGCCCCCACTGGCGAATCCCGCGCGGTCGATCTCGTCTCTCAGCTCGGCATCGGACTCGAGACTCGCGCAAAGTCGGCCGACGCGGCGCAGCAGGGGCGTAAGATCCGGCATGCCGTGATCCTCGCACGATTCCGGGGCCGATGGACGAAACCGAAGAAAGCCTGCGAACGCACGTCATGTACCTCCGGTGGCAGCTGGAGGGGCTGTCCCGGATCCACCCGGAGCGGGCCGAACGGCTGGCCGAGCTGGCCACGGCGCTGCTGCGGCTCTCCGGGCGGACGGCGGACCTCAAAGCGTTGCGCGAAGCCGTCTCGACCTGCCGGGCCGCGGTCGCGCTCACCGCCGCGGACCACCCGGACCACGGCCGCTACGTGGGGGAACTGCGCCGGCTCCTGCTGCGGCTGTTGGAGAGCACCACGGATCTCGACCCGCGTGATCTCGAGCAGGCGCTGCGCTGGTCGCATCCGTTGCCGGGCGAGCCGACCGGTACGACCGGTGAGGCTGTTGCCGGTTTGGCCGAGCTGGCAGCCGCCTTGCGGAGGGAATTCGAGCAAACAGACGACCTCCCCACGTTGCGCGATGCGGTGGCAACCGCTCGCCAGGTCGTCGCCGCAGCCCGGGAGAACGATCCACGCCGTGGTTCGTACCGGGCAGATCTCGCGTCGCTGTTGTGGATCCTTTCCGGACGTGACGGCGATCCGGCGGCGCTGGACGAGGCGGTACGCATCATGCGGGAGGCGGTGCCGGCGGTCCCCCCGGAGGCGCGCGGCGCCCGGCTGCACGCGTTGTCCCTTGCCCTGAAACGGAAGTACGAGCTCACGGGCGACACCCAGGCGCTGCGGGAAGCCGTTGACGTTGCCCGTTCCGCAGTCGCGGCCGGCATCGGCGAGGACAGCGCGAGGGCCGCCGCGAACTTGGCCGATGACTTGAGGATGCTGTCGGAACGAACGAGCGACCTGGCGATGGCGCGCGAAGCGGTGAGCCTCTCGCGGGCCGCGGTGGCGGAGGTTCGGGACACCGATCCGGACGGGGCGGAGATCCAGTCCGTCCTGGGCAGCGCGATGACGAACCTGGCCGCGAGAACCGGCGACGGCCGGACGATGAGCGAGGCCGTGCGGGAGGCGAGGAAGGCCGTTGCCGCGACCTCGGCGTTCCACCCGGACTACTTGTCCCGGGTGAACGTTCTCCACCGTGCGTTGACCGTCCAGTACGAGCGATCGGCGGACCTCTCGCTGCTCGGCCAGATCGTGGAGGTGTCCCGCGAGCTGGCCGGAACGGCGCCCGCCGACCACCCCGACCGGGGCCGGTACCTGTCGTACCTGAGCGGCGCTTTGCGCGAGGTCTTCCTGAACGAGCGCGAAAACAACGTCGAAGGCCTCAAGGAGTCGATCGAGCACGCGAGACAGGCGGTGGCGAGCACTGCGCCGAACCATCCCGATCGGGCAGCCACGTTGTTCGGCCTCGGCGACGTGCTCAGCCTGTTTTTCGCCCGGACTCAGGACGCCTCCGCGCTGCGCGAATACAGCCGGGTGTATTCCGCCGTCGCGAAGATGACCGGAACGTCGGCGGGCCGGCGCATCGCCGCGGCGCAGCGGGCCGCGAGCGCGGATCTTCAGCTCGGCCGCGTCCGGCACGCGGCGGGGATGGTCGAGCTCGCGACGGATTTGCTGCCACAGCTGGGTTTCCGGGACGTGGACCGCGCCGACCGGGAACACCGGGTCGCCGCTGCGCACCGGTTGCCCGCGACCGCCGCGGCCGTGGCCATCGCGGCCGGGCGGCCGGGGTACGCGGTCGAACTGCTCGAGCAGACCCGCGGGATCGTGTTCTCCGGGACCTTGGACACTCGCGAAGACACCGCCGAATTGAGCCGGCTGGCAGCCGATCTGCTGCCGCGGTTCGAGCAACTGCGCACCGGGATCAACGCCGCCGATCACGAGATCGCGGCGGCGGCGTCCGGCGAACACATCGCCGGACCGCACCCGCGCGAACTCGCCGCGCGCCGCGAGGAACTCAGCCGGCAGTGGGACGACCTTCTGGACGAGATCCGGCTGCGTCCCGGCCTGGCCGGTTTTCAGCGGCCGACGCCCATCGCCGAACTCTGCCGGCACGCGGCGCACGGCCCGATCGTCTCGGTGGTGGCCGACGAATCGCGCGCGTATGCGTTGATCGTCCGCGACGATCCCGGAGATCCGGTTCACGTGGTCGAGCTTCCCGAAGCGGTCACGAGAGATGCCGTGATCGAACAGGCCGACGCGTTCCGCCAGGCGCGCGGTGTTGCGCTCGATCAGGATCAGCCGGTGCGCGCGCGGCGCGCCGCGCAACCACGAATGCTCGAGATCCTCGTGTGGATCTGGGAAAACATCACCGAGCCCGTGCTGAAGCGACTCGGCCGCACCGGACCGCCGCTCGTGGGCGAACCCTGGCCCAGGGTGTGGTGGTGCCCGGTCGGGGTGGTCACCTTGCTTCCGCTCCACGCCGCGGGCCGCCACGGTTCGCCGCAGAGCGCCGATGCCGTGCTCGATCGGGTCGTGAGTTCCTACACACCCAGCATTCGCGCGCTGGCTCACGCGCGCCGGGCCGGCCCGGCAACGACGTCCGCGCTGTTCGTCGGCGTGCCGGAGGCGCCCGGAAGCCCGCCGCTCGCCGGCACCGTCAAGGAAGCCGCTCTCGTTCGCGAGTTCATCCCCTCGGCGACGGTCCTTCCGGCTGACGACGTTCCGGTGTGCCACACCACTGTGGCCGAACGGCTGCCCGAGCACGGGATCGTCCATTTCGCTTGTCACGGCTACGCTGATCTGCACAACCCGTCGGCCAGCCGGTTGCTGCTGCCCGACCACGTCGCCGATCCGCTGACGCTGCACGCCATCACGCGCCAGAACCTGAACAGCGCGCAATTGGCGTACTTGTCCGCCTGCAGCACGACCGAGACCAATCAGGAACAGGCCGACGAGGCCACCCACCTCACCGCGGCCTTCCAGCTGGCCGGCTACCGCAACGTCGTCGGCACGCTCTGGCCCATCACCGATCAGACCGCGCTCACGGCAGCGTGCGCCTTCTACGCGGAGCTGACTTCCGCCGGCACCGGGCCGCCCGCACCGGAGCGTGCGGCGCTGGCGCTGCACCACGCGGTACGTACCATGCGCGACCTGACTCCTGCCCTGCCCAGCCGCTGGGCGGCCTATCTCCACTCGGGCGGCTGAGCGACCGGCCGGGAGTGCGGGGATCGTCCGGCGGTGGTGCGGAAGCGGACGCGGGCGGTACCCTCCGGCAATGGGCCTTTTCAGGCGGAACGCGCGGAAGACCCCGGCAGCCGAGCAAGCCTCGGCAGACGTGAAACCACCTACCCCGGCCACCTCGCCGACGCCGAGGCCGAGCGCGGACGGACGATCGGTCACCTTCTCCGACAACGCGGCGATGGCGTCCTGGAAAAGAAAAGTGGCCGAATTCGGGCTCACCGTGGCGGGGGTGGAATTCAACGGGCAGGCCACGTACCTGACGCTCAACGGACCCGACGCGGAGCGGGCGAAGGAATTCCTGCGGGAGGAAGCCGTCGACCGCAAGTTGTACTACCTCGTGGTGGAAACCCCGGACGGGGTGTGGGGCCTGGATATCGAAGGGCTTTACCTGGAAAACCTGCGCCCCTGGCAGCTGGAGACCGAGTCCGCGGACTGCCGGGTGCCCGCGGGCTCCATCGCCGGCTCGTCGGACAGCGTCCAGATGGCCATGCGCGGCAGCCACAACAACTTCCTGGTGTGGGTGGGCTGCGGCCGCTGCTCGCACCGGTGGATCGACGGAGTCCGCTACCAGACCACCACCCTCACGCGTTGCCCGGAGTGCGGCGCGCGAAATCTGGTCGATTCCTCGAACATCACCTTCTACGTGGTCGACGAACAGCGGAGCACCAGTCCGCTGTCCGTCGATTCCACCGCGGCGCCGGACTATTCGGCGACCGAAGAGCGGCGAGCGCAGGTATCGGCCCGCCTCGCCGAGCTGATGGACGCCAACCAGCAGCACTTCGCCGGCCTCACCGAGGAGCAGAAATCACTGGCGTCGAACTGGCGCCAGCTCGACGCGATCATCGTCGGCGCGGTGACCGGCTACGAATCTCCGCCGGACTGGCTCGCCCGCATCATCGAAATCAGGTCGATCGGACACCAGCTCAACCGCGAGGGCGGCGCCCGGCTGATGACGGAAACGATCGCGCAGGCGGAACGGGTGAGCCAGTCCCAGCTGGTCGGCGCGGTCATCCCCCTGTTCTGGGAAGGCATCGGCGACTGGCAGGGATGAATCGAGGCGCTGCCGCGGGGTGCGCTGATCCGGCAGCACTGGCGCTGGTGCGGCTGGGAGAAGACCGCGCGACGTTCAGCAGCCCGTGCAGATCGGCTCCGCCATGCCCCGGTATTCCTGCCGTCGGGACCCCGAGCCTGGTCGACACGGCGGGCTGACGCCGAAACACCGCCCGCGACCTGTTCGACGGCCTGGCCGGCGTCAGCGGCGAGCCCGCCCGATTTCGGACCTCAGCGCCCGGCCGAGTGCCAGCACGCTCAGGCCGAACATCGCGACACCGAGGGGGACGTGGACCGCCGGGACGTGGGCGATGCCGAGCACGACCTGGGCCGACGCGAGCACGAGGAACCCCGCCGCGTGCCCGACGGACCGGGGCGAGCCGCCGCCCGGCTTCCACGCCAGCACGGCCGCGAGGACGTACAGCATCGACGCCCCGTACATCACGCGAGCTCCGACGCTGTGCAGGGTCGCCCCGTAGGACGAGGTCAGCAGCAGCCCGGCGGAGACCGCCTGAACGAAGATGGTCAGCGTCTGCAGCGCGATCGCGAGCTGCAGGAACGAGGACGTGCGCTGTGCGCTCGCCCTCGTCGTCACCTGAGTGGCCATGTCACCGTCTCCTTTTCCGCGCCCGACTTCGAAATGGACCGACAAGCTGTCACCGGACCCGACGAAGCAGGCGGGCGAAAGGTGAGGCGACGGCGCCCCGGAGACGGTGGCGACCTGGGCGGGCACCGTGCTGCGCCCCGTCGAGGACGAGACGATTTTCGCCACCGCAGCACGAGGATTGCGACCAAGTTCGGCACAGTGGCAAGCCGGAGGTCCCGAGTCCCCCACCAGCACGCAAACACGCCCCGCAAACACGCACCACGATCACCCGCCTCGCCCGTGCACACCCATGCCTACAATCCGCTACGACCAAGGCAGCCGAGCCCGATCGCGGGGTGCGCACCGGGAACCGATGCCGGGAACGGTCCGCGGCCGTACGCTGGACCCGCACGTCGGAGGAGGACGCGATCTGCATGGGTGACGCCCAGGCGCCCCGGAGCTCTGAGCGACAGGACACGCTCATCGCCGAGTGGGAGACGCATCGACCCGCGGTGTTCGGGGTGGCCTACCGGTTGCTGGGGAGCGTGGCCGACGCCGAGGACGTGGCCCAGGACGTGTGGCTGCGAGCGGCCGGGGCGGATCTGCACGAGGTCGCCGACCTGCGGGCCTGGCTGGTCACGGTCGCCGCGCGGCGGTCGTACGACATCCTCAAGAGCGCTCGGTCGCGCCGCGAATCCTACGTCGGGCCGTGGCTGCCGGAACCGCTGCTGACGGGGCCGGACGCCGCGCAGCCGGTGCTCGTCGACGAGTCCGTGAGCACGGCCATGCTGCTGATCATGGAAGAGCTGAGCCCGCCGGAGCGGGTGGCTTTCGTCCTGCACGACGTCTTCGGGCTCGAGTTCGGCCGGATCGCGGAAGTGCTGGACGTGTCCGTACCCGCCTCCCGGCAGCTCGCGTCGCGGGCTCGACGGCGCGTGGCCAAGGCGAAGCAGTCCACTGCGGACGCACCGAAGGCGGAGCGCGAACGGCTGCTGGCGATCTTCCGCGCCGCCTACGAATCCGGCGACCTGGCCGGTCTGGTCCGGCTCCTGCACCCGGACGCCGTCTACGTCACCGACGGCGGCGGCAAGGTCTCGGCGGCCCGCAAGATCATCCACGGGGGCCGGCGCGTTGCCGAGGTGATGGTGCGAGTGGGTCGCATGTGGCGTCCGGACCACATCGATTTCGTCGAGGTGGGTGGCGAACTCGCCCTCGTGTGCCGCTGGCAGGGCCGCGTCTACTCCATCGACACCGTGCAGATCTCCGACGGCCTGATCACCGCGTACCGCCGCGTGATCAACCCGGACAAACTTTCTCACGTCTGAGCTGTCACACCCCGTGGGGCTGCCTCGTCTCCCTGGCGAGACGGAACCGGGACACCGCCTCTGCCTGACCACCACCGGCCATCCCGGCGCGCCTGGATCGCACTCCACGGCGCGGGCCACGGAACGAAGCGAAGGAACCCGTGACGAACACGCAGCGCGTCCGCATCGACAAGCAGCACCCGGCCTCCTACAAGGCCCTCATCACCTTGTCGGCCGAGGCGGACACCAACGCCGCCGCAGCCGGGCTCGACCCGCTCCTGGTCGAGCTGCTGCGGATCCGCACCTCCCAGATCAACGGCTGTGCGTTCTGCCTGCGCATGCACTCCCGCGACGCCCTCAAGAAAGGCGAAAACCCCGACCGGATCGCCGTGCTGCCCGCCTGGGAGGAGACCGAATACTTCTCCGAGACCGACCGCGCCGCGCTCCGCCTGACCGAGGCCGTCGCCCGCGTGGCGGACGGCCACGTCCCCGACGAGGACTACGACGCCGCCGCGGCCCACCTCACCGAGGACCAGATCTCCGCGGTCGCCTGGCTCGCCATCGTGATGAACGCCTTCAACCGCGTCGCGATCACCAGCCGGTACCAGGTCGCCGCCTGACCCCGCCGCCGGCGGCCGGGCACGGTCCGGCCCGTGACCAACGGGTCCAGCGCTGGGCCGCCGAGGCCCACGCCGAGCACCTGCCCGGTCTTCGCGACCGGCCAGGCTCTGCGCGGGCTTCGGTCACGGACGCGCGGAACGCCGGTGTCACGCGCAGGATCCGTCCCGCAACGGCCTGACCTCGACGGACAGCGTGATCGCCCGGGCCGGCTTGCGCACACCAAGGGGCCGCCAGGCCCCGACGGCTTGGGCCTCCACACCACCCTGCTTGTGCCCACGAGGAACGACCCGGCCGAACAGACACCTCCGGTCCGCGTCCTGGTCGGGTTCGCACGTTCCCCGGCGAGATCCGGCGGACATCGCGCAGCTGGGCGGACCACGCCTCCCTTCCTCGGCTACTTCCACGAAGCGGAACGGTGTGGCCACTTCGCGCCGTGCGAAGAACCCGAGCTGTTCGCCGCCGAGCTGCGGGCCGCGTTCCGACCGCTGCGAGCAGGCACGACGGCGCAACAGGGCCGGCTGGCACCGCTCCCCCGATTCCGGAGGGCGCCCTCGAGCACGGCGGAGGCCGGGTGTCCACGGGCATAATCGGACGCATGGACTCCGAAGAGCTGCGCGCGACCCAGGCCCCGTTGAAGGACAAGTACCGCGACGAACCGGAGAGCGCGCTCGTCACGCTGCACGCCGACGCCGAGCTCGACGGCCTCGGCATCTCCTGCAAGGTCGAGACCGGCCGCGCGATCGTCGAGGCCGGGCTGCACCCCGCGACCGGCGGCGACGGCACCCTCGCCTGCTCCGGTGACATGCTGCTCGAAGCGCTCGTCGCCTGCGCCGGGGTGACCCTGCGGGCGGTGGCGACCTCGCTGGGCCTCGAAGTCCGGGGCGGCCGCGTCCGCGCCGAGGGTGACCTCGACTTCCGCGGCACGCTCGCCGTCGCGAAGGACGCTCCCGTGGGCTTCCGCGCGATCCGCCTGTCGTTCGACCTCGACACCGACGCCGACGCCGACCAGCTCGCGACGCTCAAGAAGCTCACCGAACGCTACTGCGTCGTGTTCCAGTCGCTGCGCACGCCGCCGGAGTTCGACGTCACGCTCGCGGCGGCCTGAACCGTCGCCGCCGGCCCCGGAAGAGAGGCGATCGTCGAGATCGCCTCTCCCCTGTGTGGACGACTCGGCCGGGCCCGCTGATCCCGTCAGAAGCCGGGGAACACGCGGCGAAGGTCGTCGAGCGTGACGTTGCCGTCGACGGTGACGCCGTTGTCGTGCGGTGCCTTGAGACGGCCGCTGATCAGCCGCACGAACGCCTCCGCCGGCCCGGTGAACGTCGCGGACGGGGACTCGAGGTCGGTCACCACGGTGACCGCGTCGTCGATCACCAGCCCGGCCCCGGGGATCGCGACGGACACCGGGTTCGCGAGCTCGGCCGGCTTCGCGAGGAAGCTCAGCATGAAGCCCACCGGCCCGGCCATGAGGTCGATGAGCACCTCGGCCGAGCCGGCGTCCACCCCGGCGTTCGGATCGAAGGCCACGCGCACGTCCCACGAGTGGTTGGCCACCTCGTTGAGCCGCATGCCCAGCGCGGTCACCAGCGGCACCGGCTCCGGCAGGAACCCGAGATCGACGACCAGCGACGAGCGCTGCTCGGGCGTGAACGCCTCGACCGTTTCCAGCCAGCGGCCGTTGTGCTCCAGGAACCCCTCGGCCTGCGCCCGCGGCGCCGACTCGTCCCAGCGAGCCCAGATCGTCTGGTTGTCTTCGGCCGCCACCGTCTCGCCCGCCGCCCGCGCGATCGGCGCACGGCCGATCTCCGCACCACTGCCGAGGTGCGAAAGCGCTTGCGCGACAGTCCAGTCCGCCGCGCCGCTGGTGGTGGCCAGCTGCTCGTCGGTAAGGGTGCTCACGAGGGCGGCGAGCGTGTCGTGCTCGGCGCGGAGGGCTGCGATCGTGCGGTCCACGAGTTCACTCATGTCACGCTCAACTCCCGAACGGACGTGTGTGTTCCGCTGATCACCGTTCCCGGTGGATCGAACTTCCCGGGCTGCTCGCGGCCACGGCTACCCACTCGCTCGACTGCCGGTGCGGTCCTAGCTGTCGCTGTTCGCCCGCGCGGTGACGAACTCGTCCGAGTGCTCGCCCCACCAGCGGGCGATATCCGCCCTGCGGGCAAACCAGACTCCGCCCTTGGCTTGGGCGTACTCGATGAACTCCCGCAACGCTCCCGTGCGGGCCGCCTGTCCCACCAGCCGGGGGTGGAGGCCGATGGACATCATCTTGGGACGACCCCGTGAGCCTTCCAGCCAGAGTTCGTCGAAGCCGCGCTTGAGGTAATCGAGGAACAGGCTCGGTGAGCGGGTTCCCTGGATGTCGTTGTAGGTCAACGAGTAGGGCACCACGAGCTGCCGGACACCGTTCACCTCGACGTAGTACGGCAGATCGTCGTTGTACGCGTCCGAGTCGTACAGAAATCCCCCGTGCTCCACGACCAGCTCCCGCGTGTTGATCGAGGGGCCGTAGCGGCAGTACCAGCCGCTGGGGGCTTCCCCCCACGTCTCCTTGAAAGACTCGACAGCTTTCTTGATCCGGTCGGCTTCTTCCTCGCGCGTCAAGCGCCAGTGCTCTTCCCAGCGCCACCCGTGCCCGAGCAGGTCGTGCCCGGCTTCCCGGGCCGCGGACGCGACCTCCGGATTGCGTTCGAAGGCCACTGCACAGCCGAAGAACGTGGCCTTGATGTCGTACTCATCGAAGAGGCGAAGCAAGCGCCACACGCCGACCCGGCTGCCGTACTCGTACATCGACTCCTTGGCCAGGTCCCTCAAATGGGGAGGAAAGGCGTAGTCCACTTCGGCGAGGCTGTCGTTCTCGCCGTCTCCCATCTCGTGGGAGTATTCGGATCCCTCCTCGTAGTTCACCACGATGTTGACCGCCACGTTGGCGTCATTCGGCCACCGGACCGCCGGCACGTCTTTGCCGTATCCGATCAGGTCTCGGCTCAGGTTGCTGGAAATGTCTTTCATCTACCTCATATCCTCGATCGAACTGCGGCAGAACCTGTTCACTTGCCGGATCCGTGAAGAACTTCCAGGGGGACGCGATGGGTTTCCGGCACGAACAGCGCCGCCAGCGCCAAGCCCAGGTACATCACGGCCACGATGGCGAACACCCAAAACTCACCGACACCTTGCAGGAGAGAGCTGGCGACCAGCGGAAGCAGCGCTCCGCCGACAAAACCGGTGTTCACGACGACGGCCGTGCCGAAACCCCGGACTCGGGTCGGGAACAGCTCCGGCGCCCAAGTCCAGATGGTGGTGTTGACGAGTAGCACGAAGATCTGGAACAAGAAGCCGAGCACCAGGATGAGCGTGGCACCTTGAGCGAACAGAGCGAAGGCGAGAACGCCGGCCGCGCCGCAGACCGAACCCAGGCAAACCACGGTCCGGCGGGAAATCGCGAACCCGCCGTACGAGGCGATCGCGCATCCGACGAGACCGCCGAGGTTCTGCACCATGGTGAAGGCCACACTGCCCTGCACCGAATATCCTCGGTTCACCAGCATGATGGGCATGAGCAGGACGACGCTGAACTCCGCACCCCAAGCCAGGAACGCCGCGATCCCCAGAGCGAGGGTGCGCCGGCGAAGCGGCCTGGTGAGCACACTCTTCAACGCCTGGAACGCGGAACCCTCGTGCTGCGCGCTCTCCGAGACGGCGACGGTCCGGCCGTCGACGTAGTGCTGGATGTCACCACTACGCAGGCGCAGCCTTCCGGTGGCCAGTCGCGTGAGAGCCTCGTTCGTCTTCTCGATCTTGCCCCGGCTCAGGAGGTAAGCCGGCGTCTCGGGCAGGTACCGGCGGAAGAAGAAGATCAGGACAGCCGGAAGGCCGAGCAAGCCGAAGGCCCACCGCCAGGCGTTGTCGCCGGCGCCGACCGCGGAGGCGAACGGGCCGATCACCAGCAAGGTGTAGGCGTAGGCCAGGAACAAGCCGACACCCGCGGAGATCGTGTTGAACAGGGAAACGAACACGCCCCGGACCTTGGTCGGTGTCAACTCCGAGAGGTACGTGAGCCCGACGGCGATCTCGCCGCCGACCCCGAGGCCGGTCACCACCCGTGTGAGGCCGAGGACGACCGAGTTCGGAGCCATCGCCGACAGCACCGAGCCCACGCAGTAGATCCCGAGACTGACGGCCAGCAGGCTCCTGCGACCCAGCACGTCGGCGATCACTCCGCCGCTGATGCCACCGACGACGATCGCGATGAGACTCACGGTCGAGAGCAACGCCAAAGTAGAGGCGTCGATCCCGAGACTCTTTTCGAGGGAGGGCCCGAGCGCCGAGAGAATGAGCTGTTCGAACACCTCGAAGAGGCCACCCAGCACCACGAGGGTGAGCGCCAGGTAATGGGTCCTGGTGAGCCTCATGCCGTCGATGATCTCACCGAGCGACCTGGGCTTTTGGCTCATGGCGGGCTTAGCGTCGAATGCCATGATTCAACTTCCTGTTTCGAGTGTTTCCGGTCTTTTCTCAAGACACCCTTTTGGCGCGCGTTGACGGCCGCGAAGGCGAGGGGAAGGAGAACACGGAAACGAGGTCCTCGGTTCCGGTGTTCTCCAGCGCGTGCCAGGAAGCCGCCGGGATGAAGATGGCCTGACCTCGCTCGAAATCAAGGATTCCCTGGTCGGTGTGCAGCCGACCCACTCCCTGGGCGACGTACATGACCTCGGAAGTGGCGTGCGCGATGGTTTCCGTCCGGGGCGCTCCTGGTGGGATCGTCGCAACTCCGAGGGAATTTTGGATTTCGGGGACGTTGGTTCCGCTCAGCAACAGGCCGTCGGCCGGGGGGTTCGCGGGATCCGCGGTAACCTGAACGTATTTTCCCGTGACGCTGTCGGTCATGCTTCCCCTTCGAGATTTTGTCAGAGTCCTGGCCATTCGATCCCGGCTTGCCCGGGGAAGAGCTGTTCCTTGTTCAGGCGCAAATGATCCCTCATGGCGTCTTCGGCACCCTGGGGGCCATCGCTGCGAATTGCGTCGAGGATGCGCTGGTGGTCGCTGATCAGCTGGACACGATTTTTGTGGTCCTGGAGCACGATCTGGTTGATCAAGACCCACAGGGGCTGCCGGTCGATCTCGACCAGCTCCGACGCGAAGTGACTGAGAATGTGGTTCGGGCACATCGCGGCCAGGTCGGCGTGGAAAGCCATCGAGTGGTTGACGAAGTCGGGAAGCTGCGCCGGCTCGTCGATCAAGCGGATGGCCAGGTCGAGCTCGCGTTGCACCTTGTCCAGGTCGAGATCACCGGGACTTGCCGCCAGCAGACGGGAAACCGGTGGCTCGACCACCAGCCGAGCTGCGATGACGTGCTCGGGCGTTGAGCCGATCTCGTGCCCGGAGCGCTTCGACAGTCCCCGGCTCAGGTCCGCCACGTAGGTGCCGTCCCCGTGCCGCACCGTGATGGCACCGCTCAGTTCCAGCGCGAAGAGCGCCTCACGAACGCTCGCTCTCGACACCTCGAACTTGGTGGCGAGTTCGCGGTCCGACGGCAGTCGAGCCCCCGCGGGCAAGCCTCCTTGCTGTATGTCGCTCAGAAGCGCCTGAGCTACGCGCAAGTACCGCCGCTGCGGTAGAGCTGACTGGTCTGACGACTGCATCCTGAGAGGTTAGACCAGTGCCTCGGGACGCACAAGGGCCGGCGGGCTGCCTGGCCGGGGGCCGATTTTCCGAGCTGGATCAGCGCAAATAACGGAACGTAGGCGCCGGGCTTCGTACTGCGACCGGGCGCAGGCGAGGTCACGAGAGCGTCGTCGAAGCGCCTTTCGCTCCTGAGCGCCGCGCGCGGCCGATCTCCACACCACGGCCGAGATGCGAAGATCACTGGTCCTGGTGGACCACCGTCACCGGAGCATGGCCGGCCTCCCTCGGACCGACGCTGAGTCTCATCGGACAGTGCCGCAGTGCCGTTTCCGAAGCGCCCGGCGGAGGGTCACAGAATGGCGAGTGGATTCACGGGGGAACCGGTGGCACCGGGCAACCGCAAAGGCGCGATCACGCACAGGAACGACCAGCGTCCTTCCTCTGCGCAGAGGCGCGCGAGATCCTCGAGCTGCAGGTAGTCGAGCAGGTGCAGGCCCGCCGCGTGGATGGCGAGCACGTGCACGGGGAAAGCGACGCCGCGCGACGCGCTGGGGGCCGCGTCGTTGTTGCCGTCGCTGCCGAGTGCGGCGACCTGCCGGTTGACCGGAAAGCGCACGGCGGTCGGATGCAGCCCGGCCCTCGCCTCGGCCACGTCCCAGGGACCGAGCTCGTCGCGGCGCCGTCGATGGCCGACGCGGACGAGGAGGATGTCGCCACGGCCGACCTGCGAACCCTGCCGCGTCTCGGCGGCGGCGAGATCCTCAACCGTCACCTGGGTTCCCGGTTCGAGCCAGGGAACACCGTGCAGCCGGGGAATGTCCAAAAGCACTCCGCGTCCGACGATTCCGTCCCGCGCCAGTTCGATGGACTGCTCGATCGCTCCGTCCTGGGAGAACGCTTCCGTCGCAGGCACGCCGCGGTGCAGAGTGCCGTCGTAGATGACGTGGCAGAGCGCGTCGAGGTGGCTGTTGACGTCACCGTGCACGTTCATGGCGAAGCGGTCCCGGGCGAACTGCAAACCGGTCTGCGGCGCGACGCCACGGGCCGGGGCGGTCAGCCGGTACTCGGCCGGCTCATCGTCGTCCGCCGCGGCTCGGGTGTTCACCGGGGCGGCGAGCGAGACCGGGTAACCGGAACGAACCTCGCGGATGGCTGCGAGAACCTGTTCGCGCGTCACCGTGTCCAAGGCGCCCCGGGGAGCGCCGGCCCCGGGGGCTGTACTGCGCAGCGGCGAGTAGAGCACCTGGAAGTCGGCCCCGCTCATCTCGTCGGGTGGCCGCATCTCCTTACTCTACGGCAGAAACGCCTTCCTCAGAACCAAAGCGGTCTGCGACGGTGCCACCATCCAATGCGCCATCCCGGGACCTCGGCATCGACCAGCGCCGCGCTGTCCAGCGCTATTCCCCGGTCTTGGTGAGGGTGGCGCTGAGGTAGCGGACGTCGGCGATGCGCAGGCTGTCGTCGTGGAGCGAGAGCAGGCGGTGGGTGGCGAGTAGGTCGC